>DAYJ01000128.1 GCA_002506875.1 Euryarchaeota archaeon UBA40 | reverse complement strand
GAGTCGTCCCGCTGCAAGAACCCGTCCGTGATCAATGACTGCTACCCGGGTACAGAGTCGTTCGGCGATTTCGAGGATGTGGGAGCAGAGGAAAATAGTGCCTCCATTAGCTACGTGTTCGAGTAGGAGTTCACGACATTTTCTTTGATAGATGGGGTCAAGATTCACGAATGGCTCATCGAGGAACAATAATCGAGGTTCATGTATGAAGGCCGAGGCTAGCATAACCTTCTGTCGTTGACCCTTGCTCAAATCCTTGCATAGCGTAGTTCGTTTATCGGTCATGCCAAACCAATCAAGCCAGTATGCTACCTTTTCTGATAGATTGTCGACACGCCTGAGACGTGCAACAAATTCGAGAAATTCAGCCGCAGTGAGGTAGGATGGGGGAGATTCAGATTCAGGGACGATTCCAATATTAGCCTTGACAAGTCGCGGTTTGTCTCCTACGTCGATACCGAGAATCTTAGCTTCTCCTTCTGTAGGTGAGAGTTGACCCGTGAGCAGACGAATGAAGGTGGACTTCCCCGCTCCATTTGGGCCGAAGACTCCGAAGAATTCACCTGATTTGACTTTAACATCGAGGGGTTGTAGGGCGACGAAATCACCGAATCTCTTAGCGAGACCCTGTGCCTCGACCAAAGTTTCGGACACTGAGTCACTCTCCAGTCCACTCAGGGGTACTGCGCTCAAGGAAGGCATTTACCCCGATATCTTTGTCCTTTGTGTCGAAGAGATCTACGAACATGTTGTGCTCTAACAGGACACCGTCTGAGATTGGATGATTAAGGGCGGCTCTCACAGCCCGCTTAGCCACTTGGATTGTTAGTGGAGATTTGGAAGCCAGATTCTCTGCGAGTTCCATCCCCTTCTCCATTAGTAAATCCGCTTCAATTACGTGATTAACGAGTCCAATACGGTGTGCTTCTTCTGCATCAATCATGCCACCACCCATCACCATCTCCATTGCACGCCCGTAACCGATAAGCCAGGTAAGTCGCTGCGTTCCTCCGCCTCCAGGAATTAGGCCAAGATTGATCTCGGGAGTGCCAAACATAGAGCGAGGGGTGGCAATCCTGATGTCACAGGATATGGCTAGTTCGCTTCCACCGCCGAGAGCGTATCCATCAATGAGTGCGATAGTTGGTTTTGAGATATTCCATACTGCTTCCCAGACATTATCTTCAAACTCAGGACGTATTGTTACGCTGTCTTTTCCTTTGAAGTCAGAGACATCGGCTCCTGCGACGAAGGCATGTGGTTTGGGGCGTTTACCTTCAGGAGCCGGTCCTGGCTTTGCACCTTGGAAAATAATGACACGCACATGGTCTGCTTCATCAGCCCAAGCAGCGAGTTCTTTGATTGCCTCCTTGACTTCATGATTTAGAGCATTCAGTTTTCCCGGACGATTCACAGTTGCAATAACAACAACCCCAGTTCCAGAAATGACTTCTTCAACCGTCAGTTCATCGATGTCAGGTTTCTTGACCATAAGGGGGTGGAAGCGCGTTCGATACATAGCATCATGGTTTGGAAAGATCTGGTAATCCACCCTCATTCAGGAGGTGGTGGCAGGTCCATATCGCTTGGAGGAGGAGGTAGAGGGAGTCCTCCCTCACCAGGTAAAGGCGGTGGAGGTAGGCCTCCAAAATCGAGAGCAGGCTCCTCTTCAGCCGCTCGGAGTCCTTCATCGAGGGGGATTCTTAGTTTGATTACACGTGTTTCATCGATTTGGATAAGGATTCGGCCATAGGGGTGTCCTGGCTTAGGCGATTCCGGTTCATCGATGATTTGCAATACACTTCCAGATTGCTTAATCAGTTCGCGAAGTTCCTCATTTCCAGTTCGAATATGCCTAGATCGAAGTGTATCTCCTCGAATTTTCGCTAATTGCCTTCTCCTGCGTTTTTCGACTTCACTACGGATTTCATCCTGAGTAGTCCGGCGGGTCTCAACGACTGTATCAATCTCGGTTTCAAGCATTGATTGAGCATCGATTTCAACCACGTATTCCTGTGCTTCAACTACGTCTTCGACAATTGCTTGAACCTCAACAAGAGCCTCCTCGTCAGAGATTTCTTCCTGCTCCGTGACTACATCGACACCTCTAGTACGCTTGATGGGGGCCTCTGATTCAATCGAATCTGGGTGTTCATCGTCATCGCTCCCATCATCTTCGATTCGTGCCTTAGACATGGATTTTCGTGGTTGAGGAGCGGGTTCTCCACCTGAGAACATCAGGTATGCAAGCAAGATGAGCAATATTCCGGCGTATATCATCTCGGCATTTAGGGTGAGATCAACGGAGAGTAGACCGAGGACTCCAATGAGAAGACTCGCCCAGAGCACCAATCGGAAGAAGGATGCCATTGTTCCACCCTTTCTAGGCCACAAGGTCACGTGTATTGAGGTTGGTGCTTCATCTTCGGTCTTCCAGCAGTGTCAGCAGTCGTGCCATTGCATGGCCACGGTGAGAAAGAGCCTTCTTTTCATCGAGGGACATTTCTGCAAACGTCCTCCCATCTCCATCTTCGGGGATGAATAAGGGATCGTAACCAAATCCTCCGTTCCCTCGAACATCTTCCGAAAGCCGGCCACGGCATCTACCCTGAGCTACAAACCTCTCTGATCCGATTTGGAGTACAATTGCAGATTGGAACTCAGCACCACGTTCTTTTCGTCCATGCATTAGTTGCAATATCCCTTCAAGGCCTAGACTTTCGAGTATATGGGCAGAATATACTCCGGGGAAACTAGGATACGTATCGATGAAAAATCCTGCATCTTCGACCATCACGCCGTCTATTTGATGTGCATTTCCAACATAAGACTCAGCTTGCTCGATCTTGCTCTGAGCAACGGTAACTAGGTCCCTAGCCTGTACTTCGACAAGTTGTACCTTATTGGTACCGCCTACGAAGGAGACAATTTCGTATCCCCGTGGTTCAAGGGCATGCTTCGCTTCTCGTAATTTACCTTCGTTAGAGGTTAGGAAAAGAATTCGCTTTATGTCAACCATGGTATCGAACCCGCCCTCTGATCTGGTTGAATCGTTCGATGACCTCACTCGCAGATGGTTCACCACTGTCTTGTTGATCAGCGTAACCAATCAAAACCTCTTCGAGGGCGTATGGGTGATCAGGGTGGCTAGCACTGAGGCATTCGTTGAGAACTTGAATGTCCTGTCCGAGTGCTTCAATTTCAGGTGAGAGTCGACCGAGCCCGAAATCAATTAGCCCAACTCCTTCCTTCTCGTCCCACATGATGTTGTGCGTGGTTAGGTCTCCATGAGATGCACCATTGAGGTGGAGTCGCCGGATGATTGCTCCTACCGAACGCAAAACATCTTTCGCAGAAGATTCGGACATAATGGGGGAACGTAAGTGCTCAAACAGCGGGAGGCCGGAAATACGCGTCATGATGATTGTTCCTGAATCGATATCTGCATCGAGGATTAGTGGAGTATTCATTCCAATGTGGTGCATTTGGCGAAGGATTCGCAATTCGCTGAGGATGCGTGTTTTGGTCAGCGCATGATCCAGGCTTGGATCTCGATATCCTCGTGGCCGTCTAACTTTCATCACGGCATCTCCATCGAACCATTGTCCGAGATGGACAAGGCCCTCCGCGCCCTCGTGAATAAGGGGTCCTTCAGACCACGGCATGCCCGCCCCCATGGCTCTACGGTGAAGAAGATGGATTCAAATGCACCGGGAATGACGCATGCTCGAAATGAGTGTCGGACTCCCTGTGGCCTCCTGCGCATTCGATCCTGATGAAGAGAATCACCGTCAGCGGATTATTGCGGCGAAGGCTGCCTTGAAAGATCGAGTATTGATTCTCGGACATCACTATCAACGCGACTCAATAATCGAACATGCTGATGCCACGGGGGATTCCTTTAGCCTCTCGCGGCTCGCTGCAGATAGTACTGCGGAGCACATTGTGTTCTGTGGCGTCCATTTCATGGCTGAGTCTGCAGATATACTGACTGATTCTACCCAGATAGTGAGTATGCCTACTACGAGGGCGGGGTGCTCTATGGCGGATATGGCGAATGTACCCGACGTCGAAGAGTGCTGGGCGACACTAATCGATGAGTTCGGTTTGTCAGATCCAGCGAATCGAGAGGATCCCGATCAGGTTGCTAAGGAGGAAGATGCATTCCTCGTTCCTGTGACATACATGAACAGTTCCGCTGCTCTCAAGTCCTTCGTAGGTAAGCATGGAGGCATTGTATGTACCTCTACAAATGCGCGTGGTGTGCTTGAGTGGGCACTTGAACGAGCAGGAGGTCAAGGCAAGGTTCTCTTCTTCCCTGATCAACATCTTGGCAGAAATACTGCACTTAGTATGGGCTTCGATGACCAGGATATGGCAGTGTGGACTCCAGGGGAAATATGGGATGATAGCTGTATCCAAACGGCTCGATTCATCCTATGGCACGGGTACTGTTCTGTGCATCAGAGGTTTACAGTGGATCAGATTGACCGATTGCGTTTGACTCATTCTGATGCACAAATCGTTGTCCATCCTGAGTGTAGTCGTGAGGTTGTAGATGCCGCCGATGCTAACGGTTCCACAGACTATATTCGAAGATATTGTGATGCGGCACCTTCTGGATCTATTATCGGCGTAGGTACGGAGGTCAATCTTGTTGAAAGATTAGATGCACAGTATCAAGATAAATCGATTATCTGCCTTGATGACTCAATATGTCCTTGTTCAACAATGTACATGATTCATCCTCGATTCCTAGCAGAACAACTTGAGGCAATCCTCGGAGGGGATATCAATCGAAATGTCATTGCAGTCGATGAACGAACTGCGAAGAATGCCTCAATTGCTTTGAACAGAATGCTGGCGACTCAGTGATCAAAGTTCGCCGGCCTGCTCACGCAAGCGCCAGACACAAATGTCGTATCGGCCGGAGAGTGCTCCACCGCGTTTTGTAGTCGAGACCTTCTCAATGTCCTTGTCCTTGGACAGAACATTCCCTAACTGTTGAGGGGTGGTTCCGTGTCGAGTCGTGGTATTCACGTGCTCGAGGATTTCAGTTGTGTTAGCCTCGCCCTTTTCGGCGAGGAATCTCTTGATGCGTTCTCGTAGTCTTGTAGTTCTCATTGTTGTTCCCTCCTATTGGTCATCCAATCGACAGAAGCCCATTCGCAGATCCTGTAGCCGGAAGAGAGCACACCACTCCTACGTACGAGATCGACGCGGACGACCTGAGAATCAGCTCGAAGCATCTTCTCTATCTCCTCCAGGCTCGCACTATTGCCATTAGCGTGTGCGTGCTCTGCGATCTCGGACGTATTCCGAGGTTTATTCTGGAGGTAGGATCGAATCAGAATTCTGAGATTTTCGCTCATTTCCGGGCCTCCAGGTCTCTACCGGCACAATCGTCGCAATGTACAACTCCAGCCGATGTAAGCGCCATGGTCGGGGGGGTTATCAAATGACCGCCGCCATTTTGGAATATAGTTACACATTCGCCGCAGAAAATACCTTATTTTTCTGATTTAACGATTAGCCAGTACTAACATTTAGCCCACTTACTCATTTTGATGTAACAAATTGTAACTTAAACATTCGATGAATAAGAAATATATCAAGATTGAAATATGAATGAGGCTCAGACGCTTCTGAGTGCGCAATGGCGAATCCGATCAAGGTCGCGAGGATTCGGGGTCGACACCGTCGCCTTATCCTCATTCAACTCGCTGTTGAATCCGGAACTGTGACTGAGATTGCCCAGAGAGCAGGTCTTCATGTCCCTCACGTGTCGACGGAACTCAAGCGGATGCGTCAGGAAGGGCTCATCGAACTAACCGATGCCCCTGGAAGTAGAGGGGCATCTCTTGCATTAACTGCTTCTGGATTCAGTATGTTGGAGTCAGATGAGCTTTCACGGATTACTGAAGGATTGTTTGAGGAACAGAAACCAAAATCTGGTGCAGTCATCTCGATTCTTGGACGGGATGCTCTTCTCGTTCTCTCTGATCGTGTCGAATCTTCTGTTGTACACCTTCCATTGATTGATGGTTCATGGACAATCGCGGAAACCCGTGAAAGGAATTCACGCCATTACAATCAGATGTTTGAGAGGATGGATGGTCATTTGGGGTCTAATCCTGAACGCTTGGAAGGTTGGTTAGACGCTAGTTTTGGTCTGTTACGGATTCGATTGTTAGATGATGCTGTAATCAATCGTATTGCATTGAACCGTTGGGTGGAAATAGATACTGGATCTTATGGTCAGGAACATCCACTGTCTGCCGATCCATCCGCTTGGCAGTTAGGACGAGTAGGGCGCGATGGTCCTCCTGCGATGTCAGTAAACTCCGTAGTCAGTCAAGTCGCTTCTGATGAGGTGTCCATGCAACTTATTCAGATTGCAGGTAATGGTGCATTTTCAATCGGTCGTCGTCGAATCCTTCAGAGGGAAAGTACACCTTTGCCCCTCGGAATTCTAACCGATTGGATAGAAATTGTACACCCTCGCCTCCGACCACAGGCCCGTTCCTCTCGGCTTGTTGCGCTTCAGGACCATATTCTGCGCGGCCGTACCGGCGGTAGATCCCGTAGAGTATCTGATGTGACTCTTCGTAGATTCAAAGATGACTTTGGGGGGCGAGAATTCACAGAAGAATGGGATTATGATTACGTCACGATTAACGATCTTTCAACGACTGGCATCCAGGCTCTACTTATCTGGGCTCTTAATCGATCGATTTCGATGCCATTAGTCCTCGATGTTCCAACTCCGTTGCCAGATGTACTCTCTCGTAGGATTCATCGTTCTGAGGACTTACGACTTCTCATCGCACCGTGGTCCACAATCCAGATGACACGCGGTGATCGTCTCGAACACCACCCCATCCATCGTCTCCCTGATCTCCGATGGATTCGTTCCGATGGAACCGAAGGTATCGTGCATATTGGATATGGTGCCCCTTCCTTGTTTAGGCCACCTCTTGGATGGAGTGTCCCAGATAGTCCCGATGAACTCGATGATATGTCAACTGCCTTCACTACATCCATGCGTCCTCCATTGATTGAGGATACTCCTGAGGAGCAAATCCTGTATGCTTGCTCCATTCATGGCGATGGTGACGAAAAATTTGCTAATTCGATAGAACGGGTTAACCCATTGGCAGCATGGATTGCATCGAGTGATGTGAACCGGATTGACCGTTGGCAGAGGACTCATGATCGTATGGAAAATCACTGGTCGAGTCTACTTGCAGTAAATCAGATTCCAATCCCACGTATCCCTGAGATCATATGGATTACTTCGGATGAATGGAGGCTTGCTCTTGTTCAACATCTCAATGAAGTTCTCATCGTCGATGATGAGAAGCGCAGCATTATGCGTCGAATTGCGTTGTATGCTGAGGATGAGAAGACGCGTTCTTGGGCATCAGGATGCCTTCTATCAATTGCCCAATGGTTAACGAATAATGAAGCCGCTGATTTGCTTCGATGGGGAATCGATGCTTGGATTAAATCTCCACCTATTCGTTGTTCTGATACTTTGTCAGGTGTTGCCCATCTGCTATCGGTGTATCCTGAATCTCGCAAGGGCGGTATCGAGATAATCTCTGAATCTCTTATTCGTAGATCCTACACTCTTCCAGTCGACCATGATTTACAGTCATGGAGACTGTTAATGCATTGGAATGAATTTGGTTCTGCCCCAGATACAGGGGATATCATACGCATCATCCAACATTTACCATGGTCGTGGTGGTCATCACACGCTGCTGAGGTCCTCACAATCCTTACCGAGAGTGAGTCTGGTCGTTCAGCACTGTCATTTAATCCAGCACCTTGGCCGGCTCTTCTCTTCCAACCTCTCGATTCGGAGGTTGCTTTGCCCCTAGCCCCTCCGGGTATTCATCCAGGTTTCCGTCCAAGTCTTTCAGATCGAATTCGACGTCTCCTATCGTCTACCCGATTCGATGAAGCGGTACAGGATTCCTTAATCGATGCAGCCCAAGCAATCGAGGATATGAGGGCGGACCGCCCACCTCGTCTAGGCTCTACGCATCGTCACGTAGGTTGGCTTTGTCGTCCAGTAGAGCAGTGGCCTTCTTCTCATCATCTAATCGATGTTGATGGTTCTCCTGCGATTATGCAACTGCTTGGCAGAGTGTCCGCCAGACCGCCCTCGAGTACTGTATCGGTGAATTGATAACGGAACGGAGTCGGAGTATGCTTGCCCCGACTGCAACACCGTGCTGACGACCTCCCTCGCCGGAAGGAAGGATGACGTTCGGTACCACGTTCGGGGATTCGCCGTCGATCGAAGTTCACGGGGACCATCTGGGATGATCCGTGAGGCAAACGACGGCTGGACGGACTATGGGTCCCCGGTTGACCGAATGGGATGATTCATGGGACAACCAATCCGTCCGACAGACGTCCTGGGGCAGGGTCAGGCCCGTGAGCTACGGCGATGAAGCGGGAAGTTACGCCCCGGGACACAGACTCTGTCGGATGTTTCAATTCACTCCGACTCTACCTAGGGGCATGAGCGAACGGATCGGCCTTCTTGGTGGAACGTTCGATCGCCTCCATGTAGGCCATCATCGCCTGATCGAAGAGGTCGCCGCACGCTGCGATAATCTTGAGATTCATGTGACTTCAGACAGTATGGCTTCAGCGAAGGGAAATCAGGTCCAATCCTACGACCAACGCTTTGAATCACTTTCTACATTTATTGAACAGACTGGAGTTCAGGCTTCAGTACACATGTTAGATGATCCATTAGGACCTGCGCCACATCGGGAAGATTGTGTAGTCATTGGTTGCACATCTGAAACACTCGATGGATGTGAGCGAATCAACCAGATGCGTATTGAAGCGGCATTGAAACCGTTGGAAATTGTGGTTGTGGCGCATTTCATCGATGAAGCAGGGGAGATTCTTTCATCATCACGAATTAGGAGCGGTATTGTCTCACCATCTGGAAATCTCTGGATTCAGGCATCGGATTTCGATACTGTTCGGTATATGCCTGCAGTCCTTGATGATGAATTGAAACAACCTTTGGGAACGTTGCACAAGGGCCCAGAGGATAATCCATCCATCGCCCTTGAATCCGCTCTTTCAACTGTGAAGGATAAATCGATGATTGTCGCAGTTGGGGATGTCACCGTTCTATCTCTCGAAGAGGGTGGCCATATCCCGCGTGTTGCTGTCATCGACGGTTGTACGAAAAGGCAGGAATGGAGTCCATCATCTCGGATTGCTCTTGATGAGTCTAAACGCTTCTATGCGGTCAACCCAGCAGGAACGCTAACGCGGTCTATGTACGAAGCTTGTCGAGATGCTATGGATTGGGATGGCCCCACGGTCATCGATGTTGAAGGAGAGGAAGATCTTTCTCCGATTCCTTTGATTCTAATCTGCCCTCTTGGTACAGTCATCATGTATGGTCAGCCAGGAGAGGGAATCGTCGTCCGTCGTGTGGATTTAGCCGCCAAATATAGGGCTCGTCGTTTTCTTGATGCGTTCCAGTCAACGGAGTCGAAGTGATGCTCATCACTATCACTGTATGTGCGCGTGATGCTGAAGATTGGGTGGAGGATTGTCTTTCCTCGCTCTGTGCTCAGGATTACCGACCATTGCAGATCATAGCAGTGGATGACGGTTCAAATGATGCAACATTGGAACGGATGCAGTCATTTTTACCACCCTCTGACGGTGGTCTCGAACTTCTCGTTCGTAGTCAAGGAAGAGTGGGTCTATCAGCCGGCCGTAATCGTGCTGTGAACGAAGCTGCTGGAGAATGGATTGCGATTACAGATATCGATTGCCGTCCGGATTATAACTGGATTAGTACGATGCTTACTCACTTGTCTGGTCTAGAAAGCGAGGATGTAGTCGCCTTGACAGGCCGGACTGTATTCGCACCGGGATCAAGTCGAATTTCTCGTCTTCGTTCAGAGGTCATCGCGAAGAAGTATGCGAGTCGCGATAAAATCGTATCACTTGCCAATGGCCCATGTTCCATGTTTCGTGCTGATATGCTTCGTTCAATTGGTGGTTTTTCACCTGAGTGGTTTCATGCAGAAGATATGGAGGTCAGTATCCGGATGATCCAGAATGGAGGAACCATTCTCTATGTCCCTGAAGCAACGGTCCAACATGTGGCAGAGGAGGGTCTCTTACGGTTCCTCAAGAAGAGATGTCGAGATGCTCGCGCTCATTTCAGAATTATTCGGCGATATGGGTTTCGTGGAGTTAAGACATCTGAAAACTTGACGATGAATCATGATTTCATCTCAGATGGTGCTATCATATCCCTCATACTTCCTATGTTGGGGTTATGGTCACTTGCTGTCAAATTGCTTTGCTACGATTACCCAACAATTGCTCTATTGGGGATATTCGTGGAAATTACCATGTTTGCAGTACCGTGGTCACGGATTCGAATCCTTTGGAGTGTTGCTATCTGGCTGGGAGTCGGTCAAGGCATCATAGATGCAATTCTTGGCCGTGCAGGACACCGGTAATCAAGCATCTTCTGCATCAGAATCGAGGTGTGGAAGCATGATGCCAAACCCGATTAGAGGAATGGTAATCGCGTAAACACCCGGGTCGACCCAAGTCATGTTCATTCCAGACCATCCGAAATAGAATATGAGTCCAATCAAGGTCATCCAGTTACCAATCATCTTGTTGGTTCCATTACTTGCGTCAAAGAAAGGCGTCCAGCGGTCGAGGGTAAGGAAACTTTGCAACCATCCAACAAACCCATTTTCCTCAGTAGATTGTAGAATCATGAATCCAAGCCCGAGGCAGGCGAGAGCCATGGCGGTAAACACCATGTCACCTGAACTGAAGACAGTTCCATCGTGGGTTACGTGTGTGTTGTCTGCAAGGTATCCATACGTTAGGAATCCAGCCCAGACAACCTTCTGTCCCGCAGCGTATGCGCCATACAGGATATTGATCACATCGACGAGCAGAGCCCAGATACCTATACTTGTCAGGATGCGCCCAAGTGTGGGCGATTCTGGAATGAAGGAGGGGCTAACCTCGTCGACCGCATCATCCGCCATGACCGTTCGACCGGAGAGGTCGTCTTAACCGTTGCCGGATGAGACTGCGTCTTATCCAAGCCTTTTCTGGAGTTTGTAGGCACCCTTGGATGCCGCTTCGAGGCCTGGATTATCTTGGGATAGAATCTGTATTGCATCGATTCCCTTTGGGATGAGGCTATACACATGCTTCGTTCTTCCATGGCGGCCTAGGAAGACATTTCTTACATGTGCGAGACCTGCTGAATCGAACTCGTTGATGATTGTAGATACACGCCGTGATGTCAATGGCCTGAAGCCCGCGCGGGAGCAAGCTTGAGTGTAGGTTTCCCATATTGTTCCACTATTTTGGGTGTGAACGCCGTTTCTCTGATTGATGAGGATAGACATCAGAATCAATTTCTGGTGCTCAGGAAGGCCTTGCATGAGCGTTATGGCGCGATCCTGTTCCATTTGGGCTTGAGCGCTGATTACATGTTCGATATTGATACTGTTTGCATCACCAATCTCCGCACGTTGTGCGGATACACGAAGAAGGTCGATTGCCCTCCTTGCATCACCATGTTCCTTCGCAGCTAGGTCGGCACACAACCTGATTCCAGATTCATCCCAGGTTCCTTCGCGAAGGCCATCTGTTGCCCGATCAATCAGAATGTCATTGACTTGGTCAGCAGTGTAAGGTGTGAACACAATATCTTCTGCTGCTAGTCGAGAACGTATGGGGCCGGTCAGTGAGTCGGTAAATGAGAAGTCGTTACTGATTCCAATGATTGAGGCTCGCGCCGTACTCAGGAGTACGTTCAGAGTGGTTAGATCGTAGAGCAACTGTTCCTCGGATTGTGTTGCAAGGCGATCCATTTCGTCGAGAACAATGACATGGACTCCTGATCGTCGGTCCATGCGACGAACGGTTTCCTCAAGGACCCTGTCTGCAGGCCATCCTGTGAATGGAATAGTGACATCGCCTTTCTCCCAGAGTCGGGTGGCGATACTGTGTAGCACCCTATAGCGGGTGTTAGTATGCTGGGCATTCACCTCATGTGATGTCACACTACTACCAATCGCTTCTGCCCTTTCCTCAAGTTGTTGGATTACGAATCGGGCGGCTGCAGTCTTCCCTGCACCTGTCGTGCCGTAGAGAATCATGTTACCTGGGATGTGGCCTTCAAGAGCGTCCGCCAGGTTGAGTACCATGGCGTGTACTTGTGCATCTCGATGACGGAGAGTCGAGGGAGAGTGGCGAGGGTCAAAGACTCGACGATCTGAGAACATTGAGTTTGAACGACTCGCCGCTTCAAAGATGTTCGTCATTTTAATCACTCCAAATCCAAGCCCATGTCCACGGTTGGTCCCGGGATAGGGCAAAGGGACTTGCTTCACACCCGCGTCAATGACTTAATTCTGCCCATTAAGAAATGAAAGAAAACCATTTTTTTCTGTATCTTAGGGGTGTTTAAATCTTCACATATCAATCATGCAGTGTGATGTTTCTAGGTTCCAGATGATATTTCTGTCCGTCTTCCACTTGGATTGCGTTCGGAGGTAGAGCAGGTATCTTGAACCCCGTTTCAACTCCTGCTCCAGATGCATAGTTGTGAGTGATGAGAAAGGTTCGTTCCGGATCAGATTCAGCTACATGAACGATGTCGATTGGACGGTGATGATGTGGGAATTCAGCCCCATCTGGAACTCCCATTTCTAAGATTACAGCATCCGATTCAGGCCTTCTCTGATCTATGGTTTCGCAAGGGCCTGAATCGCCAGTATGTAGGAGTGTGAAACCGTTGCTATCTCGGAGCATGTAGCCATGCGGTTCCGTCGCCGGTGTGTGGAATACAGGAAACCGCTCGTACGACCATTGGCCAACTTCACCTACATCGTTGACAACCCACTCAACACGTTCCTCGATGACGGGGAGTAAGGTTCCAGGGAATGCTAGTTCACAGATAGCCTTCATCCGCTCGATTCCACTTGCTTTCAGATGTATTCGCAGCCGCCTTGATTCATCTCGATTGGTGATGAATCTTCGTTCAAGGAGTAAGAATGGGAGTCCGAAGACATGGTCTCCATGCCAATGGGTAATCATCAGATCAGTAATGGCTGCCGAGGATATCTCGGCGGCGTGCAGCTGGGGTAGAATCGTGGGAGGAGCATCAATCAGGATAGTTTCGTCGAGGACGACACAGGAATGGAAGCGCCCGGGTGGACAGAAGGCATTGCCTGAACCGATGAATCGGAGTGAGGAGGCCATACAGTCCGCTTTTCTATCCAGCATTTGATTCAACCGCTCCTCAGAGATATTAGGTGAAGCCCTTCAAATACCGATAGCGGGCCCCCTCGAACTGGGTGCGATTCCATGTCAGAGTACTCAAACAAGAACCCCTACCCTTCGAATATCAACGTCAATTACGTGCTCAACGGCGAAGGGTCGCTAAAAGAAACGCGCCATATTGTGTTTGATCTCGGTGATTCTGGTCTTGATTACAAAGCTGGTGACGCGTTGGGCGTCTTCCCGACTTGCCCCCCTGATCTTGTGGATCTTACCATTGAACGTCTTGGTTGCCCTCCGGATGAGATTGTTGTAGTAAAGGATGAGGAGATGACCCTGCGGAATGCCCTTCTCACTAAGTCCGAGATACACCGCCTCTCTAAGCGCTTCATTCAGGGCCTTTCGACACATTTCTCAGATTCAGGTAGTAGTGTAAAAATGCAGATTGTATCCCGAACTCGGTTGGATTCTGATGGAGTTCTACTTGAGCAATGGATGAGTGCTGAAGAGGGCGATTATCCAGAAGGATATGCCCCACTTGGGCCAGTGGATGACCCAGAGTTTGCGCTTTGGTCCAGCCTCGTTAACGATGATGCCGCCATGGAGGATTACATATGGTCACGCGACTATGTTGACCTCTTCGAGGACATGCCGTCCCTCAATCTTGGTGCTCAAGAGTTCGTTGATGCTGTGGATACTCTCAAACCTCGCTTGTATTCAATTGCTTCAAGCCCAGATCATGAGCCTGGAACCGTCCATCTTACAGTTGGTATTGTCCGGTATTCTCACCATGGTCGAGATCGAACAGGTCTGACAACCGGTTATCTCGCAGATCGATGCCCAGAGGGTGGGTCCACAGTTCCTGTTTTCATGTCTCCAACAAGGAGTTTCGTTCTTCCAGAGGATATCTCAACGGACATTATCATGGTTGGACCTGGAACCGGAATCGCTCCATTCCGTGCCTTCCTTCAACAAAGAGTAGCTGACGGGGCAACGGGTCGTAACTGGTTGTTCTTCGGGGATTGGACTGAAGCCGGTGAATTCTACTATCGTGATGAAATTGAGTCTTGGATGGAGGCTGGAGCCATTGAACGAATTGATCTTGCTTGGTCTCGCGAAGGGTCCGAGAAAGTATACGTCCAGCATTTAATGGCCAAGCATGGTGAGGAGATTTGGTCCCGTATAGATGCAGGTGGCTATTTCTATGTCTGTGGAGATAAACTGCGTATGGCGAAAGATGTTCACCGTACTCTGATTTCAATTTGCGCTGAACACGGCGGTATGTCTGAGGCCGATGCAGCGGCGTACGTCGAGCAGCGGATGATGAAGGATGAGAAGCGGTATCTTCGCGATGTCTACTGACCCGATTTTATCATCAACCGGATTGTCCTTCGACGAGGTATGTTCCACCGCGTCCTCGTTGCGAATCGAGGTGAAATCGCGCTTCGAATTGGGCGCGCGTTGCGAAGTCTCGGTATCGAGGTCTGTATGATTCACGGTCGTGAAGATCGCCTTTCATTACCAGTTCGATTTGCAGATGACGCTCGCGGTATTCTCCGAGACAATCCTTTGGATTCGTATCTTGATATTGAGGCAGTCATAGCCGCGGCGAAGAGTATGGGTGTGGATGCAGTGCACCCTGGCTACGGTTTCCTTGCTGAGAATGCAGATTTCGTCCGCCGTTTGGAGGAGGAAGGAATCACATTCATAGGTCCTTCATCGGATGTAATACGGCTTCTTGGCGACAAGATAGAGGCTCGGAAAGCTATGGAGGCTGCTGGCCTGCCTGTGGCCAAAGGTAGCAGTGAACCGGTATCGACCTCTGAGGAAGCAATCTTGCTTGCAGAGGAGATAGGATATCCAGTAATCATCAAAGCAGCAGCTGGTGGTGGTGGTATTGGAATGCAGATTGTTCATGAGGCGGGTGAATTCACTTCGGCTCTCAAGCTATGTCAATCACGCGCTAGGAGTGCATTTGGTGATGATCGCGTGTTTGTTGAGAAGTACATCGAGGGCGCACAACACGTCGAGTTTCAGGTTCTCGCTGACGGTAAGCGCGCGATTCACTTTGGAGAGCGATTTTGCAGCATCCAGCGCCGTCATCAGAAGTTGCTTGAGGAGGGGCCATGGTTAACCGAAGAAGTCCGTGCAGATATCGGTGCTAAGGTCTGTGCAGGAGCGGAGGCGGTAGGATATAGCGGTCTCGCGACCTTTGAGTTCCTGCGGGATGCCCATGGCGATTTCTACTTCCTTGAGGTCAATCCTCGTGTGCAGGTCGAGCACACGGTTACAGAGACCATTACTGGTCATGATCTTGTGGAGTTAGGGATCCGCGTTGCTTCCGGCGAGGCATTGCCTCTGAACCAGAATGAGATTGAGTTCACGGGGCATGCAATTCAATTCAGGATTAATGCAGAGGATCCTCGCACATTCATCCCCTCTCCAGGTCGGCTCTGGGAATGTCACTTTCCTGGCGGAGTCGGTGTTCGGGTCGATACTCATGCGCATATTGGATATGATATGCCTGGATGCTTCGATTCTCTTCTTGCGAAGGTTATCGTATGGGGGGAAGATCGGGATCAAGCAATCAGGAGAAGCCGTGCCGTCCTGTCGGAGACTATCCTAGATGGTGTCGATACTGTCGTCCCATTACATCGAGCTATACTTGATGAGAGGGATTTCCTAGATCGCCGTGTAACGATACGGTATCTTGAGGAGCACCCGGGTCTTTTGGGGGTTTGAGTATTGGATCTTGTTCTTGTTGGAAGTTTTGGTTACGATACCATCTCCACACAGCACGGCACGGTTGAAGACACATTGGGCGGTGCTGCGGTGCATGCTGGTCTTGCAGCATCACGCGTTCTTCATCAAGAGGGGCGAGTGGGTTTGGTTAGTGTGGTTGGGCAGGATGTAGATCCATCAGATTTAGAGATACTCAGATCACACAACCTCGATTTAACTGGAATCGAGACACTTGAAGGATTGACCTTCAGATGGACAGGGCGTTATGAGGGGGCGATGGATCAGGCCGAGACACTGAACACGGATCTCAATGTCCTGCAGGTTTTCAATCCGAAGGTTCCGGAAGAGTGGCGTTCTGCTCCCTATCTTTTCTGTGCTAACATCCACCCTGCTATTCAGGCATCTGTAATCGAACAGATGGAATCTCCTGCTCTTGTTGCTGTTGATTCAATGAATCTCTGGATTGATATTGAGCGAGAGGCGCTCTCTTCAGTTCTACGCCGAGCAGACATAGCATTCCTGAATGAGGCTGAAGTTCGGATGTTGGCGGAGGAGCCCAATCTAGTACTTGCGATGCGGGCTGTTCGCGATGGATCAGCACTTTCAGGTGGTGCCGAAGCAGGACGCGGCCCGCCGATTCTTGTGGCGAAGAAAGGGGAACATGGTCTTCTGATGATTGCCGATGGTTATACGATTGCGATGCCCGCCTATCCCTCAAGAGACGTCATCGACCCTACTGGTTGCGGGGACACATTTGCAGGTACGGTGATGGCTTGTCTGGCCGAGAGTGGTGTGGAGAATCCAACTGAGAAGGATTTCCGAGATGCACTGATTCATGCGACCGTTGCGGCCTCTTTCGTAGTGGGTGGATTTGGTACTGCTCCAATGGTCAAATTAGATCGTGGGACCTACCATGCTCGCTTGGACCGATTCCGTCGAATCATTGGGGCTTAATCAGCCGAATCGACGAAGGCCTGGATATTGGCTCTCCTTCCCATCTGGACGAGTGGCTCTCATCTCGGCCAATGTGATACTTTCTGGAGGTGTGACTTGGTTTTGATCAAGTGTGGCATTGATACTCTCCATAGCTTTAGTCACTCCATCGTTAACCAAATGGTCAGAGCCTTCACTTCGAATGGAATCTTGGAGGTGTTCAACGCGTTGAGCTTGATGCTCTTGATCACTCCTGAGCCTTAGGATTGACATCGCCCTTCGTCGTGCCGCACGCTGCCGGAATGGAGGGACTAATCCGAGAATCGTGCGGCTAGGATTGGATTTTCGTGGGCGGATTACGATACGCCCCTTCTTCTCACCACCCTGCAGCATCCTGAGAATCATAGGTCTCTCTTCGAGTAATGGATCTGTAGTTTTGTCTTCGATAATCTCCGCATCCATCACATCGATATCTTGAATCTCGATACGTCTGGCTGATGCAACTAATCCATCCATCCGGCACTCGTCGCGTACAGCATCTGTAGAAGGCGCAGGCAGTGCCGTGGGATCAAAGGGTCCGAATTCATTTTGAGCACGACGAATCATCTGACTGCTACTCAGCGGACGTTCGATTGGTGTTGGGACAGGGGCTGGAAGTAAGCCTGTGCTGTGCGAAGGCGCGTTCAGACTGAACTCATCATAGCTACGTCTTGCTGAGGCAAGGTCGTCTTCGATACTTGGTCGACTATATTCTGGCGTAGGAGTGGAGGGTGCTGCCGGTTCGTCGAAGAGTGATCCGAATATCCCTCCATTATCAGTATCAATGGATGCTGGAGGTGCTTCAAAAGCGGATGAGGCACTCTTAACCTCGGATTGGCTTGTCCTAAGCGCATCTGTAGCGCGATTCCGCTGTGCTTCTCCAAACATCCCGTAACTTGTTTCCTCTGAACTAGGGATGCTATCTCTCCAGTCACTTATGTAAGAGGGTGTGGAACTGCTAGGCTCATTCAAAAGAGGAGTTTGAATTTCCGAATCTGAGTTTAGGAATCCTCCGATGTTAACGTGGGCCGCGAGAGCATCAGCAAGATTTTTCTCATTGGATTGCTGCATATCTAAATCGATAGTGAACGGTGTTGCAATAGGTCGATCTATTCGTAATTCATCTTGAGCTTCTTCAAGCGATGACCCATCCATCATCAGATCGAGGTGTCGCTTCAGTCGCTTGAGTGATTCACTGTTACCTTGGAGTCGATGTCGATCACCAATCGCAGTCTCGATTACGATAGTATCCGTTCTTAACAGCATCCAGAGGCCGAGTATGAGGACCGATCCAGCAGTCGTATATGGCATCAACGAGGGGGGTGCAATCCGAAGCCCATACAGTAGTAGGAGAGCAGATAGCACAGCGAAACCATTCGGAACAGGTGCAATAGGAATGAGGCGGAGTGAGATTATTGATGAAATCTGAATCCGAATTCCCTTGCCATCGCCCCGCTCCAAGCGTAGTGCTTCTTCGGTGAGGACTGTGCGTAATCGCCCATCCATCCCGGTCAGACGGAGGTTGCCGAAGGATTCGGCCCCCTCTCCATCCGACCGAGCCCGCAGGGGCTCGTCTTCAGAGTGCATCCAGAGGGAAGATGTTCTCTTTGCACTTATACAATTTATCATTTTCAAGTGCGGATGCTCCGTTTTATCGGTGAACGTGTTAACGCCGTTTCACTTGGATTGGATATTAGTGGCATGGCCAAGAATTCTCATTGATCCAGCATCCAATTGGCTCAGGATAAGGCGCCTTGAAGCTCCAGTTCGAACAAGTATAGGGGTATCCCAATCGACATGAATTCGTTCACCAACTTCCTTACATCGGCCAACGACGAATTGGAGATCTACAGAGGCATGTATAACGGTGCCTTCCTCAATTGAACGCTTTTGGAATGGGGCCTTTTCTATCTGGATAGAACTACTAGAATGCACTTCGATATGCCCAACATCTTCAGGTCTTGTCAGAATGATCCCTCGAGAAAGTGCATTCTCCTTCATGTTCCGTAGAGCGACACCGACGCGGTCTCCCGATGAGGCAGTATCTACATCGACGTCCATAACCTGAAGGGAACGGACCACTCCAGTATCGCCTCCAGGTGCTGTGACTAAGTTATCGTGTTTGTTGACAACTCCGGTTTGTACAGTTCCAATAGCAACGAGCCCGACTCCCTTCACACTGAAGTTCTGATCCACAGGTATCGCGAGAGGTGTATCTGTGGGATTGTCTGAATCTTCCCGTTTTCTATCGAGAGTTTCCCAAGCCTGTTCTCGAATTGTGTGTACATCGGCTTTCGACATAATCTTCCATCCATCGAGGCCAGCTTGTTTGATGATGGTACTCAATTGGTCAGGATCGACCCATTCACCCTCTTCTGGGTCGATAACCAAGGCGCCATTACGAAGTCCTGCGACAGAGGTCGCGACAAGCACTTCGCCTAGTGATGCATCAATACGCTGGACCTGGATTACACCTGCGTCCGAGATGTCAAGGGCCGCTAGTAAGGGTCGAATTCGTTCTGGATGCTTTCGTGGTCTAAGGAAAGTCAAAGCATCCTGTTGTTCATTCCTCATTTCCTTGTAGATGTAGGATTCAACGTCACGATCATCAGCCCGTTTTCCAAGATTTCTTGCAAAGTCCTCGGTACTCACGCACAGAACATTCAGGACAGCCATAGTTCGCGGGAACTTCAACTCTGATTCAATGATTGCGTCAAGATGGGTTTGCCTTCATCGCATCTCGAGCAGTTTGTGCTCGATTCCAGAATAGGTGATCTTCCTCCGTTTCCGGGGTGAATTGAGGAATAGGAATTGGGCGCATCTGTGAGTCGATTGCAACCATGAAGAAGAATCCTGCACAGATTTCCTCTCGTTCCCATTCACTTCGATTCAATCTCTTTGCGACGACATAGACGCCTGCTGTATGAGTACTGGTGTGCACTACTTTCGCTGTCGTTTCAATGAGGTCACCTTGGTATGCTGGACGTTTGAATTTGAGTGCATCAACCGAGACCGTGACGAATTCACGATGAGCGAATTTACTTGATGCCATACCTGCTGCAGTATCCATGATACTGAGAAGACGCCCTCCGAATAGGGTATTGTAGGCGTTCGTATGCTGTGGAAATACCTCATCCATCTTGGTCACGGCTTCATTCGAGTATGGCTCCGTCATGGAAATGCACCGCGTCCTCCTCTGATTTGAACCAGTGGTTGAGTCGGCATCTGAGATGAGGATTCAGCCGTATTATGTCTGATTCCGGAGGACACCATGAACGAGTGGTGTTTTAAGCCATCTAACCGTGGATTAGCCACCCACCTTTGGGTATGTGATGGAAGATGACGAGTGAATCAATCAATCGCACCAAGAGAACTATGGCCATCGTGCTGACTATGCTAATGCTGACAATGGGGCTATCACAGGCTGCATCTGTCTCTACATATTCCAACGGTCAGAGCCAAGCAATTGTCGAGTTAGACGATTCTTCTAACTACCTTGATTCGACTTCTGGTTCGATTCTTCTACCTGAAGGTGAAAC
>DAYJ01000114.1:42440-50355 GCA_002506875.1 Euryarchaeota archaeon UBA40 | reverse complement strand
TCCCACTATCTCTCGGAGAAATATCTAATCGACGTGCTGGTCATGTGCGGTTGGCCATTAACTACCGTACATCGAAAGGTCTTCTCAAGGTCATGAACCGATGGTGGCATGATGTATTTGACCCTCGTCATCAGACCTTCAGTCGTGCAGATTGGTATGCCAAGCATCAGCAACTGCATGCTTGTGACGGGCGTTCGGATGAACAAGGTGTACTCGAATGGCTCCTTCCAGTCGGACCTACCACTGTTTCCATGGTTCCCGAGGATTTAGTCGACCCCATCGATCCTTTCCAACATGGGAAACCAGATCGAAAACTGCTGGAGGCGACCCTCATCGTTGAGCGTATTCGTGCTCTAATCCAAGGATCAGATTGCATAATTGGAACAGCCTCAGGCAACCATAGTCATGTGGAAGAAGGCAATCCATTGGACCCTGGAGACATCATGGTTCTTCTTCCAACTCGGAAGTTGAGAGATCCGATTGTTGCAGGACTTCGTGCACATGGGATTCCGGTTCAAGCCGATAAGGAAGGTGCTCTTCTTAGTCGCCAAGTGATTACCCCTCTCATGGGATTAGTGCAGTTCCTCGCTCGCCCAGATCATCGACACCATGCGGCTTGGGTTGCTCGCTCTGTACTTGTAGGCATGAATGACTCGATGATGGATGAATATCTTCGGAATGCCCCACGTGGTAGCAACCTGATTTCGCGTCTTATTGAACAGACAGTTTCAGTGGACCAGAAGGCTCTGTTCCGCCAGTGGGAAAATTGTGCTCGCAGTGGACGAATTCTTGAGGCATTGGAATTGACTGCGGATTACAGTGACCTACTAGTCGCCCATCCTACAGCGAATGATCGCACAGATGTCGCCTCGTTTATTGCAATGGTGAACGATGTTAGGTTGGAGGTAGGTGGAGATTCCGTAATGCTGGCAGACCGTTTGATGAGAGTTAAGGATCAGGGCGATAGTGCAGAGGCACGAACCCTCACTTCTGCAGGGGCAGTTCGTCTCATGACTATTCACAAGTCGAAAGGCCTTCAATCGAAAGTGGTGATTCTCGCCGATGCCTTTGGTGAATCCTTGACAAAGGCAACCCATGAGAATCAGGATCGCCTCATTGTATCTCCCAACATATTCGGTGTTCATCCAAAGCCTTGGCCGGATGCATCCGAGGATCCAATTTCACCTGTATGGAATCTCTCAACTTTACTCAATCAGTCACAACGTCATGCAGAAGCAAGGAGGCTTCTGTATGTGGCTGCAACCCGGGCAGAAGAACGCCTCATCATCTCGGGTTCTCCAAGAGGTGCGACTTGGGTCAATGGAGAGGGGATTCGTCTAGATATTGTACAAGGTGCAACACCCAGTTTCGGTCCGATGCTCCTCGAATCGATGCGTCAATCTGCTCATCGAGAGGGAATTGAGTCACCATGGTTATGCGGCGGCGAAGATGCTAGCGTACCTACCCTCACTCCGAAGAAATACACTTTGACGATTGATCCCCTGTTAGTTCAGCATGATCTCCAAATTGGTGAGAAAGATGGGATTGGAATGCGAATTTATCATTCACCTGATTGCTTCCTCGATCGTTCGCAACCGAAGACTGTGATTCAGACAATTACTGAGATTGAAGAAGTTCTTTCAACGCTTGATGAAGCGGAATCGGTTTCGTTACCTACGCCCGAGGTGCATGATGTTCTAACCTCAGATTTGACACCTGCTGGATTGGATGTAGCTCAGTCCTGTATGCGTCGCCATTGGTTCCAGCGCCACATTGGATTGCAGGGTGAGGTAGTACGTTTGGTCAAGAATCTTGATTCAGAGAGTGGATTACCTCCTCCCAACGTATTCGGGAGCATCGTTCATCGCTTAGTCGAAATTGGTGCCCCTAGTCCTGCAAGAGATTCTTCATCCATTCCTCTACCAGTAGATTGGACAGCGGATTCACCTTCAAGATGGGAAGGCGATGAACTTGAAGCAGTTCTTCCAGGTATCTTCGATGAACTCCTGACGGGTTCTGCAGATCGTGATTTGACAGCCGATGCAGTTCGACGTATGATTCAGGTTCTACGTGATTCCCCCCTCGGTCGTTTCCTCATAGAGGAGAAAGGAAAATGGGGATGTTTGGATGGTGTTCGAACTGAATTGCCCTTTGGTTTTGAGATGACTGTAAAGGGCTCTCCAATCGAGGTCGAGAGTTGGTCTCCCTGGGGTTCCAAAACTCATCTCACTTCGGAACATGCACAAGGACGGTTCAGTGGACTAGTTGATTTGGTCGTGGCCTATTCCGATGATGACACCTCTCGAATCCTTCCTATTGATCTCAAAACAGAGGATGCGTATTTGCTATGGGAACCTCCAGAATCAATCGAAGGCACACTGCTGGAAGTTCCAGATAATGGAGATTTGACTGATGCAGAGAAGGAGATTTTGTCGAAGCACCGCCATCAGCTTGTACTGTATCATCTGGCTCTAGTACGATTGGAAGAGGTAAGAAAGAAGGCCGGCTTGATTCCGAGAACCGTCGAAAGGCCTGCGATATGGGTTGGAATCAGTGGGCGCCTCGTGCAGATGGACGTTTCTTTGTTTGAGCAGACACTCCTCGATCTCGACCATCTTATTCACGAATTAGTTCGCATCGACCATGGAGGCCATGCCAATCCGGGCGCCTTCCCTCGACTTCCATTGAAGCATGCAGAAACATGTCACTCTTGTCCATTCTCAAGAGGTTCTCTACCTATTTGTGGCCCTAGTGATTCTTGAGCGAAGAGTCAATGTGCTGACACTCGTCACGTGGCTTCATGTCTGGAATCGACGTCGTTGGAATGCGCGAGTACATCGAAGTGATGTGGGAGGAATCCGTTCTACCCTCCCTCGAAGATTTTGTCCGAATTCCTGCTCAATCACCGGCGTTTGATTCGGATTGGGACTCAAGAGGGGAACTAGATGATGTGATTGAACTCTTCAGTTCCTGGATTGATTCCATCGACCTCGAGGGTATGTCATACAGTGTTCATCGGATTGATGGGCGGAGTCCGATTCTCATCATAGATATCGCAGGATCAGCTCCAGGCGATGTTCTGTTCTACAGTCACTTGGATAAGCAACCTCCAGTAACTGAACTCTGGTCTGAGGGAAAGCATCCTTTCGAGCCTGTTCGAGAGGATCCTTACCTGTTTGGTCGAGGAAGTGTTGACGACGGTTATGGTGGATATCTCTGTGCTTTGGCGGTTAAGAGTCTGCAAAAGATGGGACTGCCTCATCCGCGTTGTCGCTTTCTAATCGAGACCTGTGAGGAATCGGGATCTTACGACCTCCCTGCCTATCTAGATGCATATCAGAATGAAATCGGTCGACCCGATCTAATCGTTGTACTCGACTCTGGTGCTGGTGATTATGAGAATATCTGGGTCACAGAATCTCTTCGAGGACTTGTCGGAGGAATGCTTCGCGTGGAGGTCTCAAGGGAAGGAGTCCACTCTGGTCTTTCAGGAGGCATCATCCCCGAGACTTTCCGCATCGCTCGCAACCTGATTTCACGGATTGAGGATTCCAGCACCGGTGAAGTTCTCCTTCCTGAATTGAATACGGAGATTGGCTCACACCTAAGGGATAGGGCTGAGAGAATCGTTAGTGTTCTAGGAGACACCGTCTGGTCTGCTTATCCATTCCTCGACGGCGTCGAACCACAGGTTCTCGATCCTGTCGAGGTTGTTTTGAATGGTAACTGGCGACCCTCTCTTGCAGTTACTGGAGCGGATGGTTTTCCGCCAATCGCCGAAGCAGGAAACGTGTTGCGTCCATACTCTGAATTCAAACTCTCTATGCGAATCCCGCCTGATATCAATGCAGAGGTTGCCTCGCAGGCTATGAAAGAGGTATTGGAACGAAACCCTCCACATGGTGCGAAGGTGACTTACACCCCTGAAGCGGTAGCTGATGGTTTCTGCGCGTCCACCCTACCTGCATCGATTGATTCCGCATTGAATCAGGCTGCTCAGCATCTCTATGGAGAGGATTGGATGCCACTGTTTGAAGGGGGTACTATTCCGTTCCTTTCGATGATGCAGAACCGCTTTCCAGATGCCGGATTCCTCGTGACTGGATCTATGGGCCCCGATGCAAATGCACACGGTCCAGATGAGAAGTTGCATATTCCCGCTTCAAAGAACCTGACACTCGCTGTTGCCATGTCTCTCGCTGCAGTCGCCGATGAATCGCTCTCCAATTGAGCAATCAGAATCAGTAGTGCGCGCCTGCTCGCAGGAAGCGCCGCCGGGGTTAAAGCGGAAGGTGCTCTGGAGGTGTCGATGGACCCCCTGAGCGATGATGAGGTGGAAGAACAAGATTCGCCTGAGATGACCATCCGTCGGCTTGAGTCTCGCCTCGCAGAGGAGACTCAGAGATTGGAGCGGTTGTACGAAGCCTATCGAAAGGCAGAGGACGAGATTGCGGATAAGCAGGCTCTGATCGAGGTTCTTGAGAAGGAAGCCCTCAATCGTGAAATTGAGCGAGAAGGTCTAGAGCATCTCCTTTCCGAGAAGGACAATCGAATACGTGAACTCGAACTCGATGGTGCGAAGTCCAACAAGCGTGTCGAACATCTAGAACCTGAGCTTGAGAAGATGGAGGAGAAATACTCCAAGGAACGCGCCATGCTTGGGCGAGTATACGAAATCACAGAAGAACTCGATGAGCAACTTCAGACCGCTCAATCCGAACTTGGAGCGCGAGACGATTGGTATGTCCAGAACATGAAGGTCTTCGAGGACCTAAATCAGGCAATCAAGGAACGTTATGAGATGATTGAATCGGCAGTCCAGAAGGCTGCAGAGTTCCAGAAGGCTCAAGAGAGTTTCAAGCAGCGGATGGAGGAAGCAATACTCACAGCCCAGCAAACCGGAGAGCCAGTCCCAGTAGGGGATAATGTTGAGGTCAGCGTTGATCCTGGAGAAGATGGTGTGCTCGGTACAGATGATGATGAAATCAACATCCAAGCTCGAACGGATTCTGATTCCGAAGAGTGAGAAATGTGGCTGGCATTGCGCCACCAGGCATCGGTCCAACATTGCTCTTGGGCATCATGTCTCTGAGCACTTTCATGATTGCAGTTCTTGTTGCGGATCCTTCAGGAATGATTTCTCTTATTGGTGTCTTATTGGCTTGTAATTGTGCATTTATGGCCTTCTTTCATCGGGATCCTGATCGCCCAATACCTCGTACGAACGGGCTTCTTGTCAGTCCCGCGGACGGATGTGTCATGTTTGTTGTCCGTGAGCGAGCTACGGGCCGGCGTCCTACTCAAGAAGAATTACAAAGCAGCCGCATCGAAGTGGATCCTCACATGGGTGATTGGTTTCCTGAACCGTGCCCTCAACCATTGAGATACTCTACAGAACAGCGTTGGGAGAAGGTATCTGAAGGCGAAGAATCTAGATTTGACTCAATCAGAATTGCGATCTATATGTCGCCTCTAGATGTTCATGTACAGCGTAGTCCGTTGGCTGGAAGTATTGTGCATATGGAGCATAGAACCGGTAAGGGTAGGAGGCGTGGCCCCTATCTTCGTGCATCGAGGAAGGAAAGCGAAGGGAATGAGCGAATTCGGAGTGTCATTGAACACGAGACTGGACATCGGGTGGAGATTACACAAATCTCTGGTGCAGTGGCTAGGACTATTGTTCCATATACCGGTCCGGGTGAGTCACTCAGACGCGGTCAGAGGATTGGAATGATCCGTTTCGGTTCACGCGTAGATATCAGGTTTTCAGCAGACGATTACGAAGTTCTAGTATCGAAAGGTTCGATTCTCCTCGCAGGTCAAGATAAAATTGCACGAGACCTGAATCTTGAATCCGAATAATCACGGATGGAATAGGAAACTGATTCCTATGATTAGGTAGGTGGCGAGCAGCATAGTACCTTCTAGCCAGTTTGATTCACCGTCACGACAGATACTGTTTGCAATCAGGACAGAGAGCATGCAGACAGCCGTCTCCAAGAGGCCGAATTCAAAGCTTAGATTGACACCCAGTGCCCAAGCGAGTAGGATGACTAGTGGTGCAACAAAGGCTGCGATTTGTACCGAAGAACCGATGGCAATTCCCAATGAGAGATCCATCCGATCCTTGCCGGCGACCACAACAGCAGTAAAATGCTCAGCAGCATTACCAAACAAAGGAAGCAAGATTACACCGATGAAAACTGCAGGTAGGCCGATTGTCTCACCAGCGGCTTCTACGGAGTGAACCATAATCTCGGCCATCCAAGACACGAAAATTGTGGCGATGGTTAGTAGGATTGCAGCATCCTTCAACGTCATTGTAGCTTCTTCGTGTCCGTGACTACCTCCACTACCCATCAGATCGGAGTGCGTCTTCAGCTGGAAGAAAAGGAGTGATCCATAAGCAATCATTAGGATAATAGCAGCCAATCTAGATACCATCAGAACTCCATCAACAATCTCAGATTCTCCCCATCCTCCTCCTGAAGATAAGGTGATGTGATACACAGTAGGTAGAATTAGACATATGGCCGAGAGGAGTAAAAGTGTTGAATTCACACTCACGGCTTGAGTATTGAATGTCTGCTGGCGATAACGGATTCCACCCCAGAGCATGGACAAACCCATGACGAGTAGGAGATTTCCAAGTATGCTTCCAATCAAGCTCGCTTGTATCAAGTGAATGTATACATCAGCAGTAGCAATATCTCCAGTTTTTAGCGCCGAGGATGCAGCAAGAATCGCAACGACCGCGATAATGATCTCTGCCGCATTTCCAAAGGTTGCATTCAATAGTCCTCCAACAGATTCAGAGGTCTTGGTAGCGATTTCTTCAGTAGCCTTTCCCATCAAGAAAGCGAGTGGCATGATGGCGATTAGAGATGCTCCGAATTGAATTCCTGGGTCTAGGTGGGCAATTGAGGTGTAGGCTGCGAAGGGAACCGCAAGAAGAAGCCAGTTCAAGGGGGAGGTCTTTGGATTACAGGCATTTAGGATTGCAGATAACCCACTTTCGACTTCAATATCTGCCTGGGATTCTACTTCTTCTTCGGCGTGTTCCTCATCGGACATAATGGGTTGACAGAAGATTCGGAGCGTGAAGGTTCCGGGAGGCGGAGCGTTCATGCCAACAGTTCTCAAGCGGTCTTTGTGGAACCGTCTCTGGTAGTTGCTCTCACTGGTAGTCCAGGAGTTGGGAAGACGACTATTGCCACATTGGCAGCGAATGCGGGCTGGACCGTTACTACAGTCGCTGAACTTGCTGAGGCACATGATATGATTTCTGAAATAGACCATGATGGTGCTCAATCTATCGATATTGAAGGTCTTGCATCTGCGGCCGAATTAGATGAATCAATGTTAATTGATGGCCATCTTAGCCATCTTCTTCCAGTAGATGCTAGTGTAGTAATTCGTTGTTCACCTTCTGTTCTCACGGCTCGTCTCCAATCACGTGATTACCCAATCTGGAAAATAGAATCGAATGTTGAATGGGAGATGGTCGGTGGACCGTGGGGCGATAAGCCGAACGGACGTACTGCTGAATTTGATGCTACGGATATCTCGCCAGATACCCTCTGGATGAATATCGAGGCATGGCTCTTGTCTGGAGCTCCGAATCGACTTCCTCAGATTGATTGGCTTTCTGGTTCTTGATTCAATGTATTTCGCAGACGAACCACATATTCACATCCAGAGTTATCCACCACAAGATATACGTCCAACAACTGTTACGGGGAGCGACCATGGCCTCTAGAGCAAGCACGATTCGATCCGTCGCGCTTTTGGCACTTTTTTCGATGTTATTGGCCTTGGCACCGGCCTCCCAAGTCGAAGAATTGAGTATAACTGATGCTTCGATGGAGACGAGTCCCAGAAGTGGCCCTGATCTCACAGTTGACTATCTCTCAGC
>DAYJ01000114.1:9353-42086 GCA_002506875.1 Euryarchaeota archaeon UBA40 | reverse complement strand
TGGAGATTCCAAAAGTATCAGTACGAGAATCAAAAATGATGGAAGTTCATCATCAGGTTCGTTTCGATGGGGATTGTATTTGTCCACAGATAGGACAATTACAACCAACGACCTTCTGTTGGACGATTGGTCGCAGTCGAGCATTTCCTCAGGTAGTACCCGTTCATCAACCAAGAGTGTGACAATCCCATCATCAATCACGGGTGGTTACTACTATGTCGGCATGATTGTTGATATCAATAATCAGGTCAGTGAATCTGATGAGAACAACAATGACGATTACGATTCAGGCCGAGTCCACGTCTATGAATTAGCTGATTTGGTTCCTCGAAGCACCTCATCGTCATGTTCTACGCCAACCACTGGCACGGTTGGAGACTATCTCACATCATCGATTTCAATTCAATATGAAAATGATGTTTCCAGTACTCACGGCCAATCAACGGGCACATTTTACTGGGCGATGTATCTCTCCACAGATTCCACCATCACAACTAGCGACACACAAGTTGGCAGCGATCAATACTCGTCCAGTTTGTCTTCGGGTAGTTATCGGACAGATTCTCTATCCAGTAGCACTCGAATCCCTTCCTCCATGAATGCTGGGACCTATTATTGGGGATACATCCTCGATGTCGATTCCGATGTCGACGAAGCCAGCGAATCGAACAATGCTCGGACTTGTAATCAAATTACGCTTCAAGAGGACCTCCCAGATTTGGAGGCCACGTCAGTCAGCACCTCATCATCCTCTGCAATCATGGGCGATACTATCACTGTGCAGTATCGGATCGACAATATTGGCACTGATTATTCTGGTTCGTTCTACTGGAAACTGTATCTTTCGACCGATTCAACCATCACCACATCGGACACATACGTCGATGAATTCAGCGAGAGCAGTATCAGTGGTGGTTCTTACCGCTCTGGTTACGAATACAATGTTCCGATTCCAACTGGTATGAATCCAGGATACTACTATCTTGGCCTAATCGCTGATAATCGCGGCAGTGTAAATGAATTGGATGAGACGAACAACGTTGTTTCCTCCAGCTCACGAATAGATATCGAGGAGCCTGCTGATTTGACTCCAGACAGCCCGTCTGGACCAAATACAGCCCAAGCCGGCCAACAAGTGAGTATTTCTTGGAGGATCGACAATGCTGGAGATGATGCATCTGGCTGGTTCTACTGGGAAATGTACCTTTCAACCGATTCTACCATCACAACCAGTGATACGAAATTAGGATCCACCCAACAGGCGAGCAGCATTTCCGGTGGGTCATATCGAAGTGGGACATATAGTCCGACGCTGCCTAGCAATTTGGCTCAAGGGACCTATTATTTCGGAATCATCGTAGATTCTACTAGTCGAGTGTCGGAAGGTGATGAGACCAACAATGTCGAAGTAGGGAATTCGCTCTACATCGCGGTTCCAGATTATGATTTGGAGGCGACCTCGATTTCAGTTGATTCCGGCTATCGTCAAGTTTGCGAAGGTGCGGATATTTACATCACATTGAGTGTGACCAATTTGGGTACTGATAATGCGGGCTCTCACTATTATGAAGCCCTAGTTTCGACTGGTAATTCAGTTTCGGCAATCTATACTGGCACCTCTCTTGGATATGCGAGTGGAACCGCAAATGTCCCTTCCTATACGCACTCAAGTATTCAGGCAACCCTACCGACGACTATCACGCCAGGCACATACTATGTCGGCATCTACGTGGATTATGGAGACTACATTTCAGAATCCGATGAAAACAACAACATCGCCGTCACAAACAGTTCCCAATTGACTGTAATCGATTGTGGCCCTGATCTGGAGCCCACGTCTATATCTGGACCGGCATCAGGTGTTCGGGGCGGAACAGCACAAGTTTCCGTTCAAATTTCAAACACTGGAATGGAGGATGTCGCCAGTGTCGATTACAGCATCTATCTTTCCACCGATTCTTCAATCAGTGGAACCGGCAACGATATACTGGTCGGTTCAGATGTGGCAAGTACCATTGCACAAAGTAGTGCATGGTCAGGATCAGTCAACCTTGGTATCCCATCCAATATCGGAGACGGTTGTTGGTATTGGGGCATTCTTGTTGATCCAAACAACTCGATTGTAGAGATGGATGAAACGAACAATGCCATGCCATCAAGTGGGCAGTTCTGTATAGAGCAAGCGGATATTGTAATTGATTCAATAGGCTATTCCAACAATGCTGTGAGCGGCCAATCGAGCACTGTATTCATCAATGTCAGTAATATTGGTGGTTCTGATGCACCTTCTTTTACTGCCCGTCTGTTGTTATCGATTGATGCCCAGTCAGGAACCGATGACACACAAGTGGACAGTTTCCGGGTCGACCCGTTAACCAGTGGTTCTTCGGTAAATATTGTACGGAATATCATTATCCCCGGTCAGCATATTGGAGATTTTCACTGGGTTGTTATTGTCGACACAGCATCTGAGATCGAAGAGGACGATGAGTCGAACAATGCAGCTGCAAGCACCGCTTTCACGATTTCAGCACCAGCCCGCGACCTTCTAGCCGCATGGGTTGAATCTCCACTTTCGGCCGAACCTGGTCAAACGGTATCGATTGAATGGGGGGCCGAAAACTTAGGGCAAGAATCCCTCGGTTTCGACATCGAGATTTGGCTTTCTGAAGATCGTACATTGGGAAGTGGAGACATCCGCCTTTCACAATCTCGAGTTCCAGCACTACCGAGTGGTTCAACCATCGCCGATTCACAAGTAGTCAATTTGGTTGGCGATATAGATGGTGTTTGGTGGGTTGTTCTAGTCATTGATTCTGGAGGTGAGCACTATGAGGATGATGAAGCAAACAATATTCGTATATCTAATTCAACATTCGTGATTGATTCAAGCAGCCCCCCACCAGCAGGCGATACACTCTCTGGATGTGATAATCCGCAGACCGATGGTCGCTTTGAATCGGATGCAGCGTCGACACGTTCGTCAGCGCATCACTTGGGCGCGAATGCCAACCTCACGTTGGATGGTTGCCTCATCGGTTTAGACGTGGTCGATTGGTATGCGATTGTCATTGATTCAGGAAACCGAACATCGGTTGCATTGAGTGCTGAAGGTGCACATCTAGAGGTCACTGTACTGAATGGTTCGGGTGCACTTGGGCAAGAAATAGTCGATGATGAGGTTCGTTGGGTGACAATTTCAGCATTGAACGATGATATTGATGGCGTTGGGCTGTTGTACCACATTCGAGTTACTTGGGATCCAGCGATGCCGGGCGGCCCTTATCAATTGAGATTCGTCACGGCAAATGCAAGTATTGAAACAGATTTGACCCCCCCTCCAGCACCTCAAATCACCTCGATGGATGAATGGAAATACGCTGATGAACTTACGATTCATTGGCAACCTGTTGTTGATGACCTGTCTGGAATTTCATACTATGAAGTCCGATGGGCGGGCGGTTTGTGGGCCCCTGTCACACAAAATGAATCGATAGTGAATCTGACGATGTTCATGGATGGTCGGTATTCGTTTGAGGTTCGAGCTGTTGACGAAGCAGGAAACATAGGACCTGCTAATGCAACTTGGATTCGTGTTGATCGAAACGTACCGCTGGTTTCCATTGAGCAGGTCAATGCCTCACGCTCACCAGTATCCAAATTGGTTGTTGAGCTGACGATTGATGATGGGCTTGGTAGTGGACCATCAAACATTGAATGGTCTGACAATAATTTGACTTGGAATACGCATAGGGAAGATGGTTTGATTTTGTGGCGGGATTGGAACAACACAGAATTATTTGTTCGGGTGACGGATGGGGCAAATTTGCAGACAGTTTTGAAATTTCAAATCGAAGTACCTCCAGATGAATCAGAAAAAATCGAAACATTGGACAATGAAAATTCAGGATTGAAAGGAAGCGGGGGAGTCAGCACATTGCTTACTCTGATTTTTGCTTTGGTCATCGTAGCCATATCGATTTTTACAGTCATGCTTGCGATTCGATTACGAGCACAAGGCCTTACCGATGAAGATGCGGAAGAAGCTTCAGAAGATGAATCAAACGATTCAGAATTGGCGCGCACCAATCAACAAGCCGAAACTTTGCATGTCTCAGATTACAACCATCTCATCCCTGGGGGGGTGTACGATCAGTCCACAGGACACACGGTTTACATTGACCCAGAGGGTCGTTGGTGGTGGCAGCAGGAAGATGGTTCATTCTTCCATGATCAGGCATTCAATGCCAACGATACCACGCCGGACGCCCTTCCTTAGATTGATTGGCTTTCTGGTTCTTGATTCAATGCATTTCGCAGACGAACCACATATTCGCCCCCAGAGGCGACAGTGAGGAATGTTGCCAACATCATCATCCAGAAGCAGATGTCTGCGTAAACCATGTCTGCCATAGAAGCGCCATGGACAGCGAATCCACCGAAAATCATCAAGATAGCAATCGTTTGACTGGCTGTCTTACCTTTGCCCAGAGGGCTAGCAGAGAAATCTATGTCTTGAACCTCCGCGTATCCGCGGAAACCGGTGATAAGCACTTCTCTCGCAAGAATCAGAACCACTGCCCACGATGGGATGAGAGCAGAGGTCCATGGCGATGCCGCCATTAGAATCAGCATTGATTGAATGAGAATCTTGTCAATTAGTGGGTCGATCATGCGTCCGAAAACAGTGACGCTGTCGAGACGTCTGGCGAGATACCCGTCGAGCACATCTGTAGCCATTCCTATTCCGAATACAGTGAGAACAGCCCACCATGCCCAAGATTCAGGGAAATCAAACCCGTCGAACCATAGGAGGTAGAATACGAGAATAAGGGGGACTGCTCCTAATCTCGACATACTGACGATGTTAGGCCATGGGCTGATGACGCGTTCTTCGTCCATGAGGGGACGTCCCAACTGTCGTGAAAGGTTCTTCCGGCTAAAACGGGGGGTTTCAGAACTAACCGATGGATGACACGAGGGGCGTCAAGTTCATGTCGGGTCAAGTGCCAAGTTCGGATTGGGTCCAGTCATGGCGAGAATCAAGTCCCTCGGTCTTGTCCTTATGTTTGTCCTAATGTCAATGACCGGTTTCGCGTCTCTGGTCGCAGCATCTGGGGCGACAGATTCCGATTTACAGGCACAAAACATCTCGGTGTCTTGGGACCCGACGTACGAGTTCACTCGTATTCAATGGGATAATTTGGATACTAGCGATTTTCAAGTGATGAATGACCTCCAAGTTGCCACCTATCGAGTATACCGATCGGATATGCCAATCACCACCCCTGATATTGAGAACGGTAATCTAACTCATTTTGCTAGTATTCCAGCCTGTGAGGCAGAGTGGAGCGTAGGTAATTGTAGGAACCAGGCTCGCTCTGTCATCCACCTTACCTCGCATAGCAATGTGGGCAGTTATCACTATGCTGTAACAACAATTCTTGGGACCGGCACAGAGGCTGCATTTGTTGAGATGAACGTCTCTCAGAACTACGAGGCTGTGAATGAAACCTCTCATGCGATTACTTCTGTATTCAATCTCAATGCGACTTATGATGGTGTAAATCAACAAACAGTCCTCGAATGGGAAAATACAGTACCGGTCTTCTTCCCGGGTCAGTTAGTTGAAACCGGAGAGAACGCTTACACGATTCGAATCTACGAGCACCCAATCCCGGCGAACAGAACGAATTGGGATCAAATCAACCCTACTCTTGTCGCTCAGGATATTCCAGCAGGGACTAGTTCCTACAGCCTTAGTGTCCCTAGTGGTGTCGACCGTAATGTGTACTATACAGCGACAATTGTTGATCAGGGCTTCGAAGATTTCCGTTTCCTTACACAGAACAGCCTTCTAAGTCCAGTTCGCGAGGATTCTCGCGCCCCATCACCTGCAATGGAAGTTGCAGCCTCCTTCTCAGCAATCCCTGAGACTGGATTTGGTACAACCACTATCGTTTGGGGTGATGATCCGATTGAGGATGGGAACGAGAGGTATCGAATCTGGCGTAGTCCAACTCCATTTGGACAGAATATTTCAGGAGCGCAACTCATTGGAGAGGTATCTGCAGGTGAAGAGATGTTTGGATACACTATACAACAAGGTGTCCTTGCTGAGTCCTATTATGCCGTTACTGTGGCAGATTGGATTGGCAATCATGACGGTCTCCTATCATCCGGATCAACTTCAACGCTGATATTCGAAGACACCTTCAATCCGTGGATTGCAGAACCGACTAATGTGACTGCAGTGTATGACAACGGTATGACTACAATCACATGGAATGATCAGATGGGCGCCGAAGGTGAGAATTATCACGTATACCGTTCAGTCGGGTCTCGATTGACTTCTGCATCGGATCTCGTGAATGATTCGAATATCGATTTAGTAGCTACAGTCCCAGATGGTGTTCAAACAACAGAGGCTTCAGTTCCAGAAAATGTCTACCAGAATACATACTACTGTGTTACGAGTGAAGCCCGTTACGGCTACATTAACGGTACTTACGAAGATACGCGCTTCATTCAGAATTGCTCAGACGCTATCCTTGAAGATACACAGGACCCTCGTGCTCCACAAATGTCATCTCCGCTGTTAGAAGTGATGGCGGATCCGAAATTTGCTCTCGTAACTTGGCTCAATGATTTCGAAGAGGTGGACGAAACATACGGCCTCTGGGTCCATTCTGGAAATCCATGGGGTATCGAGAATTGGGAAGATGAACTGGTACTGACTACTAATGCTACAGCCGAAAATGGGTGGACTCTTCTTGAAACAATTGCCGAGCCATCAGCGAGTACCACACAGATGTATCGTAGCATTGCAGTTGATGATGACGTAGATCGATATCGCTGGTATGCTGTGACTCAAACTGATCAGTGGGGCAATGAAAACACGATTGTATCTAACGAATTCAACGCATGGTTAGTTCATGAAGACACAACCGCACCCACTGCAGTCATTACCGTTGAGGGAGAGGATGACAATGATGAGAACTTCATTGCAGAGGCACTGACTCAGGGTGATTACCAACTCCTCTTCAAAGTAAACGAGGATCTCGGCGAGGATCCGATTATCAATGTTACAACAACTGGTGGGCATTCCTTCACTGAGGAAGGAGGGCTAGTTCGTGCTGAGAAGGTACCCGGTAAGGCTGATACTTACCGACTTCGAATGACGGTACCTTCTGGATTGGTCAATAGTGATCTTCGTGTTGAATATACTCTGGTTGATGTCGCTGGAAACACCCGAACTGAGGTTACTCTTGGTTGGCCTATTGATGTCGAGGACCCAGATATTCAGATGTATTCTCCCGGTCCGGATAGCACTTACCTCTACGGCGAATATGTTCGAATTCACGGGAGTGTAACAGATGACGTAGGTGTCGATTATGTCAGAATTAAGTTTGAGAAAGGTCTTGATCAGACGTCAATTCTCCGCACGGAATGGTTCAACGTCACAGATATTACTGCAGTCGATGATGGTGGCAAGACCTTCGTATTCGAATATCTGGATCCTGCTGCCTCCTGGCCAGAGAAGGGCCGTCAACGCTTGATTGTTGAAGCAGGGGATTCTGCTGGAAATGTCGAAGAGATACGTATTACGTTCATCGTGGATCTTTGTCAGAGATCCACTTCTGGATACACCGTTTGTGCGACAGAGGTTGCAGATATGCAGGTTCCTGATGATGACGGTGATAACGTTCCTAACGATGCAGATAGTTGTCCGACGACTCCTCCGAACACAGAGGTAGATTCTGCGACAGGATGTGTATCTCCAGGTATGTTCTCTGGAACGTTCCTTCTCGTCTATGTGATGGGTGGATTGAATCTGATCCTTCTCCTTGCTGCAATTGTTGCTGCTTCGATGGCTAATGCAAACCCTTCGAGAAAGCGGCGTGGTGATGAGGAGGACATGCTCGACGAAGACGATTGGATGGCTGACTTCATGGGAGGAGGCGAAGGCGGCTCAGCCGACGATGTCCGCGCAGATCTCGGTTCTCTCAATGAGAAGTCAGAAGAAAAAGAGGAGAAGTCCGAAGATAAGCAAGTCGAAGAGGACGATGACCTCTTCCAGGAAAAGGTTGCACGTCCGAAGAGGCGCACCAAGCGGAAGGTCAAGGATGATGACGATGACGATGACGATGATGAGGGTGGCGCACGTCCTCGTGTCCGACGTCGCTCTGTGCGCCGTCGCTCATCGTGAGGCGTGGTCACATGTTCGGGATGGACGACCCGGCCAAGGTTGTCGTCCAGATTCGTAGTTATATTGGGGAAGGTCGCTACGAAATTGCTGAGGTAATGGCTCAGGAGTTATCTACGCATTTACTTCATTCAAAGCGAGATATTCACCTTGATGCAGTCCTTGTTACAGCCCTCCGAGAATGGGTCCGAATACTACATCTCAGAGGACAATACTCAGAGGCACATTCTGCAGCACGACGTTTGGCGAAGGCCCGCAAGGTTCGCCTCAAACAGATTGCTTCGTCAGGAGATAGAGACGCTTGGTCCGATGAGAAACAACTCGAAGTTGAAGATCTCATACTCCATGGTAGAATAGAGTCTGAAAGGGGTCGTTTACGGAGTTCAATTAGCCGATTCAATAAGGCGATTCGAATTAATGGAAACCATCTCGAAGCCCGTCTTTCCAAGCTTGGATCTAGATGGCGAATTCAAGGGTCTCTGAAGGGTGGAAAGCGGGATGCTTTGCAACTTCTTGATGCTCTCGAGCGAAGTTCAGGTGTGGAGCGTATTGGTGGCGTGATGGGCATGCGGAATGGCGAAGGGACATTGGTAAGCCTCGATCGGATTCAGAGTATCTTGAATGGTGTAGTTGACCCTTCATTGGGTTTGAACAAAGGAATCAACGAGCGTGCAAAGTCCTGTTTGGTTAGAATTAATGCTGAAACTGCACAGATTGAAGCTGGTGAACGAGAAGCAGATGCTCGACTTGCAGCAGCAATAGATTCCTTGCAGCCCTCGATGGACTACCATTCGTATTCGACGTCCTAATCAAGACGCTGGACCTTTGTACTGGAGCCATTTCCTGCATGCTGGACACCATGTCCATAGGTTACCATTTTCCACTGCTTCTTGTGCAACACCATTGCATTCAGGACATCGTTCGATTTCTTGGATTGGAGTCCCTGATTCTGAAGTACTTTTCTCCTTTTTACGAATAATTTGGAAACCTGCACCTGCAATCATGAGGAGTCCGAGAATAATTACGATCATCAGGCTCCCCCAAATCTGCGGCTCGCTTTGATCCCCTTGATTCTCATTTTCATCTGAAATACTGTTTTCATCGTTAGATGTGACTGGGCATCCTCCGTTTGCAGATAAGCCAGGTTCACTTGGACAAAGGTCGTCTTGATCAAGAATACCATCGCCATCATTGTCAATATCAGAATTTGTTTGACTCACGTTCGAGTTTGAATCCGTGTTGTTTTCCTGTGTTTCAGGAACGTCTGGTGCAGCACATACGAGGGAATTCGTTGAATCATGATCATATGGAATGTCTGTTGCACTTGAGGGAACGCATCCATCATCATCGGGGTCATGCCAGGCCAATCGATCAAATGGAAATTTGTCACCTATTTCGATCAAGAGACCGGTGACAGGGTCTACTGTGTAGGAATAATTGTCTCCTATACCATCGCCGTCAAGGTCATGACATTGGAGAGGATTATTTGGGAACGCATCACCATTTGCTGGCACACGATAACCGAGATCATCGATTGAATAGGTGTAATTGTCACCACATCCATCTCCATCTCGATCTGTGATTTGTGTCGAATCGTTAGGAAAGGCGTCTCCATTGTCAATTCTCATTCCGTTACTTCCAACCGTAAATGAGTGTGCATCACCCACTCCATCACCATCAGTATCCAACCATTGGTATGGATCATCTAGGAAGGCATCGGCAAGTCCGAGAGGATGTGCTAACCAACTTGGAGTCGGATCAGACCTACCATCGCCATCCGTATCGATACAACCGTATCGATCCTCGTAGGAATTACCTGGTTGATCAGGACATGAATCTGGTTGGTTACCTGCAGGATTGTCTCCAAACTCATCCCCATCCAAATCAGAATACTGGGTTGAATCTGTCGGAAACGCGTCGTCATCGTCTGGTACTCCATCCTGATCAATATCAGATACGAATCGTACTATACTTCCAGTATGGTTCACTAAGATCACGTTTCTATCGTGATCTAGTTCGATACCTCTTGGGATTCCGATGGTGTTCATCGAGGTGATCAGATTGCTCGTTGTTAAGTCAAAAATCTGGATACGTCCTGTAGATGAGGTGGCTGAATCCCCAGATCCAACGATGATACGGGGGCCTTGGGAATCAAGTGCGAAGTCGAAGATTTCTTTCGCAGCATTGATTTCTGTGACGAGGACCTGTTGTGTAGAATCATACATCTTGATTTTTGCATCCCATCCTCCAGTAACAAGCACTGGATATTCGTTGAACCACTGGTTCGCTCCCGAGTAGTTCTCGTGACTATAGGCGATACCATTGTCTGTCCACATCATTGGGTCAGGATCAATGGTATCCCAAGTCCTAACCTGTCCACTTTGACTAACGGAACTCATTATTTCTTGATTCGGCCCAAAGGCGATGGTCCAATAGACCTCATCGTAATTCCATTGACGGAGGGATTGTCCGGATGAACTCGAAAGAATCTCAACCACTCCGTCTGCACTGGTGTTCGTCGCATTCTCTCCGTAGGTCGCAACGATGAGTTCAGTAGATTGGTAACGGACTCTTCCCATCACTTCTAAGCTGCCTTGGCTGGAGAGGTCATTTTGTAGGACATTCTTTCCTTGTTCGTCGCAGGCAACAATAATCCCGTCACTGAATCCGATTAGAACAGATTCATCATCACCCCAATCAACACTCTTTGCATATGGAATATCATCCAGAGGTACGCCATGGTCTGGATGGAAGCATTGTCGCTCTATTCCTCCAGTAGTGAGATTTCGAACACTCATCGTTCCCGATGAATCAGCCATAGCTAGGAGATTGAATCGTGGATGCATTGACACTTCACGCGTGAGGTGGTTACCGAGAACACCCACAAGTTCAGGTGTTGAAGCAGGACCATTCCAAATTTCGATGCTTCCATCTCGGCCTGCAGACGCCATCATACCCCCTGTAGATACAGAGACATCGAGGACATCTGCTGGCAATCCTGACCCTGCAGAGACCGTGCTATGCCACCCTAGATCATTGAGAATGGTACCTATCTGATCAATAATCATCATTCGTCCTGGATCATGAAGCCCAACTACAAGGGCATCACCAATTTGGCTCCATTCGAGAGATGATACATCCTGAGGAATAGGAGTATACCACTCGATTGTTCCATCATTATGTCTGAAGTGGGTGACGACTCCCTCACTTGGTCGATTCCAACCAATGGTGTACCCCATTCCGTTGGGTTCCCAGTCGATTGCCCATGCAGTAGCTTCTCCACCGCCGATTGCTCTGTCCCATAGGGGAGATAGGTCGGGGATGTTATGCGCCACAACCCGGTCTTGATTCACGATCCCCGAGGGGTTCCGTAAAACGGTTGTAACCATGCTCCCGTTAGGAGAGAAGGAACAGTCAGTTGGTTGGTCAGAAGTGTAAATTGTAGTGGGTGTGCCTTGCCCTCCAGTTAGATAGGAAGCTTCGACACTGACAATTTCACCAGGGATATTGGGGTCATCGATTTCACCGCAGATAACAATCCGGCTTCGATCATCTGATAGATCCATGCCCCAGAGAAACCCGTCTTTTGCTCCTGTGAACCCCTTCGACCAAGACATCTGATGACCGTTGGACGAGTTCATTGGCCACGCTTCTCCATTGTCTTCAATCTCAAAAACCACAAGATCATCGTCTGAATCCGCAATTACCACATGGTCATTATCGAGCCAGATGACATCGACAAGCGGATCTGGATGTTCAGCAGTCATGATATTGCGTCCATCAGTGATATTCCAGACCATTAGCCAGCGTTGGTTGATGTCAACAGCTGCGATATGTTCCTCATTGGGAGAGAAATCTAGTGCCCACAAAGCACCATTCGTCTGCGGAATCCAGAGATCTGCTTGTAGCCCTCCACCTCCTGGAGGGTGGACATTTCTAGTCCATTGTAGAGGCTGAACATTGTGTTTTTTCGTATCAACTTCATTGAGAGGTGTTGCATATGGTTCGACCATCATCATCAAGCTGGGCAGGATGAACAGCAAGAGTAAGGACCATGTGAGCCCGGTCCGACACCTGCAGCGAAGCATGACCCCCATCTAGGCTACACTGGCTTGACTGTTTGCTTCACAGGTGTCCGGTGATATGCAGAGGTCTCAGAAACGCGATGCAGCAAGCAATTGAGGACGATACGGTTATGATGGCTGCGAGCACGCTGCACGCATGCGCCACATAATCGACCGTGTTTTAGAGCTTCAAGAAGACACACCTGAAGCGCAACAGACGCCCTCTCCAGGCGAGCAAGATCTCGTTGATCTTCTGAAGACCTTGCAACCTCGAATCAGGGTCTTCGGATGTGGTGGATGCGGCAATAATACCGTATCTCGCCTCTCTGATGAAGGCCTCCTTGATGATGAATACGTAGTAGGGTGGGCCATCAACACGGATGCTCAGCATCTTCTCAAGGTCAATGCAGAACACAAGATGCTGATTGGTCGTACAGCCCGTGGAAGAGGCGCGGGAGGAGACCCTGAGATGGGTGAGAAGGCTGCTTTAGAGTCAGAGCGAAATCTTACAGAATCCGTCAATGATTGTGATCTTGCCTTTGTGACTGCTGGACTGGGCGGAGGCACAGGTACGGGAAGTGCTCATGTCATCGCTCGTTTGGCAAAGGCGGCAGGTGCGCTCACCATTGGTGTAGTCACATATCCATTTACTTCCGAAGGAACTCAGAGGCGGCAGAATGCTGACTGGGGGCTACAACGCTTGCGTGAGGTTTGTGATACCGTTGTTGTACTTCCCAATGACCGTCTACTCGAGGTTGATGGTGTCCGTGATCTTCCCATTGGAGCAGCCTTCCGTGTCGCGGATGAGTTACTAATGCGTTCTATAGCTGGTGTTACTGAATTAATCTCAAAGGAGGGTCTTGTGAACCTCGACTTCGAGGATCTCCGTTCAGTCATGGTCAATGGTGGAGGTACAGCGATGATTGGCTATGGCGAGGGTCGCGGCCCAGATCGCGCCGAGTACGCAACTCGTCAGGCTCTCGAATCTCCTCTTCTAGATATCGATGTGTCAGATGCACGTGGAGCCTTGGTCAACGTTGTTGCTGGAAAGAATCTCACATTGGGAGAGGCAGAGATGTGTGCACAGATTATTCGCGAGAGTATCAATCCCCATGCACGCATAATCTGGGGTGCAACGGTGGATGAATCTATGGAAGAAGAGCTCCGTGTTCTCATTGTTCTAACCGGTGTAAGAAGCGAACAAATTCATGGTGCATCACTCCAGAACCGTTCTCAGGGCATTCGTTCACGGTCCGCGACATTCATCACATGAATGCCTTTGTTCGTTCCGTCGTGCTTAAATGGAACACGGAAGTCGCATCGAAGGCTGAGGTTGTACCATGTCCGATGAAGGCGATGGCTCGAATGGTATCGAACAACGAGCGCAAGCCATGCAGGACGAAATCGAATCATGGTTCAGGCGACGCCAGAGAGGTGACTGGGCGCGCATCATCAAGATGGCACGTAAGCCATCAAAGACTGAATTTCGCCAGACAGTAATCGTTTGTGGAATTGGTATGTTTGTACTGGGTGCAATCGGATTCGGAGTCCTATGGCTAATGGACAACCTCCTTCCTTCTTTCTTCGACTGGTTGACCTCTCCCACAGAGAGCGTCCAGTTTGAGCCATAATGAGGTGATTTGAGTTGTCCAATGCATTCGTCGTTTTCCTCCGTAATGAAGAGAAGGTGCTTATCCTAAAGCGCTCAGATGCCGTTAGCGAGTTTGCTCTCGCCTGGGATGGTGTCTTTGGTGTTGGTGATGCAGAAGACCTGAGTGTTGTTTTCAACCGGGTTACAGAAGCTACAGGTCTTTCGAGTGAGTCACTGAAGCATATTCGGACGGGTACTGCTCGCGGTATCGCATTCGGTAATCGTTTGACTGATGTTACTCCAATCCTTGTCGAATCTTCTGAAACGATGGTTAATCCAGCGGCCCTTTACTCTCAGGCAGAGTGGATTGATCCAGGTGATATGCGCAAGGAGAACGAAAGCGATCGATATACCATACCATCTCTCGTCGAAATGTATGGGGATGTGGGAACGTTCCTCTACATTCTCAAGACATCCATCGGTCAGGAAGCTAATGCAGCCAATGAGATACGTGCGCGCCTAAGTGGCACTGGTTCTCTAGCAGACACTGTGGATGAGATTTATGCAGTTCTCCAGTCAGATCACATGCGTGGCTACATCTTCGTCGAAGCATCTGCTCAACACCATGTTGAGAAAATCATCGGTCGTGCCGGTAACCGAACTACACCGATGAAGAATGTGAGAAAGGTCCTCGATGGTGAGGCGCCATTCCGCGATATCTTCCCTCATCTTGAACCCAAGGCAGCAACAGCTGGTATTTCGGAGGGCGACGTTGTCGAAGTTCGCGTGGGCGCCTTCAAGGGTCAACGTGCTCGTGTTACTAACATTTCAGACACTAAGGAGGAAATCACCGTTGAGTTGTTTGATGCAATGGTTCCAATCCCTCTCACTGTCCGTGGTGATCAGGTTCGCGTGACCCAGAGGGTCGAGTGAGTAATTCGGTTCGATTAAATAGAGGAAGCAAGTCGGCGCGATGCTAGGAGGTGATTAGAGGATGTCTGCACGCAACGAGACACCCCATGTCATCAACCAGACTCTTGGTGTTGCTAAGTGCAACGGGAGTTGGGAAGCGTCGACGGAGAATCTGACAATGGATCAGATCAAGGAGGTCGCTAACAAGCAACAGGACCGCCTCACCGGTGCTACACTCTTTGCGCGCTGTCGCGAAGTTATGGGTACTTGTGTCGCTATGCGCGTGAAGGTGGAAGGACTCGAGCCCAAAGAGGCATTGAAACAGATGAAGGAGGGGGCGTTCGAAGCGCACTTTGCCTAAGTCTGTCACGCAGTACGGGAGAGGGGCCAGCCCTCGTAGACCGTGGAGGTGATGACGAATGAGAGAAATGATTCAACAAGCAATTCAACAGGCCCTCGATGAGGCGCCTGAGCGTAAGTTCGTCGAAACTATTGAGATTGCATTCACCATCAAGGATGTTGATCTCAAGAACCCAGCTAACAGAATTCAGGAAGAGATTCGCCTCCCGAATGGTCGTGGCAAGGACATCTCGATTGCGATGTTTGCTTCTGGAGAGATGGCTACGAAGGCCAAAGATGCAGGAGTCCATGTTATCGATCCGACTACGATTGAGGATCTTGGTAGCAACCGTCAACGTGCTCGCAAGATTGCCAAGCAATACGACTTCTTCCTTTCAGAAGTCCCGCATATGGGAAATGTCGGCCGGTATCTAGGACAAGTCCTTGGCCCCCGTGGAAAGATGCCACGTCCCGTTCCACCAGTTATGGACATTGGAGCTCTTTCTTCCGGCCTTCGGACGACGACCTCTATTCGATCTCGTGACAAGATCACATTCCATGGTGCAGTTGGCTCACGTTCTCAGTCCGTTGAGGAGTTGACTGATAACACGATGGCGGTTTGGACGCGTGTCGTAGGAAAGCTCGAACGTGGAACCAACAATCTCCGTTCCTGTTACATCAAGACCTCTATGGGTCCATCTATCAAGGTGGAGGTGGTCAATTGATTCCAAAGGCAGCAGAATGGAAGAAGGATCGTGTCTCTGTTCTCCAGGATGTTCTGACAAAGCCCGGTATTGTCGGCATTGTCGATATTGCAGGCGTACCTGCTACGAATATGCTTGACATGCGCGCGAATCTTCGTGATGGTATGACTGCTACAATGGCCAAGAAGACCTTGATTCGACGTGCTTGGAGTGGAGCAGGTCTTGTGGAGAACGATCTAGAGATCCTCCTCGATGGTGTCGTTCAGCCTATGCTTGTCCACACTGATCAGTACAATGCATTCCAGCTTTCTGATGAATTAAACAAGACTCGCCAAGGTCGTGCTGCGAAGGATGGAGAACTTGCTCCTGAGGACATAGTCGTTGAGAAGGGTGAGACCGAATTCGCTCCAGGACCAATTGTTGGTGAGTTGGGAGCTGTAGGGATTCCAGCAAAGATCGACAAAGGTAAGGTTGTCATTCAGAAGACTACCACAGTTGTTGAAGCCGGTCAGGCAATCGAAGGAGATCTAGGTATGATGCTCTCCAAACTCGGTATCAATCCAATTGAGATTGGTCTGATTCTTTCTGGTGTTCTTGAAGAAGGAACGGTCATGCCGTCTCAATCACTCAATATCGATTACGATGCGTTCCGCACTGATGTCATTACGGCGACATCAGGTGCATTCAATCTCGCTTGTAACATCTCATGGTTTGCTTCTGAGACCATGCCGACCTTGCTTTCCAAGGCGAGCGGTGAAGCATTCAACGTCGCTATTGAAGCGGGCATCTCCAATGAGAAGACACTCCCGATCTTCATGTCTCGCGCACATTCGCGCGCATTGGCCCTTGCGGGCCATCTTGATTCCTCTGCCCTGGACGAAGAACTCGCCGGGATGCTCGGTGCTGCAGCTCAAACGGCCGCAACTACAACTGAGTCTACCGGTGAGGAAGCTGCTCCTGCAGCTGAAGAATCCGAGGTAGAGGAAGAAGAGGAGGAAGACGGCGGCTTTGGCGGCCTCGGAGATCTCTTTGGTTGAAACAAAAAAGAAGGTGAAAAAAAATGGAATACGTATACGCTGCTATGTTGCTACATTCGGCTGAGAAAGAAATTGATGACAAGACCGTTACAGCTGTTCTAACAGCTGCTGGTGTGGATGCTGATAAAGCAAGAGTGAAGGCTCTTGTGCAATCCTTGTCTAGTGTCGACATCGGTGATGCAATGGCTACGGCTGTTGCTGCTCCGGTGGCTGCTGCTGCGCCAGCTGCTAGTGGCGGTGCTGATGCACCTGCTGCTGCAGAAGAAGCGCCTGCTGCAGAGGAAGAAGCGGAAGACGATGGCGGCGGTTTTGGCGGCCTCGGCGACCTCTTCGGCTAATCTCGCTGTAGACATCCTAGAGCCCCGTCTTAGACGGGTTGGTTCGAGAATAACCCGGCCGTTCGGCTATCCGGACGGGCGCCGCAGAGCTGATCACCCCCTCTGTGTTCGGGTATAATTCCCGAAGTGATGATGTGGCAATACCTCTTCTCCAATCTGTGGAACACGCCACAGTGCATGAGATTCCGGTTTGTGTCGGCCCCGTCGATACTGTTCGAGCCTTCCGCTTAGCTGCAGAATCTGCGGGTTGGCGTGTAGTTCGGCACGAAGGTAAACGACCAGTACACCGAATGGCGATTATCATCCCACTTCAGCAATCAGCTCGCACCTTTGGAATTCTAATTGATGACGGACCTTTGGAAGGTGCTGCTATGCAGGCTTGGTCTCACACACCTGGTTCAGCAGGCGAAATTACCACTACTGAATGGGTCTTGCCAGATGTTATCGATCACGAAATGTGGCCTTCATTCATTCGTGCGTGGGCCCGTGAACTTCCTCGGATGCCGAATCGATGGACATTCGGTGAACGAAGTCGTATTGGGTATTTTTTACCAGAGTATGGGCGTTCACGTCGTCGATTAAAGGCGTGGGGATTGGATCCTAAGGTGAAACGGGTCGAGGATATCGATCTCAATTGGCCCCCTATACCATCCGAGGAGTCAGAATAATCACAGCGGGACATTGAAGAACAGGAATCCATTGTTGTATTTTGTGGACATGCAGGAATTCTTCCAAGATCGTCGCAATCAAGCGATGTTCGGCGGAACCGTTCTGTTCATGTTCATCTTCCCCATTTACTTCGCTCTCGTTCCAAGTCTCGTTGGTCTAGATGGCGCGGGTGCAAGCGATTCGTCCGGCACATGGGAAGTATCTTTCACGGAGGAGATGTTTACACAAACGGAAAACTCTGGAGAACTTGGCGATGGTGATACTTTCGATTCTATCTTCATTCTCACCGAGGAAATGATTGGCGAGAATCGTAATGTTGCGTCAGTGACTATCGAAGTTAGTTGTAATGACAATGATGATGTTGGCTTCAACGATGGTGGTTCCGGAGATTCTGATTTGGCAGGAGTATCTGGCGCACTTCAGGATCAATCCGCGTCTGGAGATTGTGGAGGAGGTAATGCCTTCTCCATGACTTGGGACATTGTTGATGGATACGATGGAGTGACTTACGAGGGTGAAGGAAAGATGTCGGATATTTCTGCACGTTGGTCAGACAACGAAAGTGCTCGTGGAGATTGGCTTGTTGGTATCACTGCTGATGTTGCTGAAGCACCCTTCCCAGCAAGTATAGCCAATGGAGACGACGGTCAGGATTATGATATCACATGGACAGCTGTTGTCTTCGAAGTATCAATGGAACCGGTGTTGAATATCGCCGATCCGACCACTGAGTGATTACGTCTTTGCGTGAATTTTCACAACGTCATTGTCTGCTAGTTCGTGATCCGCTCCAATTACTCGACCGGTACGAGCATCAGTGGCGCGGATGAAACCGTCACCGAGATCGGTATGAACCGCGTAGGCGAGATCTTTTGCTGTTGCACCTTGTTTTACGAGTAGAGCATCAGGAAGTATGCGCCCTTCACCATCAAGCCATTTTGACTCGTCTTGTACAGGATATGCTACGATACGATCTAGCCGATTGAAGACAACGGCTGATAGTAAGGCAACAACTCCTGTTCCATCAAGAATCTCAACTCGCTTCTGTAGAGCGTCGAGTCCTTTACGCTGCGCATCATTGATTTTCGCCTCTTCACGGATCGAGAAACGATTGTCTCCGGGTCGGTAATTTATCGCGCCAGCCTTTGATGCTCGGCGGAGAGCGAGTTCTGTTTCTGCCGATGTGGCTCGAATAAGGCCCCCTTTGCTCTCGATAGTTTTCTGAAGTGATAACCAGGTTTGGGGTTCGGTGAGGTCCGCCTTGTTCGCTGCGATATGGACTGGAAATAGCGCCTGACGGAATCTCGAAGCTAGATTGCGTACGGTATCTTCTGGCCAAGACCATGGGACAGGGAGGTCAGGATGATCAGAGGTGAAGGTGTTCAGGGTCTGAACCACAATGGATTCGGTAGCTCCTAGTCCGCTCAACTGATCATGTACATATCGAATTAGTGCATTTTGACCTTCAGCTTGAGCCCTCCTTGCTCCTCTAGACCATGAAGCAGTCAGAATGTTGGCAATCCATGCATCTAGTTCACCGATGAGAAATTCATGTTCTTCGAGAGGATCACAGGCTCCTTCTCCAGAGGGATTACCTTCGAGATCAGTGGTGCCTGAAGCATCCACTACCTGGATTAGCGCGTCACAATTAGCGAGATCCGATAGGAATTGATTGCCTCTTCCTCGTCCATTATGTGCTCCTGGAACAAGGCCTGCTACATCGACAAGAGTTACGGGAACAATGCGTCGATATCCAATACATGAGCCGGAACGAGGTGTGCAGACACTTCCTTCGCGTGACACATCTGATTCAAGGGGGCGACCAGCATCCTCGGCTTTGTTGACAAGTTCCTTACAGGCACAATCGGATTCCAGTGGTAGCCATGCGACACCGACATTCGCTTCAATCGTAGTGAAGGGGTAGTTTGCAATCTCAACCGAAGTTTCGGTTAATGCTGCGAATGTAGTCGACTTCCCGACATTCGGTTTACCCACTAAACCGATCTTCATGGGTTCTGTTCACTCCTCTTCAAAGAGGTGTGTTGGGCCTACGTGATCATCATTATCGGAACTATCCTCTGGAGAGATCATTGTGTCGAGCGTTACACCAGCGGTGAGAAGGTCACGCACGGTTGTGGGACCAGCTAGTACGTAGTTCTGAGGACCGAGGATATCGAAGTCGACTTCGAGTGTGCCTGCTGGTGCTCCCGTAGTGGAACTTCGGATTACATTCTGAGTGATGAACAAGACACCTATAACAGCGCCATAGAACAGGACCGACGCGATTGGCATTAGTTCACTTGCCGTGCTGCTAACGGCCCCTTCAATCTCAGCCTCAGCCATAATCATCGCTTCGGCAAAGGAAATGTTCGCGAAGTCGGCTGCTAAGGAGAATACAAAAGCGCCAATTACGCCTACAGCGAGGAAGTAAGTTGCTCGGCGCCCTTCTGACTGGCTGTCGAGTTCACGACCCGTGATATCGGGCAAGATGGCAAGGATACCACCGAGAACGAGCGGGATGTAAGCGCCCCACTGTGAGCCTAGACGGACTGTGGAGATTGCAGTTGCAAGTTCACCAGAACCTGAAATCGAGTCTAACGTTGTGAATAGTGAAGCAATAGCAAAGATAGGCGTCATGAGTGCACCGAAGGCAATCATTGTCAGGGCCGTGTCTTCAAACAGCGCGCCACTTCGACGGATTGCGGTGAGTACGTTTCCTGCAAACATGAATGCGACAGGGATGGACAGTGCCATGAGGGCTGATAGGAAAAGGGTCCCGGTGCAGGAGGCTTCTGTACCACATGCGGCGAGGCTTAACCCTCCTGTCACACCGTGTTCCAGTGGACCAAGAGCAATCTCAGCAAATCCTAGCATTGCAGGATCGTAACCGTTGGGTGACACCGTTAGAATGGTACCAATTAGAGTCAAGCCAATCAGCGAACGACTTGGTAGAGGTTGTCCAGTTCTTGCAGGAACTGCGTAGTACACTAGTCCGAAGGCTGCACCACCGAAGTAGATGCCGTGTTGGAGGAGGAGCATCATCCAAAGAGTGGTTGATGCATTACCTGGTCCATTCACAATGAACCCAATCTGTGCAGCAAAGTAGCCAATCAAACCGAAAAGGAAGAACCATTGTGGAATCTCAATGCGTCCTTCTTGCTCTCGAACGGTGAGTAGGACATTAGCGATGATTGCCACTGCGGCGAATGCAACGAGTGCATTCCCGCCGAAGGCAATGAGGTTCCCGATATCATTACCGAACTGTGTACCTATGATTGCGGTGAGTACACCCAGGGAGGTTACTATTGCCATTAGACCAGCATTCCCCTCGGATGCGAGGGACTGATTTGCCAATCGTGGAATAATGTGGAGTGCTGCACCGATAAGCATCATGTGGATTCCACCTGCGAAGGTAGCAAAGACAGATGGAACGAAAGCAGAGTCACCAGTAATATCCCAACTCCATGACTGAAGGCTGTAGAGGTCATTGGGAGAATGGCCAAGCCAAAGATCAACGAATGTAATACTAGCTCCAACAAAGAGCCAGATGAGCCCATGATGAATCCAACTTGAGGAGGCACTTCCTGATCGCCCTTCAAGCAAGGTAGCACCTGGGCCGAGTGCCTTGCCGAGCATGAATCCAGTCATGCCTGCCAGCGCATCACCGACGAATCCCATGCCGTTGCGTAGGAGCCATACGAAGAGGATTAGTAATCCCCAGAAGATTAGCATCATCTGAATGATTGTATCCATTGTATCACCTCAGTCCTGTACCGCCTTGAACAAAATGTTCGCCAAGAGGGAGAAGAAACCTAGCATGATTCCAAGGACAAAGAACCAGATGCTGCTGTCCATCACACCTGTCACAAGAGGAACTAAATCACTGATTACTGGAAGACCATGTCCAGGGAATAGTACTTCGTAGAGAACCAGAAAAAGAAGTAGAGCAACCGCTCCGAAACCGGCCATTGTTCTTCCTAGTTCAGGCTCCTCATCAGAGCGCATGTAATCAAGCAGGCCATATCCTCCGTCGTCTTCCATTGAATAGGTCCCCAGGGAATCACCCACAGTTGGGCATTCTTGGCCACCATTCTGCCGCCCTTAAGCGTTGGGCGATATCTATGTTCCAAAAAGGACGAAGGTTTCCGTTTACGGTGCTCGAAGGATGTCGGCTACAGGGGCTCTCCGGTCTCGTCCAATTCCCATTGGAGTGGGGAGTGATTGGTCAAGTTTGATTTCGGTACGCCAATGAGTGCGACATTCGCAATCAATGCCTTCGAATTCTCGTAAATCAGCGGAGACACTGTACCTTTCAATGGCTGCTGCGGCTTCCTTATCACAGGACCCACAGTTGTGTGATCCTCGAATCATTCCAGCAGCAGTAGGGTGGACAATGACGCGCGTCCCTGTTCCCGCCTTTTCTGCCGAAACTGGTTGAACGTCATCATGCACGTCCTCGATGAGCTGAATAAGGCTCCAGAGCCAAGGCGGCCGGTACTGTCGAGCGCGATGAATGCGGTCTACGATTGTCTTCTTCTGTATGTTCATCGGGTTGATTGAGATTTCATCGGATAAGGGGGCAACAGATCGAATCCATTTTCCGGTCTGAGCGATTGCATCCCCTTCACTCATAAATGGCGGTTTGAATAGAAGATATGTCTTCACTCTTAGTCCATATTTGCGCAAGTTGTCTACAGCGCGGTGCCATTGTTTTGTGTTGAATCCTTTGTTGCAATGGAATCGGAGGACATTATCATCGTAGGCTTCCAAACCTATTGCGATAGTGCATCCTGGATGTTTTTCTGCAACCCATCGAATTTTTTCCTCTTTGCAAAGATGTGCTTGCGCTTCGATAATCAGGTGCAATCCCCTTTCGTAAGTTTCTCGAAGAACAGCTTCTTGCCAATCAGCTGGATTTTCTCGATCTTCAAAGAATGTTCCAGAAGTGTAGACCTTAACCATTTTACAATCTTCAAAATCATTGGTCCGTCGTTTTGCTTCTTCCCATTGAGCATGCAAATCCTCACTTGTGACATCATCTCGTACATCGTTGAAGTATCCGCAGAAAGTGCAACCACTTTTCCACCACCATTCACAGCCTCTAGTTCGGAGAATAACAGTGGCGGCTGTGCACGGGGTGCCATCGGGGAGCCGCTCTGGAGTAGTGTAGACAGTGGCCGGTCTGGAAGCATCCCAAGATTCACGAATTCGAATTGATTCGGGTGTGTTTTCTGGTGCTTTCACTAGATGATGGATTTTGACCGCTCGGTCATCGGTACCAAGAAGTCCCCCAGTCATCGTTTCTCGGAAGGCGTTTGAGTGATAGGTATTTGCATAGATGAGCCGACATCATACGGTTGTATGTTGATATGCTGATGGCTCTCTGCGACTAGTATGGCCGGTGTTGTTTCGTCAACAGAATCGACAGAAGGGGTAGATGTTTCTGCGATACTCAATGAGATGTCTCCCAAAGAGAAGAAGGCGCTCAAGGGTTGGTATCTCTATGATTTCGCGAATCAGGCGTTTGCCCTTACCGTAGTGACTGTAGTTGCACCAATGCTAACTGCCAGTTTATTCAATACTGCAACAGGTGGAGGTACTGAGTTCTTTGGTGCAAACATCACGGGTGCTTCCTACTATTCTCTCGTTCTCACAGCTTCCAGTTTATTCATTGCAATTTGCAGTCCAATCTTAGGCGTAATTGCAGATCGTGTACCTATCAAGAAGAAGATTCTGTGGGTTTACACGATTGTTGGTGTGATCTTCACTGCTCTCATGGGGCTGGCTCCCTTCATGGGCGATACAGCCTATATCTGGCTAGCGATATTCATTGTGATTGGAAACATCGGTTTCGCAGGAGGGAATGTGATTTACTATGCTTTCATGCCATATCTTGCTCCACGTGAAGCGATGGATAGGGTATCATCGATTGGTTATGTATACGGATTTGGAGGTGGCTGTCTCATCCTCATTGTGCATCTAATTGTGTTGATTGGACCCCTTCCAGAATCAGTCTCACTTAACATGAAAATGTCCTTTGTTTTCGTTACCTCTGCACTATGGTGGTTTGGTTGGGGGATGCCACTTTTCCGTAACACGCCGGAGCCCGAAATTCCGAATCCAACTGAATTCAATAGTGTTGGCGAAGCAATCAATGTAGCAGTGAAACAGGTCATGACGACCTTCCGTGAGATTCGAAAGTTCCCTGTCCTGTCTCTCTTTTTGGTTTCGTATCTGTTATTCTATGATGGTGTGAACACTATCGCTGCAATGGCAAGTGCATACGGAGATTCTGTTCTACGTTTACCTCCTCAGGCGGTGATGTTCCTCCTTCTAACCGTTAATCTCGTTGCAATTCCTATGTCCTATATCGGAGGTCGAGCCGCGGAGCGATTCGGTACTAAGAAAGTCCTTACTTCCGCTCTAATGGTCTATTGTGTCGCTGCCGTTCTTGCAACTGGATTTGCTCCTTTACCAATGGAAGATAATCATGATGTCCATGATTTCCAATTCAATTTCGATGAGAATAACGACATTTACGAGATTGTTGTGTTATACGATAAAGAGGCCTGTTGCACTGCGAACTCATGGTTTTCACTAAACGGTGAGGGCGATGCATCATTCCGAGATACTTACTTCACATATCTTACTGATACCACAATTGATGGTGCAGATTCAAACACAGATTATACTCGAAAGTCATTGACAATAGAGGAAGCGTCTCAGATGACTATGTTGATGGTGAACAATACAGATCACAGATTCTCTTTCTCATTCATTGGTGGTTCAGAGAATGGAAAGCAGTCAGTCGGAGATAATCATCCTGCCAATTTAGGAGATGGGCCTTTGGATGGTTGGGCGATGTTCATGCGGGACAATCTATGGGGTCCACTAGGCATGACGGTCACATTGCAGTTTGTCTTCCTAGGGATGATGGTGGGCATGGTGATGGGCACTGCGGGCGCTCAGGCTCGAAGTTTGTTCTCTCTACTAATTCCAAGGACAAGGACGACGGAATTCTTTGGGTTCTTTGGTTTCATTGGAAAGGCGGCAGCCGTCGTCGGTCCCCTTGTTTATGCGATGACGGTGGCAGTATCCGATGACCGAGTTGCAATTCTGACAATTGTTGCAGTTATCCTTGCTGGAACCGCTCTTTTCACACGTGTAGACATTCAGAAAGGTATTGCAGAGGCTGAAGCCGAAGACGCGAGAAATAAGGACAGGTCGATAGAGGAAGAGTGATTTCTTGGGAACTTTCGATGTCGTTCAGCATGTGCTTACGACATTCTTCTTCGTTCTCGCTGCTATTGTATGGGGTGTAGCACTAATACCCCCCGTTTATGGCATGATATTCCTCTGGATGGAGAGTGCAGATTGGGATCCTATAGTTCGATCAATTGCTCTAGGTTTTGGAGCAGGATTGAGTTACATTACATGGGTTGGTCTACTACTCTTTGAGGTCGGTTTTATTGGAGCTATTCTAAGGCCTCGTCTCCCTGAGGGGAGGGTTCCATTGAGATCATTTACAACAGTACGATGGGGGATGCTTGGAGCCCTTCATAGAATGGCAATCAATCAACTGGGCCTGGTAGTCCCCTCATACATTGGGTCGTTCTATTATCGATTAATGGGATGCAAGGTAGGCAAGGGTGCGCAACTGAATTCTACTTCCATCAATGACTGTTTTATGGTTCACATAGGGGATCGAACTGTGATTGGTGGAGGAGCAGCAATCAACGGACATATTGTCGAGAAAGGCGAACTTGTTCTATCGCCGGTCCGGATTGGAAAGGACTGTGTTATTGGTTCAGGTTCTTTCATCAATCCTGGATGCACGATTGGGGACGGAGCCGTTCTTGCATCTCGAGCAGTGCTTCCTAAGTGGACGGAGATTCCACCCGGAGAGGTTTGGGCAGGAATCCCTGCCCGCCGTATCCAGTCGAGGAATACTCCTGAAGAAGACTGAACGCTCACTCTTCTTCGGTCGTTGTGATACCTGCCTCTGAAGCAGTAGCAATCGATACTAGAATTGTTACTATGCCACTTGCAATTAGGGCGGATAGGAATACATTCAGATTTGCTAATCCGTATTCATTTACAGGTTTGTAGATGTACTCGATACCCTTCATGTAATCCTCAGTGTATGTTCCGTATAGGATAACACCGAGGAATCCGGAAATAGCGCCTGCGAGTGCGCCTTCAGATGTGATTCGATTCCAGAGGGTCAGGAGAACCGGTGCTACGGTAGCTGCAGCTAGTAGATCAGCGAACAGGAAGATACCAAACACACTGGCTGCATCGAAGGTAAATCCGAGTACAGTTGGACCAGTCGCTAAGTACACGGCAACTGGCATCAAGCCGATGGTAACGATACGAGCTTGGGAGAGGTTCATCCGACCATCTGAAAGGTCACGTGTTACAGATGCTGTAATTGCATTCAACAAAGTGTCTGCACTGGAACATACTAATGCCACTGCAAGGACAAGGAAGAGGATTAGGATAAGGGTCCCAGCATCTGCAATTAAGATGAAGAAAGCAGCGGATGGGTCGTACACATCCCCGAACATGGGGGCTCCTCTTCCGGCAACAACTGTTCCGAGGATTCCCATGATCAGAACTAGAGGGAAGACCATCATTGAGGCAATCAATGCACCCCGTTGCAATGCTTCAGGTGACTCAGAAGCATGAGTGCGCTGCCAGTTGCCCTGAGAGAACATTTCAGCGGCAGTGATTGCTATAATCAAAGCTAATCCGGATGCAAAGGAATCCATGTAACTCATGCTACCTATACTCCATTCATCCTCTGGATTGAATGCCTTCGCTTGATTGATCCATTCGCCAAGTCCATCGCTGAACATCTGCGCCATGAGTAGGATGCCCAAACCTGTCAATAGAGCAATCACAGTCAATGCCTGGATTCTGTCGGTCGCCAGTGAAGCAGGTAAACCCCCGAGAGCGGTATAGGTTGCGGTTGCGGCCGCAATTAGAATCATAGGGATTAGAGGATCTAGTCCACCAAGAATCGAACTTGCCTTTCCAATGGCTGTGAATTCAGCAAAAAGGAAAGTGAACATGTAGAGAATAGATATGATTCCGACGTAGATTTGCATAGTTCGGCCTAGTCGAGCACGCACGTAATCTGCCAATGTAACCCCGTCAGGAAGTGATGAACGAATCTTTGGCCCGACATAAGCTAGCAGAAGGAATGGAGTAGCAGAAGAGAGAGCATATCCTACGACGTCCCAGAAACCACCCCAATAGCCTACTTCACTTGGACCAAAGAGAATCCATACTCCCATGCCTGAGGCGAATAGGCTCAGTGCAATACGCATCGAGGATTGTGATCCCCGTGCCGCAAGATATTCATCGACCTTGATATCTTTTCCAGATGCGGCTTTGTATCCGATATAGCCGAAGAGACCAATCGTAGCAATCAATAATCCATATGCAAGTGTTGGTTCCATTTCCTCCCTCCGCTGGAATTACCCAGATCAGGTCGTGGGTCGTCGCCGAAGCAACCTCTCAGCAAATAGCTCCCCAGTAGTTCCCTTCCTATTTCGGTACTGCTTGAAGATTCCTTATCGGAAGCAACAACAGTCTTGAGTTAGATGTGAGAATAGTATTCTCTAGCGCTGTCCTCCAACGCTTCCAAGGATGCTAACTCGTCGATGGTTAGGGTAACTCCATCGCGCCGAATAGGCTCACCGTCTACAAAGACGTCAAGGACGCGCCCCCCACTGTAGATTAGGTTAGCGAGAAGTCGTCGATCATCACGCCCAGTGGGACGAAGTCGAACATCGTTCAAATCCCATGTAATCCAATCCTTACTTCCCTTTGTGGCGAGTTGCCATGTCTCGATGGGATCGAGGATTCGGGCATCCCAGTGGTCATGCCGTTGAATTAGACTGGCGGCTTTAGCTTCAGCACGCATGTCTAATGAGTTGTTACTAGCTGCACCATCGGTCCCAAGTCGAACATCTACCTTGGCATCCTTCATTGCAGGATAGGACATCGTGCCACCACAGGCTAACTTCTGATTGCTGATAGGGCAATGAACAGCATGGCATTTTTTCTCAGCAAGAATTCGCATCTCTTTCTTCGTAACCCAACCACAGTGTGCACATACTGTTCCCTCTTCTAGGAATCCTATGGAGTCGAGGTATTCTACTGGATACATACCATGTTCTGCATGGCAGTTTGCAACTTCCTGTCTTGTTTCGCTGGTGTGTATGTGGACAGGTGCTGAGTATCGACGTCCGAGTTCTGCTGCACGGAGCAACGTCTCTTCGGAACAGGTGTAGACGGCGTGTGCGGCAACACCGTATTGAACGCGGCCGTTGGCTAGAGAACCATCAGAGAGTAGAGTCTCCAGCATCTTGAGCGCATTACCACTGTCTGACATATCTTCTGATGAGGGGGGCCAATCAGTTGTTGGACCACATACAATTCCTCGAATCCCACTCTCTGCTACGACTGGCGCGATGGCATCAGGATGGTGGTACATGTCACAAGCGAAGGTTGTCCCAGTTGCGATTAATTCAGCAATTGCAGCTCGCGTACCAACCTCGATAAGTTCCTTGGTAACATGACGCTCAGTTGGAAAAATCGATGTCTGCAACCATTCCATCAATGGTAACCCCTCACCCATGCTACGATTGAGGACCATTGGCAGGTGAGTATGCCAGTTCTGAAATGAGCGTGTGATTACACGATTTGAACCATCAATAGTCTCGATGACATCCTCATCGCCATGGCTCTCTGACCATGATCCATCACTGTGAAGGAGGACATCGCCTCGATGGACACGCCCACCTTCAGTAACGAGGCGAGTCGAGGTGATACGCCTCGGTTCCATGGACCGAGGAAGAATCGGTCGGACTTGAGTATGTGGTCTCAACCGAGGAAACTTTCGGCGATATTGAAGGCACCAGAACCGCCGCTGTTACTCGTTGGAATAAATGGTGCAAGGACATTAGCAAGGCCCTGTGCATTACGGGTTTGCGTATACAACCGTCCCTGACCAGAGAATATCATTACCAATCCTTCTCCACCAAGAATGGAGGATTTGAGACTCCCTGCCTTCGTGACGCGATATTCAAGCCCTTCTTCGAAGGCAACTACATGTCCCGTATCGACTGTGATTTCTTGACCAGGTTGGACATCAATCTGCTTGATTGCCCCATAGGAGTTGAAGTGCAAGGTTCCAGGAGTTTCTTCTGTGTAACATCGGAGGAAGAATATGGATTCCCCTGAGAAGAGCCCTTTAGCACCCTGAAACTTTGTGGACATCTCTACGTTTGGTGTCGATGCAAGATAGGCGCCGGATTGCAAAAACATTGCTTTTCCCGGTTGCAAATCGCTCGTAACAATCGTTCCAGGGGTTCCAGGCGCGATCATGACCCAACCACCCTGAGGTCCACCTGTGAAGTAGTTCTGAAAGATTGATTCACCGCCGAATATCTTTCGTTTTAGCGCTTTGAATAAGCCACCTGACTTGGTTTCCATTTCGACTCCTGCCATCGAAACCATCGCCCCCGACTCGGCGCGTATTGTCTCACCTGCATCTACAGACACTGTAAGTAGTGCAAATTCTGGGTCGAACTCTATGTGATTCTGCATTTATTTCACCTAGGAGTCAATCAGTTGCCACGGGATGGCAGGAATGGGATTAATTTGGAAGCAAGGCTTCCAACATTTCTTGTCTGAATCCAGACACTGCCTTGACCTGAAAAGTGCATTACAAGTCCTTCTCCACCTAGGAAGAGCGACTTCATGCCGCCAACTTTCCCAATCTCGTAAGTCACAGTGTCATCGAAAGCGACGACATGACCTGTATCCACTGTAATGACCTGACCGGGCTGAATAGGAATTTCCTTGATTGCCCCGAAGGAATTGAACCAAGCGCGTCCAGCCTGACCATCTTCTGTAAAGGCACGAATGAAGAACACTGATTCGCCAGAGAACATGCCCTTGAATCCCTGAAATTTCGTATCAGTCTGCACGTTTGGCGTAGAGGCAAGGTAAGACCCGCCCTGAATGAAGACCTGTCGTCCAGGTTGGATATCGCGGTGTTTAATGTCGCCTGGTGCTCCAGGAGCGAGGCTAATCCAGCCACCCTGTGCGCCAGCTGTGAAGGTGTTGAGGAAGAACGACTCGCCACCTAACGCCATCTTCTTGAGTCCCTTGAAGAAGCCCCCGCTTGACTTTGTCTGCATCTGCATGCCTGCCATAGAGACCATTGCTCCAGGTTCGACATTTACAGCTTCACCTGGGGAACAGGCGAGTGTCAAAAGTGTGTAGGAGGGATCAAACTCAAGGTGTTCTTGCATGACTTGGCCATAGTTCCCTCAGTTATATCGGTTGGGTCTGTGGGTTCTTGTTGAAATGGGACGGTTACTTTGGCGTTGTATGGATGGTCGCGACCCCTATCAGGTTCTAGGTGTCGAGCGTTCGGCTTCAGATGCCGAGATTAAGCGAGCATTCCGTCGTCTTGCACGGCAACATCATCCCGATCGAAACCCAGGAGATCCAGCGGCAGAGGAGCGCTTCAAATCCATTCAATCGGCGTATGATTCCATAGGTTCTCCACAGAAGCGGAGGGAACACGATCAGGCTGAGCAGTTTGCAAGATTTACAGGAAGTGGACCTGGCCCTAGAGGTCTCGATGACCTCCTCCGTCAGATGATGCGTGGTGGGGCGCAGGAGCCTCCTCGAGAGCCTCCGAAACGTGGTATTGACATCGAACTAGGCATCGATGTATCTTCATCGTTAGCTGAATCCGGAGGAAAAATACCCTTCGAACTTAGTCGCTTACGTCGCTGTAAGAGGTGCGATGGTAACACCTTTCGAACCGGTTCGAATTGTGCGGTATGCAATGGTCGTGGTGTCCATCGCCGGGAGAGTACCGTCACTGTTACAATTCCATCGAAGGTTGCTCATGGACATCGTCTGAGGTTACGCGGCTTGGGTAACGAGCATCCAATGGGTACACCTGGCGATCTAATACTGATGGTTAGAGTTGACCCAGGAGAGGGTCGAAGATGGGAATCAGAACGCTTGGTACAGACGTTACATGTTCCTTACACCGCTATGTTACTTGGAGGAAATGTGGAGTTCAATACACCATCCGGCCGTACCATACGTATGCAAATTGATGCGGGGAGCCAACCTGGAGATCGGCGAAGGATACCTAGTGAAGGATGGCAAGGAGGCCCCCTCGATCTTGAACTAGCGATTGAGGATGTGGGTGAATTAACACAAGAGATGATCGAAGCCCTCGAGAATCTCCGAAATTTGGGATTGTGAATACATACTGTTACGTCCATCGTTTTCCCTTGTGGCCTACTAACGAGTATTCATCTATGGGATAATCATGATTGAATCATGTCAGGATTTTCGGTCTTTGCCGAATCCTTGTTTCATCGTCGGCGGATGGCCCATCTCGTCATTGCACTGATGACATTACTCGTCCTTCCAGGACTTCCAGTGAGTCTCACTCCTGCAGACATCGAATCTTATGATCTTGAATCTCCAGAGTTGGATGCCGCCCGCGTTATCCAAGATGAATTCACAGGGAATGGAGTAATTGTAGGCTTTATTTTCACTGTGACTGAATCGACCTTAATTCAGGATACAACTGGACCCCTCGACCCTAATACAATGCAATCCTATCCAGGTCTTGCTGAAGGGATCCAGTCACCAGATGGAGGAATTCTGAATCTTACTGTTTTGCAGGAGCTTGACCGTAAAGCGAAAGTTGCCAAGGAGCATGATACTGCGGACTATTACGGCCCTCTAGTGTCAGATATTACTGGCACCCCTGTAGACGGTGTTCTATCCCTTCCAGATAACTTCCGTTCGTTCATGAATAATGAGACTCTCTTGACCCAACCAAGTAAAGAGGCTGATGGGATTTTCATTGTGGATGTTCCACCCGAGACAAATTGGACAGATTGTGGAGAACTTGAATGTCTGACATTCGATGACTCTAACATTACGCAGGCTCATATCGATATGGCTGCTCATCGAATGGCTAATCATAGCAAAGGAGCCTTCCTACGTTGGCTCTCCAATGACCGAGCCTTCATTCCAGATTCGGATTCACCCGTCATCGGTCCTGTCAATGGGACATTGGATGGAGAAGATTGGGTTGGTGCGGAATGGTTGCCTGGTCGATGGTCTGCTGGTTCGGCTTGGCTCTTAATCCAATATGACCGTGAGAAAATGCTTGCTAATGGTTGGACTTTCTCATGGTCCGATGCAGAACAAGACTGGGGTTATGCGGTTTCTGGCCTCGGTTTTGAAGCGGATCCACCGTCTCTTACTACGGACTTATGTCTCAATCGAATTAATGACGGCGAAGATCCGTGTTCGACAGAGTGGCTCTACCTAGATCTTGAACGTTTGATTCGAGACGAAGATCGTTTCACATCTACCCTCCTAATCGGTGAATCTCCTAATGTCGAAGTTAATCGTGAACTCCTCTCAAGTGCTTGGCTCATTGTGCTGATGGGCGTAGCCATCATGATCCTTCTCTGGTTCAGCCTTCGTCGTTGGTCAGATGTCGGAATAGTGGGTCTTGGTTTAGTACTGAGCCTTGTTTGGATGCAAGGATCCATCGGCCTCCTAATCTTGTTTGGTGATAGAACTGGATTCGAAGTGATTGAACGTTCTCAATTCTCGAATTTGCTCCCTATTCTTATTCTCGCTCTCGGTATTGACGACAGCCTCCATGCATTACATCGATACAAGGAGGAAAGGCGTCGAGGAGGTACCTCTGAGACGGCTGCGATGATTTCACTCAATCGGGTCGGTCGCGCTATTATGTTGACCTCTTTGACTACAGTTGCTGCGTTCATGGCGAACATGTTCTC
>DAYJ01000114.1:8927-9138 GCA_002506875.1 Euryarchaeota archaeon UBA40 | reverse complement strand
GGCGTCGAGGAGGTACCTCTGAGACGGCTGCGATGATTTCACTCAATCGGGTCGGTCGCGCTATTATGTTGACCTCCTTGACCACAGTTGCTGCGTTCATGGCGAATATGTTCTCAGGAATTCCAGCCCTCCGTTCCTTCGGTCTTGAGGCAGCACTTGGAGTCATGGCAGCCTTCATTCTGACTGGCTTGTGGGTTCCGCTACTTCGTCT
>DAYJ01000114.1:8063-8623 GCA_002506875.1 Euryarchaeota archaeon UBA40 | reverse complement strand
TTGTGGGTTCCGCTACTTCGTCTAGATGTGGACCGATGGCTACGTGATCGTGGGCGCCTTCAATCCGAACCGACAGATCTCATTCGTCTTGTTCCTCAGTCGTGGTTAGCCTCTACGGCCCGAATCTCTGGTGCTTGGGCCCCGGCTGTGGTTCTACTCACCGTTCTTGTTACTGCGATTGCTACTCCAGCAATGATGAATCTAGAGGGTGATTTCCAAGTTGAGGACTTCCTCGATGACGAATCGAATTTCGCTCTCGGTGTTCTTCTTGTGAATGAGAGGTTTGCAGAGGAGGGTGAACCTGCGGAGATTCTTGTTGAGGGCGACTTGACCCATCCAGATGTCCTGTACGCGGTCAAGGAACTGAGATACAATATGAACACGTTGAGCCCCGAAGATCCAGATCGTTTCGCACGCGAACCGTCAGGGGCAGTAGAGCTTCTCGCTATCGATGAATTGTTGGAATATGCCCAGTTCGCATTGTGGTACAATTCTACACCCTTTGAGGCCACAGGATGGAATACTTCGCTACCTGAGAATGGTGTCGATTGCCCCTACCG
>DAYJ01000114.1:0-7973 GCA_002506875.1 Euryarchaeota archaeon UBA40 | reverse complement strand
GACTCATCCCGATGTCCTGTATGCGGTCAAGGAACTAAGATACAACATGAACAAGTTGGGTCCAGAAGATCCAGATCGTTTTGCTCGTGAACCGTCTGGAGCAGTAGAACTTCTTGCAATTGATGAACTGTTGGAATATGCACAGTTTGCACTTTGGTACAATTCTACACCATTCGAGGCCACTGGGTGGAATACTTCACTACCGGAGAACGGTGTCGATTGTCCCTATCGGGGGATGGCTCAATTGTTCGTTAATTTCGAAGATCGTGGGTGTATTACCTACTTCTTTGGCCACATGTATCTGCATGGGATTCCAGAGAGTGGGGGATATCCCATGATCCCTGCGAGCATCGTATCAAACTTCATTCAACCGAGCCAACCGTTGGATCCATCTCAACCGTGGTTAGATTTGGATGGTAACAACGCAACTTTTGATCGCATGGTGCTTCGTTTCGGCTTGCGTCAGCCAGAACAATTTGATCAGGTTGAATTAGCAATTGCAGAATTGCATCGTGATCTTGCACCGCTGCAAAACCTCTCAGCAACTCCCTTACGGGAGCGTGTGGATCGAGATACTGCCAATGAGTCGTATCCAATCACTTGGACAATAGAGACGGGCTCACCAATCACTCGTTATGTTCAGGCCTCGCGTATGCAAGAAGAACTCCAGGGTTCCCTCGGTCTAGGGGTACTGTTCTGCTTGGTTACTCTCTGGTGGGGATTCCGGAGTTCTGAAAACCGTGGAGGCTGGGTTCGTGATCTCATCAGTGTACCTGATCGAAAACTCCGTGCTCTCATTGGTCCGATGGGTATGCTTCTATTTACAGGTGGAATAATTTCGCTCGGTGTATTCTTGGATTCCGTTCCATTTGAGATAGCTATTGCATTGGGCATCTTTGCCCTGATTATCGAACCTATATGGGGGGGAAAGGCTCTGTCACTTGCTCTTCTAACAACAGGTCCTATTCTGATAGTCGTTGTTTGGTTGTATGGTGCTATTGCTTGGTTTGGCTATGGACTGAACATGGTCACCGTCGCTATTGCGACGATGTCTCTCGGCGTCGGAATCGATTACGTCATCCATGTCGTTGAACGATTCAGAGAGGAGCGTCTGAACGGGTTGGATACTCTGCCCGCACTTTCGGCTGTTGGTGCAGCGAGTGGAATTGCCTTAGTGGGCTCTGCCCTCAGCGATATTACTGGCTTCATCGTAATATCTCGATCATCGATGGGCTTCTTCTCGACATTCGGTTTGTTCAGCGCTCTAATGATTTCACTATCACTCATCGCGTCGCTTATCCTCGCCCCGGCGGCTCTACGTATCGTGGCTTACCTCGATTTCACACGTTCGGTCGAAGGGTTGGAATCGGAATAGGATGTGTGCATCATACATGGCAGACCGGTTGAAAGAACTCGAACGTGCAGACGATTCGATTACTTTACGTTACGTCGATGGCGATGAACTCACCATACCTTATCACGAATTACGTGCATGGTGTCCATGTGCGAAGTGTCGTCCTCGCTGGAAGGATCCACATCGGAGATTGGGACTTGCTGAGGAGGTCAAACGCCTTCGGATTGAGATGCCTAAAGCGGAGGCAGTTGGACGATATGCTGTTCGATTCACATGGACCAGCGGGTGCTCCAGCGGATTGTGGTCTTTTGAGCATATAACAGACATCGCCCTCAATCGATTAGATGTTGATCATTGAAGGAAGCCTCAAATCACAGGATGCTTGCGCTCTGATTATCCACCCTGCGGGTCTGTCCACCTGTAGTGCGGAGGCGATTTGATGACTGACGACGACCAGGACGAGTGGTTGGACTACGCTTCAGCCGGTTATGGCGGGGCCATCGATCCATGGGAGGATTTGGTCCCTGTCGATGATTCGGAAGTATCGGAGGATGACCTCGAAGACGAGGATGATTTCGAGGATGACACTCCAGCACTTCGTGACATGGAAGCGCCACCATGCCCTGCTCCTATGGGAATTCGTCACGTAATTCGTCTTGGTGCATGCGATCATTGTCTTGCTCGTATAGGAGGTCGTTTGAATGAGGGTGGAGTTCCCGCTAAAGAACACGGAGCCCGAATTCGTGTGGACGCTATCGAGCGCGATTCAATGCTTTCCGAAATCAGTCCCGATTACTGCCCCTTTTGCGAGGATCTCTTCGATGATATTCAGAACATTGTCGTGCGAATTTTACGTGAGACTGAGGGCGTGGAATTCACCACCCTTCAGATGGGGCATCACATTAGCAAGGAATTGGTAGAAGAGGAAGATTACCTTCGAAAGAGGTTTGGTGCACGAGGTGCACCGCCCCTCAAGGCGTCTTTTGCAGCAGCTGTCGAACTCGCTCTAAAGGAGAAAGTAGCGGATGTCGAACTGGTCAAGGAGGTCCCGGATGTGATGATCTTAGTAGATTCACTAACTCTTCGTGTGAAGGCTGAGGTGCGCCCAGTATTCTTGTATGGAAGGTACCGCAAGCTGTCCCGAGAGGTGCCCCAGACTCGTTGGCCCTGTAGGGCTTGTAAGGGGCGTGAAGGTGGCTGCCCTTCCTGTGAAATGACAGGGTTACAGTACTTACATTCAGTTCAAGACCTGGTCGGAGAACCCATTCGTAAGTTACTGGAGGCGGAGGATACTAGTTTTCACGGTATGGGGCGCGAGGATATCGATGTGCGATGCTTAGGTCGCGGACGACCATTTGTCATCGAGGTTAAGCGCCCGAAGAAGAGGGCACCAGACATTGAAGGCCTACTCACCTCAATTGCAGAGGGTGCTGAAGGCCTTGTTGAGGTCGATGAACTGCGACCATCGACTCGCCCTGAGGTTGCTCGCATCAAGGAGACGAAGGCTGAGAAATCCTATCGCATACGATTTGGGATTGAAGGCGATCCGTTAGATCAGGAGGATGCCGAGCAGAGAATCCTTGCGCTGAGTGGTGTGATGCTTGAACAGAGGACACCGAAGCGCGTCGCACATCGTCGCTCGGACCTTGTCCGTAAGCGTGAACTTGTCTCGATAGAGAACGTCATTGTTGAGGATAACGAGATTCAGTTTGATGTCCGTTGTCAGACAGGGACTTACGTCAAAGAGATGGTTCATTCGGACGATGGACGTACCACGCCCTCTGTAGCTGAGGTTCTAGAGCGAGCATGCGAGGTCCTTTGGTTGGATGTCCTCGAAATTCATGCAGAGTGAGCATATGTCCATTGAAGAAACGGTTTCTGTCGTGCGACGGACTTAAGAATGCGGCGTCGGTCGACCGAATCCCAGAGGAGGCATAGCCATGCGTCGAACACACGGAACCCGTCAAGGCACCCGTCGCATTCTGAAGCGTTCCAAGAGTGAGCGTGGACGCGTCAATATTAGTCGCGTCATGCATCCATATACTGAAGGAGACCGCGTTTCCATTGTTCTCGATGGTGGTCAGCAGGCAGGTATGCCGCATCGTCGCTTCCAAGGAATGACCGGTACGATTGTTGCAAAGCAAGGTCGTGCATATGTTGTTGAGTTCACAGACAAGAACAAGAACAAGTCAGTCCTCGCTCGACCTGAGCACTTACGCCCAACGGAATGATATCTATGTCGGAAAAAAAGTTCATCGATTTCGCTACCGTCCGTGACCTTCTCCAGGCTGCGAACGATTCACGCGAAGAGCAGTCTCGTGAGCAGCAGATGGCAATGGAACACGCTGAGTGGGCGGCTAGCACTAACCGTGGGGGAAGTGCAACCTCTTCCAAGGTTCATGGTCAACTTCACGAAGCTCTCGCAGATGTCGAGAGTATCGCAGAGAATGATTTCATTAGATCCAAGATTGCAGAGATTCGCCCGCAGACGCCTGCTGAGATTCGTGTAATTGTGGCTCCATTCCGGATTCAAGTCAGCGAATCTGAGATTGAGATGATCATTACCCACGTGAAACAGACGATTTGATTCGGTTTCACAGCACAACACACTTGAGTTGGAACTGCATTGGAGGTACGAGGAACATGCAACCTACACCGGGCGGTCCCGACCTGAGCGGGGAATGGGTCATTCGAATTATCGACGCCTCTCCCCAAGGTGTTGCTCCGGGTGTAACTCATGCGATTACTGAGAACGGCCTCTATCTCGTTCGGTATCGTGGCGGTAGTGCTGGTGAAAAAATCACTGTTACAGACGGCGAAGGAATAGTTGGCATACTCCGCCATCGCGATCTATCAGGTACGACACAAGGTGAACTCGTGAGCACTCTAACCGAGATTATCAGGTCTAATCCTGATGTCTTCATGATGTTCTACAATAGGGGTGGTCCAATTAATCGTAAGATGCACGCATTCCAATTACTCACTGGCGTGGGCCCTTCTAAGGCTCAGGACATGGTGAAGAAGCGTGGCCGAGCAGGCTGGGCTGACTTCGATGCTGTGGATGAATCTGCAGGTTTCGATACTGCCGAGGCTCTTGCGATTCGCCTCGCCGAGGAGCTTGGTGATCCCGGCATGCTCCCGAATATTCTCAACATGCTCATCCGGGCTGGGTGAGCGTTTCCATGGATGACGTGGACGCACGTCTGTTGATTGACCTCCTACTTGACCGAAGGAGAGCCGACAGGGATCTTGGACAACATTATCTCCATGATGAGACGGTCCTTTACAGTGCAATTGAGATGTGTGCTGAAGTAAACCAGCCCCTCGGACCGGACAGCCGTGTTCTTGAGATTGGTCCAGGTCCAGGTTCGCTAACGCTGCACCTTCTTTCGACTGGAGCATCAGTTATTGGGATCGAGATTGAGGAGGAGGCGATTAACCACCTCAATCGCAATTTCACTCAAGAGATTGAATCTGGCCGTCTTGAATTAATTGAAGGGGATGCTCTGGCTGTCAAATGGCCCGATGTGACACATATCGTTGCCAACATCCCATACCAAATATCTAGTCCACTTATCGATCGAATTCGTAACCAACCAGGCGCCTCATCGGTTACTTGCGTGGTCCTTCTCCTTCAGCAGGAGTTTGCCCATAGGCTCGCAATGCATGGTGGCCCCGACTCTGTAGGTCCACTTGGACTCAACACAGCCCTTGATTGGGAGGTTAATCTTGGACCAGTTGTACCGCCTCATTGTTTCGTTCCGTCCCCACGTGTACATTCTCAACTTGCTTGTCTTGTCCCGAGGAAAGAGGCATTACCTGCAAACCTAAACCATCGCCTACATCGTCTAATCGTAAAGCACGTTTTCGCTCAACGCCGCCGCAAGGTGAGAAGCATGCTTCGTTCTAATCCAAAGCGAATTAGTCGAATTCCAGGATGGTACCGCGAACGATGGTCGAACGCAATTGATTCAGTATTAGAGGCAACTGAAATCGACGTTGAATCTAGACCTGACCTTCTCTCGCCAGAAGATTGGATTCATTTGACCATAGAAATCGAGGCTTTCGAACCTGATTGAAGCCTATTTTTCGCGTCGGATTGATAGCGAACACCGGACTCGGGTGGAATGCGCGGCCGGGATTCGCGCCAATGAGTCCATTAAAACGAGGTCGTGCGCGAAAGAAGGTGGGAATATGGCAAAGAAGGACACATATCTCGCGCTTCTACGTCGCGGGATTGATGAGAATACGGCAGACATCCTCTCAGATGCAGGCCTCAAAATTGGAGAAATCAAGAAACTCACTCAGGAACAACTTGAGCAGAATTATGGCCTCAAGCCGGAGATTGCTCAGGGTGTGGTTACAGCGGTCCAATCTGGTCCACGCGAAGCCGGTCGTCAGCGATTCCTTGCAGAGGTCCTCGCTGAGAAGAAGGAAATGGATCGTATCGATGAGCAGCGATTCAAGCGCCAGCAGAAGGACGTCATCGCAGAAATTAATGAGAACAGAGAACGACGCCGGACGGCGCGACTAGAGCAGTTCCGTGCACAGAAGACAATCATGAATCGTCTGGGTAAGACGATTGAACTCATTGTGAAGATTGAGACTAATCATGACAACGAGACCAAGGATGAGCAGCGGAACAAGCTTCGAGATCAACTTGAGACCCGTGGACTTGAAGCCGCCCGTGATCATGAGATGTTGGAACTTGTTGGGACGCCACAAGACATTGTGGATTTCCGAAGAAAGATAGTCCCCTCTATCACTTTTCACGCTTGCCCAGAATGCAATGAAGAGTTAGAACCTGCAGGAGGTAACCGTAACTTAGACGATAGCGAGAACTTCTCCTTCATTTGCTGGGATTGTGGTCATGAATTCACGGCACCAATGGCTGTGATTGTAGAGGGCACTCTTGAATCAAACTCAATCACTATCTCTCCAGACACACCTCCGCGTATGCCTCATTATGATCCCCCTATGCCTGATCGTGCACCCTCTGTGGCTGACATGCTTCGTGCTGATCTTGAGGCGACTGGCGCTAGCGCAGATGAGGCAGTTGCAGCAGTTGAAGAGTCCTCAATTGCTGGTGGTCTAATGAGCATTGATGAGTGGATTGACCAGACGCTTGCAGTTCATGGCTACATTCAGGCCCAGGAGCATCGTGAAGATTTCATCATCAGTACCGGTGCCGGTGCAACGAAGTTCAACAAGTGGATGAAGAAGGCAGGCCTCTACTTCAACAAGCAGACTGGGCGTTGGACCCGTTGGGAAGATCGGTGAGGCGACCGGATGTCCAAGCCGGTGGTCCGTTTCCGGCGTGCATCCCTTCCGTTGGCTACTATCGAGGTGGAAAACCACGAGACGCTTCTAGAAGCTGCTTGCAAAGCCGGTCTTGAAGTCCCTTCAAACTGTACCTCTGGAACTTGTGGTACTTGCATGATGCGTCTTGTAAGCGGGGAAGTGGATGGTCTTGATCCACTTCCACCCGGATTAGATGAGGACATTGTAGCAGACGGTGCAATTTTGACTTGTATTGGACGTGCTGTCTCATCATGTGTAATCGATGTAATTCCGCCGTTGTGAGTTGATAATGATGGAACCGTTACTAATCGCCTTCCTCATTTTCGATGTAATCGCATTAGGTATTGCTCTCTGGTGGCTTGGGTCTCGGGTACGAAGCAAGTTTGACGAGGTCGAGGAACGGCATCGTCGTCGTTGGGAACACGATTCTGTTGATGACTAAGTTTCAGGATTTTGTCTGCCGACTGGATTCGCTAGAATCCCCAGTCCAGGGGTAGGGAAACCCCTCCGCTCACTCCATAGAGTGAGCGAAGGAGGTCCCGCAGGTGCAGTGACCGGGTCGACGCCCCTTGGGGTTTCGACACAGATTGCCAGGGTAAATTACCCAGAGCTTCCGACAGGCCACAGTCCGCTCGTTGTTGCGGACGATGACTCGCCGGTTTGCGGTCACGATGTTGGAGTCGCTGCGGGCAATGATCTTGCCCTTGCAGCGAACCAGCACGGTCGGTCTCTTGTTCGTGTGTTTGTTTGTCTTCATATTCACTTTCTCCTTTGTTGCCTTACAATGCGATGCTACACACCGCAAGGTTCACCTCTAACAACAAAGGACAAGTCTATCGAGACATGCACATTCTAGTTGTATGCGGGAGTATATCAATCAACCGACATCCCGATTCAGTAATTTGGAACTGGCCAAACGACATCTCATCATTCGAGCCAACCACGGGCCTAATTCCATCATTTACGAGTTCCGTGAAATCGTATTTTCCATCGTTTATTCATTCAATGTTCGTGTCCAACGAGAAGCATCTGGGATTCCGACGATTTCAAGTCGAACTCCAGCCACTCCTTTGGTTTCGATTAGCCTTGCACGTAGATCTTGTAGGTCGTAGAGACAACACGGGCAATGTGGACGAGATGGACTGACATGGAGTGTGATGTTGGAATCATCACCAATGTCCATTCCTTCAATCAGGCTCTGAAGGGGTGTTCCGTGTGCATCGTTCCATCCACGGATGATATTGAGAACCCGACGTTGCAGTCGCTTCTGCCGCATCGACATATCTCACAGCCTCTGTTTATTCCCATGGATCGATGT
>DAYJ01000042.1 GCA_002506875.1 Euryarchaeota archaeon UBA40 | reverse complement strand
GGATTTGTAGCGCCTTGGAAAGATGCTTCTGGAAGGCTACTTAACCCACTAGAAATCTTACGAACACGACGATTTACAATAGCATATCTCGTAATCGTTTGGATTTATGTCATGCTAATTGATGAGGCTCTAGAAGGAAGTCTGTTCTATGATCTAAGAATAATAAGTGAAAAAATCGCTAGAATGGACCCAAATGAATTGACTACTAATCCTCTAATTTTCTTATTCTCATTGTTGATTTCACCCTTTGCACATTGGGACACAGTGCACGCAATGTATGTTACAGCGGGAATAATGTTCTTTTTACAATCGTTCGAAGCACATAATAATTGGAAGAGTGCTGCAATAATTTTTATCGGAACAAGTGCATTAACATCAATACTTATGGCGATTTTTTACAATGCTGGTTTCGCCTTATATCCAGATATTGAACTGTTTTCTTACGTCATGAGTAGATCATTCAGAGGTGGATCAATTGGAATGTTTGGAGCATTAGGAGCACTGGCATATCATGCTAAGAAACCACAATTTCCGTTGATACTTGTGTTCTTATTCGAGGTTTGGAATTACACTAGTTACGGTACAGATGCAGCCATTTCAATTGGTCATGCAAGTTCAACACTAATTGGACTAATCAGTTGGAAATGGTGGAATGAAAACAGGAAACGCGAAGATGAAGAAGAGTAGAATACCTGTGTAATACAAATGTATTTCATTTGCAATACATTCATATGATGCCGCCATAACATTGAGCCCGGAGGGCACGGAGACATGGCCAGCAAGAGTCCGATGGTTTCACTCAGAATTCCTGAGGATCACCTAATGATGCTTGAACAATTAGTTGGCTTCGATGGAATGCGTAACCGTTCGGATGTTATTCGACACGCAGTCCGACTCCTATTGGAATCCGGACCCTCACGAGCTGTAGGAGGGACTGTGAAAGTCGACCTAGGGCCCGATCTGACAGAGAAACTCGATATGTTCTGCCAAATTAATGGCGACACACCTGAGACTGTAACACGTTACGCCCTTCGAGATCACATGAATGCAGTCATGGATCAGGGCGAGACGCTGCAAACGAAAATGGAACAGCGCCTCAAGAATCTCCACGACAAAAGTCGTCAGAATGAGGATCACACAGCCTAATGGGGGCAAATGGACATGGTAGGGGATGGGAACTCGACCAATGCGGGGGGGCCTCAGCGCCCCCCCGCGACCAATGTCTTCACCCATGTTGCTCTGCGCAGTGCTCTACACAACCGACTCTTGGCGAAGGCAACCAAGTCAGAACCCGTCCGCCGCATATTCAACAACGAACCAATGGATGAGATTCGGGACCGAGCGCTAGATGCAGCCACCGAACTCCATGGATTTGACCAAACCCCCTACATGCCAGGAAACTTTTCGGGATTGAGAATACGCGCTCTGCGGACCCTTTCCACCAGATAATCACCCACACACCCGCCCCGCTTCGGCGGGGCACCCCAACTGGGTCAGCCGGAAGGCTCCTCAGCGAATCTTCTTGAAGGGCCGCGTGAGGATGGTGTTCGTGGCGACCTCATTCTCCTTCGTTGCTCACGATGTCCTGAGGGATAGCCAACGTGAGATGATAGAGGACGCATTGTCGACCCTCGAAGAAAATGGTTACCTGTTTGCCGCCGCACCAACAGGAATTGGAAAAACAGCTGCTGCACTAAGCGCAACACTTGCTAGAGCCACCAACCATCCACAAGGAAAGAAGACCGTTCTATTCATGACTGGGCGTCAAAGTCAACATCGGATTGTAGTAGATACCGTTCGAAAGATTAACGCTCGAATGAATGGACAAAAGGTCCGTCTTGTGGACCTAATTGGGAGAGATTCAATGTGTGTTGATGTGGATCGATTCACAGGGAGATGTAACTGTGAATTTGGAATTAATGATAGCATCCTACACGACGCAAGAGAGGGTCTCAAGACGTATATCCTTGAGGAACCTAGGCATGTTGATGATGTAATAAAACAAGGGAAGCAACGGAAGGTATGCTCTTGGACATGTGCTAGGCAATGTGCCAAAGAATGTGATCTGATTGTTTTGGATTACAACCACGTATTCATTGACAAGGTCAGAGAAGCATCACTTGAATCGATGGGTGTAGAACTATCAAATTCGATACTGATAGTTGATGAAGCACACAACCTCCCTAATAGAATCCGAAGAGGTCTCGAAAGGCGCTTGACTGCGAAGGTGCTTCGCGACTGTGTCAGTGAGATGCAGGAGCACCGAGGTAAAGAGGACGAGGCCGTTGTGAAGGCATTGGAAGAGGGAGATGGAGCAGAGGCTTGGACTGGAGATGCCGAAGAAGCTGCACTTGCAGAAAAGGCACTTATGAGAATACGAGGAGAGGTTGGGAAGCATCTCCTCAATCTCAAACGAGTACTCGGAGAAGATAGTGAATTAATGACAGAACCAGAAGAATTACTCGGAATATTCCAAGCTTCACTTGAAGAGACATTGGATGAGCCGATGACTATGAGTCGATTTATCAGTACATTAGAATCGGTTAGGGTCGAAATCGACGAATCACTTGATACTGATCCAGAGATCGCATGTCACCGCCTAGGGGAATTACTCAATATCCTCCATACACGTCAAGGCGACTCTGCCCTTGCTACTGTCTTTGACATATTAGGAGAGGAAGGTAGAATCACTACACACCTCCTTGACCCAGGCGTTGTTGCAAGACCCCTTCTCAAAAAGGCTGCTGGAGGGATTTTGATGTCAGGAACCCTATTTCCGCCCTCGATGTATGGCGATATCTTGGGGATGCCAGAGAAACGAACAGTGGCCTACAAAGAGTACTCTAGTCCCTTCGAAAACGATAGGAGACCAGTCATCCTTGCTACAGATGTAACGACACGTTACAAGGACCGTAGTTCAGCGAATACGCGTAAAATCCGCGAACACATCCACGGTTTACTCCGACAAACACCAGGACACGTGGCCGTCTTCCTTCCATCCTACAACATGTTGGAAGAGATTATCGAAGACGGTTCGTGGCCAGGACGCCACCTAATTGTGGAAGAGAGAACTTGGTCAAAGAGTAGGGTGCAGGATGTGCTCGATCGTCTTCATCGCTCAAGGGACTCAGGACAGAGATGTCTTCTCGCAGGCGTCTACAATGCTCGACTTTCGGAGGGCGTCGACTACGAAGGTAACATCCTCGATGCAGTCATATGCGTTGGCATACCTATGGCACCTCCAACTGCATCAAACCAGGCTCTTCGCGACTACATATCTGACCGATTCGGAGAACGGAATGCTTGGAAGTACTCTGCTGCACAACCTGCGATGAATGCAATCCTCCAAGCGATGGGGAGGGCTATTCGAAAGGCGAAGGATCGTGCTGTTGTACTTGTTCTCGAACGTCGGGTTGGCGACCGAGGATACAAAGCATGCCTCCCAACCGGCCTCAACATGTTCCATACAGGTGAACCAGAAGCCACAGAGAGGCTTGTTCGCCGATTCTTTCAGCGACATCCTGAACCAGCACGAAATACCGAATGAGACGACGGGTTGATGACCTTCGGCGACCCCAGTGAGTCCTATGGAGAAGGTTGAATGGACTCCAGTCGTTCTGGATTCAGAGAACGAAGATGAGACCCCTGCTGGGCTTGAAATGGATGCATCAGCACTTCATCAGCGCTTCATCCGCCGTGATTTAGGGTCACTCGATGCAGCCATTCAAGCCGATGCCTTTGTCCGCCACACTAGCGAACTTGTCGAAATGACACGTGAAGCCGGAGCTCGCATCTTGGCAAGCGAACTCTCAGGAGCTTCTCTCGATGCAACACCAATGCATGATGGAATCCACATCCACATGAAGGAGGTCCCAGTGGATGGAATCAAGGTATTCACTGGCTATGTCGATGCCACGGAATTCATCAGGATCGATCGAGAGGGTCTCGAATCCATCGTCACTCCACTACCAAGTGGAATCTCTATCGCTAACGCTAGATTCACCGATGGCGGACTAGACATCCACCTCGAATAGTGACGATTACCGTCCTGGGACTTCCTCAATACCCTGAATCTCGCTGACTACGTTTGCCAATGCCTGCTGCGCAGTAGCAGTGTGTTGCTCCCCCATTTCATGGGATGAGTAACGAGCTTCTTCGAATACCGTATCGAGGGCCTCTAGAGCGGACTCACGTATTGGGAGAGCCTGCCGGATGGCAACTTCGAACTCACGAACTGTCTCGAAGTCACGACGCAGGAATCCACTCTGCATCAGAACGAGACAGAGGTCCTCGTAGCAATTGAAGATCGCTTCACGGATTGAATCACCAGCCGCTAACAACTCTGCAGTATAGGAGAATATGTCTTGCATCTCCTCAATAGCGGTCTTACGGTTCCTTAGCCTGAAACCAACAACTGAGGCACTGATTAGTAGAATAACTAGGAATGCAATGGTAGTCGTCGAAAGACCCGAAGAGACCTCTTCTAATTGCTCATACTGTAGGTCAACCTTCAGGTTGAGTAAATCGCCGCGATCAATGGGCGCAATCACATCGGAGGTACTGTCTAACGTGATGTTGAACTGCCCCCAATGTGCTTGATCTGAGAATGGTGGTAGAGGTTCCTGACTGACAAAGACATACTCGAAGATGCCGAACTCATCTGTGAGCTTACCAAACTGTGTCAACTCAGATGATTGATTAGACAAGATGGCTGAAATGGATATATTGGCTAGAGGCAAACCGTTGTCATCAGCCACGACACGAACAATACCAACGATTTCTCTCGAGTCCAATTGGACTGTTACGGGTTCGGCAACGAAAGATGCAGGAATCATTAGGAAGGCGTCAATACCAATTTCTTCACCTGAGTTGAACCAACGGACATCGTCCTGAGCAACCTGAACATCAAACTGGATATCTGCCTGCATAGGGGCTCGACCAACCATGGTAATCGTGAACTGACCTGTGGCGTTATCCCATGATACCACGGCGGTTGTTTCTGGCGAACCCTCCCATAGGAGTACTAGAGATGCTCCTGAAACGACATTTCCGGTTCCGCCCACTTCAAGCACACGACCAGTAATCTCGATTGGATGGGATGCGTTGGAACGGATATTGTTGTCCGATACACCAAGAATCTCGATGGTGATGTCAGCCCATGTGTATGCAGTAACCTCGGCATCATCGCCGATGAACTGGTCATTACCCTCATAGCTCACACGAATTGTGTGTGCACCTCGATCAGATGAGAACTCAACAGGGATCTCCACACTAAACCTACCATTTGTATCAGTGAGAGCAGTTGTAATCTGTTGGCCATCGACCTCGATAATCACCGTCGCACCCTCAATAGGAATCTGAGGGCTCGTATCCCCATCTACAAGTGAACCAGATAGATTCCAAGTTTCACCACGGGTAGCGTAACCACTATTTTCGAGATTGATGCCAGTGAAAATCGCATTATGCTTGATAGTAATCGACGTATTCGCCTCCCCACCTAAGTAGTAACCCTGAGGCTCAGCGTAGGCGAGAATAAGATGATCTCCGATAGAGAATGCCGGGCCAACAATCCAACTTAGATTCCAAGAACCATCAGATTCAGTCGTAACTGTTCCGATGATACTGTTATCCACACGCACTGTAACAAAGTGTCCAGCAATCCAACCGTCGGGAAGGTTGTCTCGTATTGTACCTGTAATCATTACCGCATCACCCACAGCGGCGGTATCCAATGCATCAACTGTGAGAACTGTCGGAGCAAATACCTCGAAGGTAGTAGAACTGGTAGATGGCAGATAGAGTGGAGCACCTGCAAATCGAACCTCGACGGTCTGAGTTCCAAGAGCCATATCCAATGGAACAGGGTAGAGAATTGAGAATGACCCCTCCACATCAGTAGTAACGTTAGTCAAGAACTGACCATTCATCCATACTGTCAGATTCTGACCTGGAACTGGACGTTCGGCTACATCGAAGAGAACACCCACAAGACTGAGGAGGTCTTCTCGAACAACCTCTGTGCCTCCTCCAAAGAGACGAACCTCAGTGGGTACCGATACATCGAATTCAAAACTTGCAAATGAACCAAGATAGAACTCTGGGTTCACCGAGTCACCTTCACCCATAGGATCCACCCAAAGGAATCCACCAAGGAATGTGGTGGAGACATTGTGAGTGCCAGGGGTGGTATCAAGGGGCAGCATGTATGCTATGCTCCATGAACCAGTGGTTGGATCGGATTGCACAATTGTAGACGTCCCTGTATCAATGCCATCCATAGCAAGATGAACCAATCCACCGACAGGGGCACCGGTTTGATTCAGAAGCGCGGCTCCATTTTCATCAAGTAGTGTGCCATTAATGTAGATCATCTGGCCTGCGACAAGATCACCTTCCACTGAATCAACAGTGAGAACTGTTGGTGCAAGAATCACAACACGAGTGAAGGTTGCATCACCTGCAACACCTGTCGTCCCTGCGAGTCCATCATAAGTCGCGTTGATCGTCATGAAACCAACCGGCCAAGTCGAAGGTACACTGAAGTTACCAACTGCAAATCCGCTCGAATCCGTCATGATGTCGAATGAAGTCAGGCTATCAATCGAAATATTGACTGTGGCATTTTCAACTGCATCACCGGCATTATCGAAGAGGCTTAGGCCAACAGTCACATTGTTACCACGGACTGTGCGCCGCTCGGGATCAAGATCAAGAGGGGCCGCGAAGTCTAGTATTGTGTATCCACGGCTGTCGAATGTGGTACCATTATTCGAACCGAGGAAATAGTTCACTGTCGGTGTGAAAGAAGCATTGAGATTGTGAGTTCCACGAGGGAATGTCTGATCAAGCGTAATCGTAGCAGTCCAGTTACCATCGTATACAGTACCATTCGTAGGAGTGAAGGTATCCGAGAATCCATCAATTGTAATGACTAACGATGGCAATAGAGGATTACCGTTGCGATCGATGATTCCTGAACCGTTCTCTGAAGTCAGTGTGCCTGTGACATTGAATGTCCCACCAGCGATGGGATTCGCTACAATCGGGTCGACGACGAGGATTGTTATTGTCCGGACAGTCACAGTACTAAACGTTCGATTCGTCCCAAGTAGAGTGAAATTGCCTGCGTAAGATAGCGTCATATCAACCAAACCAAGCGGATGTGTGTCTGGAATACTGAAGTTGAAGCGAACGACACCAGTATCATCCGTGACCTCGGTTGGAAGTGAAGTATCGTGGAATAATGCGCCGATTGTTTGGTTCCCAAGAGCCCTGTTGTTATCGCTAGCCTCGACAAGTGTCGCACCAAAATCAATGGAATCACCACGATTTACGACTATAGGAATCAACGGGGTCGTCTGTGTAAAGTCTGTAACTCCCTTAACGAGTACATTCTGAGTGATATTACTTGGGAGATAGAATGGGTTGGACCCTTCCAGGACGCCAACGACTAGAGTTTTGTTCCCACTGGATAGTCCATCGCCAGCAGGATCTGTGGGGACTGTAAGATTGAAGCTACCGTTTACGGCAGTCGTAAACGAGGAAATCAAAACCTCACTGGAATTACCCTCAAAGAAAATGGTAATGTCAATTGGACCTGAGAAATTCCGATTAGGATCAATCGCATCCTCAACTTGCCCTACTAATTGGAAGTTGGATCCGGCAGTAAGGAAGGTCGGGGGGGTAATCACGAGATTCGAAATGATAGTTGGGACTAGGACCGTTATATTCAGATCCGTATGGTTCCCAATCCAACGTGCAGAACCTGTGGAAAGTGGATCAGTTACATCATCAGCCATGAGGATTCGAACCGTGTAGTATCCAGGCTCCGCTGAAGCCGGAATTGCCGGATTGAAACGCGCAATACCATCGGGGGAACCGGTGGTGACAGATTGCAAGGATTGGTTGTTAGGACCATCCCAATCCCAAATGAACTGGACAGCTGCACCAGTTATGTTGCTTTCATCCGCAACATCTCGGACACTCGCATTGACCACAAGAATGTCACCTGCCGTGACTTTCGAAGGCGGGTCAATGGCAACAAGGACAGCTTCAGACTCGATTCCAATGTCGATTGAAATGCCCTCCTCCGTGTAGAAATACGCCCCACCTGCCAAAGCTGCTGAATTGAAATCAGCCTCGATGTTAAGTGAATAGACCCCTGCTCCGACAGATGTTGGAACCGTGAATGAAAGATTGTAGGTTCCGTTAGCCACATCCAACCAAGTCCCACCTAACGGGATTAATTCTGGAGCCGGAGGTTCACCCATCGGCCCTGAAGGGCCAGTGCCTGGAATCTCAAGTATGGCTGAAATTGAGGAATTATTCCCCAGTACAAGAGGGGAACCTGTGAGATTTACATCTCGAATATCGCCTGTAACGTAATTTGTCCCACCGATGTGAGTCCAACTCTGACCTAGAACTGCAGATACAGCGGCTAAACCTTGGATACGAATAGTGGAGTTGTTGGTCGCAGGATAGTACCATTGAGAACCTGAGTAGTTAATCCAAAGTGGATAATCCCCGGCAGGAACGAGTGGAGGAGTGTACTCAAAGCCGAATCCGCCATCCACAGGATCAACCGTAGTGTTCACGAGAACGCCGTCGATTTCGGTCTCATACGTGCCATTGAACGGCTGTTCGTAGGTACCCATATGGTCGAACATTGAGATTGAGATGAATCCGAGTTGATCTCGTGGAAGTGCATCTAGGAAGTAATCGAAGGTAATGTAACTCTTCAGCCCGTATCCAGGTGGCATGAGTACCTCGTCGTTAGCTTCCAAGGTTGCTGAATCGAAGATGAAGCGAGCATCGATGTATCCAGGAGTGATTGGAACCAGAGCCGGATCCATGAACCACGTGATTGAGAAATTTCCGGGATTACCTGACCAAGTAGTAGAATTGAGCTCCCAGTTCGCGATGTCTACGAAGGGTGTGCCGGAACCATTCACACGCATCTGGAGAAAGAGAGTGCCCTCCATAGGAACGGGATTAAGACCACGACTGAGGACGGTCCCGTTCATCGTAATGTTATCATTAATCTCCAGAAGAGAATTGTTTGAAGATGGCCCCTCAAGAACGATATCAAGATTGGGCGACGGTGTGATATTCATACTCACAACCTGAGTCGTTGGACGAATGTGATAAAGTGGAGTTGAACCATTGTTAAGATCGTCTTCATGCCACCCTGGGAACTCCAACGTAGCGCTGACCAAGCCTTGTGACTCATTCTCGTCAACTGGTACTGTGATCTCAAAGAAACCGTTTGGACCAATCGAAGCTGTAAGGACCTGGGGGCCACTAATTGTAGAAGTCCAGTTGAAGTATACTTGACTGAAACCATCAGGCTGACCATCGTTGTTGATGTCCCATAAGTCAATCAAGGACAAATCCCCAGCAGGTGGAGAGGTCAATTCAACGCGTCCACTCATCGTAGTGTTAGAACCAGCACCAAAGACCGGCTCATTGACTGGAAGAGGCGATTCGACGATGAAAGTGACATTATCGGTGACATTTACGATGTAGTTATCGAACAGGCCATTTGAACCAACATATCCTGAAGGCACTGTCTGGAGAACCAAGCCCCCGTAACCAGGTGGAATAAACTCAGGAGGAATTCCCTTCGCAGAGAAATTACCGTTGATATCTGTAATGGCCGTACCAACAAGACGGCTTGGTTGTGAAGCAGAGCCGGGAACCGCTCCGACCTCTGACAATGGCACAAGATAGAGATCGACAACTAGGTTTGGAACCGCGGTCTGATTAGCAGAGTAGACCATCGTCCCATTCAAGAAAAGTTGTGGACTGGTCCCATTGCGGTCCACAATCATTGGGCCAAAGGTCGCATTGAGTATCTCCACATCCTCGGCTGGAGGACAAGCATCGAAGGGAACCCAGCCCATGTCTGCATTACCAAGAGCCGAATTTGTCTGCATGTGAACCTCAACCCAGGATGCGCTATTGAATCCGAAGACCTCGTATCCAGTTCCATGCCAGCTTCCGTCGACGAAACCTGTAACCTTCCGAGCAGGGAGGCCAGAGAGTCGAGCCATACTCGTGAGGACTGTTGCCCACTCGTCACAGGTCCCTTCCTTACTATCCACTAGGAGGAAGTGCGTGAAGTCAGGGCCTCCACCTTGTGGGTATCCACTACCGTCGTAATTCAACCGAGGAGTGAATGTAGCATTACCATTCTCAATGAAATCTACCAGAACCTCCATCTTATCGTATGCGCTTAGTGCACCACTGGACGTCAAAATCGACTGCGTGATGTTGTACACCTCGGATTCAAGCAAAGTCATGTCTGTGAAATAATCTGGAACATCCGTAGCATAGGAACTCGATTGGTAGCCTGTGCTGTTTCCACGAACAGAATCGGAAAACCATATTTCAGGAGCATTGCCAAAGTAAAAATCGATTGGCGCATCAGTAATACGAATATCATGTGTGTAGTTAGTATGATTCAAACCGGCAGCAGGATCTGACCACGAGGAATAATCAGTCATACTCCAATGACCTGGAAGATTGGAATTCACGTTGATTGTGAAAGGGAAGGTGTACTCCCATGTGGTGGAATTGTTATGGAACTGAGAGGAAGCAATCCAGTTATTGTCTGAGAAACCTGGCGTCATAGGGTTGAGAACTATCAGTGATGAGTTCACCCCGTAATCTACACCGGTGTAGAAATCATAGGTATTTACTCTCCAATAGTGTGTCAAAGCTGGATCTACGTTGACCGTCGTATTGTTTGCCCAGAAAGCGACCTGGTTCTGAATAATATCGTCTGTGGGGTCGAACGGATCTTGTCCCGAGCCCGCGCAAAGAGTGGACCAGAACTGAGGAGGGCACTCTTGGTAGTCAGTTAGACCTCCTCCATCAGTATCCGGATCCAACCAGTTGGTTCCTGTATTGTTCTCAATAGCGTCGGGGATACCGTCGCCATCCGTGTCGGCGGGATTCAAATCATCAGATGGAGCATTCTGGGGGTTGGTACCATCGAGATATTCTTGACCATCCCAGACGCCGCCTACGTCAGTGTCTGCTTGCTGGTAATTGGTCAGGTAGGTATCGAGGGAACCATTTCCGCCCATACCAGGGATGTAGAAAAGAGCGCACCCAGTATTATTCTCAAAGTAGTTGTTCAGCCCGTCACCATCATCGTCACGATTGTTATCGCAAGGCTCTTGGGGATCAGTGCCATTGATGATTTCATCTAGATCATTTACTGTATCGTTATCAGAATCTACATCATATGGGTCTGATTGGTAGCCCCAAAATCCGAATGATTCCTCCCAATCGGCCAAACCATCCTCATCCGTGTCAGCATAATCATCATCACACCATGCGTCGTTATTACCGGGTTGGATTGACGCATCCCAACACCATGACCCATTCTTGTGTATCACTGTCTGAGTTGTAGCAGGTGGGGGCACACTAACTCCTACCAAGCGATTGGGATTCGAGACATCGTCTGCACCCGTGAATGTGAATGGAACAAGAGATCCATTACTCAAATTGTAGAACCCCGTTCTAGCCGGAGCAGTTGGACGCCACTCGAAAAATCCAGCACCAAAACCAGTGGCATTAGCAACTTGAAGAACCTGTGAACTAGCATCGTAATTTGAATACACAGTCACGTAATCGAATGTTGAACGGCACGGATCTGTGTTGACTCCTGCAAGAATCTCAAAACCATCCGCGGCACCACCAAAGTCAGTATCTGCTACATCCCACATGGTGCAAGTCAAGTTCTCCTCCCAATTCTCAATCCCATCTCCGTCGAAGTCCCCCGAATCCTCTGCACGAGTAGGGTCTGTCTCATTACTATCAACAAAACCATTGCCGTTTGTGTCCTCATCGCCATCGTCGAAGGGATCATCGTCAGTGTTGTTATCACGAGGATCGGAGGCCTGCGCAGGGTTTCCATACTGCCCATTGACCTCTGTCCCATCGAGAATACCATCTCCGTCGGTATCGGAGTCAGTTGGATCAGTGAGAAGTGTAAGTGCCTCGTAACTATCGTTTAGACCATCACCATCAGTATCAGGACTCTGTGGATTAGTCGATGTGACTCCATCAACCTCTGCAGTGGATGTTGCACAGCCACCCGGACCAATCCCTAGGACCGGATTGCAGGGGGACTCTGTCTCAGTCCTCTGCTGACTTGGAGCACCTGGCATGAAGTAAGGAGTACCCGAATTCTGCGTGGTCCAAGTTGGGTTCACGTATTCGTACAGATTGACGAGACCGTCGCCATCGGGGTCACCATTAGGGCCATCAACACCGGTTCGAACCGTCGGATCGAGACCGTTAGCGACCTCCCAACCGTCATTCATACCGTCATTATCTGTATCGTAACCGTCAGGGTCCTCATCGATGCTCCCGTCACCATCATCATCGTCAGATGAACAATCGGCATCACCGTCACCATCACTGTCTGCAGAGTCAACTGCCCCATCCCGGTCATTGTCCATACCATCGGCACAGATGTTACCCATTGGGTCCTCATCAGCACCATCTGAACCAGCACCTTGGTTAGCCTGCATAGCTGATTCTTCGTCCCAGTTCCTTGTAGGAACAGTTCCATTCCACCAAACACCATTGTCAAGCACATTGGGAGTATTGGGATTATCCCAACCAGATGGGATGCCGTAGAGATACTCATCCTTGTTGGACAGGCTGTCCCCATCTGGATCACCAAGAGAACCATTCACAGTAAGACTTGACGCATCAAGCGGATTCAAACCATGGAAGAATTCCCATCCATCAGGAAGTTCATCGTTGTCGCTGTCCCAATCCTGCGGTTGCGTATTCAGAAGAAACTCGAGGCCGTAAGTCAAACCGTCTCCATCAGCATCAGATGATGCATATGCTTCCCATGCAGCGAACTCAAAGGCAGCGAGGCTAGAAATGACCATCAACATGACGAGGAAAACCGAGCGAGCCTTTGCGCGAGATTCCGGATTTCTAACGACGAACTGAGCACCAGACATGACCCTAACCACCCCTCAGGGGCTCACGTAGGGACTTAAGGGAAATGGAGCGTAGTTCATACGCCTACACGAGTGAAGCGGTTTCTCATTCAATGAGTTCAATGTCATCTTCATCGAATTCAATCTCAAATTCATCTTCTGGAGAATCCTCTTCAGAACCAAGAGCCGCTGGTAATTCGAAATCGAATTCATCGCCCTCAGCATCACCATCATCGTCGACTTCTTCCTCCTCCATATCCTCGTATGCTAGGTTAGCGAGGCGACGGCGATTACGCCGATTCTGAACACCTAGAACGATAGTCACTAGAGCCACGATGAAGACAAGAAGCATGGTTGGACTAGGATTGACAATCTCATTCATCAGAGCTGTAATGATATCTGGGATTTCGACTGTCATCGTAACTACCAAATTAGCGGAGGAGATTTGCTCATCATCAACGGAACCCTGCCCAGCAAGAGTCTGTGGTTCAGCGACTATGGTGAATTCAACTCGTTCACCAGAACGAGCATTAGAAGGTGAACTGATTTCTACTGTAAAATCCGCTTGACCGTATGCCTCTATGGTCAATAGATTACCAGTACCGCGAATATCTGAGTCCCAGCCAGTACAAACAGTGGAGCTGGATGAGCAGTCAACATCCACATAGACAAATTGAGCCTGATTGCCGAGATTCTTGACACGGAATACTAGATCCCGCTCTTCACCCGCATTAATCGGCGCATCTGCAGATACTTGGACAATCTCCAGTTGGACATCGCCTGGCCCGATTTCAACGATGAATTGCATATCGAAATAAGCCGGATCATCTTCCACATCCGCTTCGATTATTCGAAGATAAAGGACATGACTGTCCATCTCGACCTGATCAGGAGGGTCAATCTCTAGCATAACCTCGCCGGACTGTTGAGGCGCGAGAGTAAGGTATGGGATGCTATCACCACTGTTGTCTACAATCTTGAAATCCCACTGCGAATAGGATTCATCGGAGTCAACATTGCGTTGTAGGTCTGCAGGATTAATGAGACGCCAATTGGTACTAGTAGAAGAATCAGCGATGCTGTTGGTAACGCGGATTCTCATAGACATGCCATCAGTGCACATTGTTTGATTGACAGTACCAAGAGGCACACTATCGCAATCAAATACTGGTTCCGCCCGAACCCCGAATGTCCTCTGAACTGTAAATTCCACCTCTGAGACCTTGCTTGAATTGCCTTCACTAGCAACTTCGAAACGGATTAGACCCTGATCTGGATCATCACGATCTCCAGATGGCTTAACACGAATCTGTAAGACCTCAGTCATATGTCGATTGATTGAGTCAGTGTGATATGTCCCATCAGTGAGATCTTCAACGATTACAACGCCAGTATCATTGTCTACAATCTGGATGATTGCCTTGGAGCGTTCAAGGATATCAATTCGGAACTCATCCTCATCGAATCCATTGTTCCAGATCTCCATAATGAAAACTGTAAACTCCCCATCTTCCACGAAACGAGGGACGCTCGTATCGAATGAATCGGGGCGAGAACTGTTATCATATTGTTGTGTACGATTCTCATTCCAAATACTCGTCAATGGTGGCGCATAGGTATCTACCTTCTCAAGGTCAAGATACAATGTTTCTGTCGCTACAATCTCGGGCGAACCCTCAACGATGGCCTCCCCTATAGCGCGAATCACTAGTTGCGGAGGCGCATTTCGAAGATCCTGTGGCGATTCAATAGTTAAAATAGGGTTAACGATAGCTCCACCTTCATTGAGAAGATATCCTCCAGGGGCATCGAAACTAACGTTCCAATTGCTGTTAAAGTTCGTAATCACCTGAAGATCAATATCCAACTGCCCCGAAGACCCTCTATGCTGGAGTTGTAATGGAATCACGGTAATCTGAGATGGAGCGATATATTCTACTGAACGGTCGACATCATCTCCGTGTAAGAGAGATACTCCAAACTGCTTCATGACAAGATCATCGTGTTCGATTACTATAGTATGGCCCTGAATATCTGTAACTTCGAGTGAGGGAAGATATTCGCCAGGAGTCATTGAACCGCGGGAATACTCCCAGTCATACATTCCAGATATTGCCCAAAAGGTATCATCTACGCCATCAAGTGAATCACTGAGAGGTTGATCGACCTTCATAATACCACTAGGATCTACTAGGCTGAGCCGGACGGAATTGATATCGAAACGCCCGAAGGCACTCTCTACTTGGAATCGGAACTGCATGATTCGATTATCAGGAGAATCGTTCGGGAACCACTCCAACTGAGCACCGTCAATTAGTTCTGCACCATCGCGCTGAACGATTAGTAGGCTTTCAGACAAAGCATTTGACTTGAACTCAATCTTCGTATGGTCACTAGTGCCCTCGATGTCATTGAAAAATATGGTAGCTGAACAATCAGAATTAACGGGTAAACCATTGCCACCCTGATCCTGACATCCATCCATGTCTGCAGATATTTCCAAGACCAGTTGTTCATCCTCATCTATATCGAATCCATCAGCAGGGATGCTGATCTCGGCACTAGCTTCCAGGACAGGGCAACTATTGAACAAAGTCCGCTCACACGCTTCAATCCGTAACGTATCGGACCACGAACTCCCTCCATTCACTAAAGTGAAGGTATAAGTTGCGTTGACTCCCGGATTAGTTGCTTCCACAGTATGGAACATCTTGATTCGAACCAGCCCGTTATATCCCAACACAGAGAGATCGGTAAGCATTCGAGGCGACTTGAACTGAGCGGTTTCATCACTTACAACAATCTCATCCTGCCCACCACTCTGTGGCTCCTTTGTAGTCAGGAACCCGTCCCCTCCTGCAGTGGAATTAGGAGATGCAACATAGATCTGGTAATCATACATCTGAGAACCAACACGATTTGGAGATGGGATTTCTTGCAACGGAAAAGCGTCCCCTGGAGATGAAACCGGAATAAGGGCAAGAAGCATTACCATTACGAGATATAGGGCCGGCCGGGCCGACCGATTGACCGCATGCTGGCCGCTCATCAGACAACGGGTGACCCTCCGGGCGTTAAACGATTTGCGGGCCAGCGTCCGCAACAGGGGCATTCACGTCGCTTTGTTCTTCAATGAGAAGGACAACGGAGCATCGCGGGGGTCGCCCAGCCAGGTCAAAGGCACCGGGGTTAAGTCCCGGCACCGTAAGGTTTCGAGGGTTCGAATCCCTCCCCCCGCACCTCATTCTTCTTCGCCTAATATTGCGAAGTAAGGAATAGCCCCTACATCCCGTAATGCATCGATCATTTCACCGATTAGGCATTGACCCTCAATTGCAGGAACATCGCATCGAATTCGCCTTGAACCGAAGAGGAGTGTCAAACCCCATGCCTGTGTGGCATCGATATCCCGGAAATCATCTAGAGGGAAGGATTCTGCAGGCAATCGGAAAAGACCAAGGAAACGGCCAGATACAGTGACTTCATCACTACGTATGACTACGCGATGCCTTCCTTCGAAAGCTCTTGAGGATTGGTTAAGGAAAGCGATGATGACCAGAGTTACGAGTAGAGCGCCCCCCCAGCCATACACAAGTGTAGTCCTCCCGTAACCAACAATCTGCCCGGCTACGAGGAGGAACAATGGGCCGGCGATTAGTGTAGAGGCGAACAAAAGAGCAGAAATGAGGAAACCCGATGTTTGTACCTCACTAGGGAGATCCATGACTACCGAGTCATCCTCCACTTTTACCGAACCTTGCATAGAAGGCGTCCTATGAGGGCGAGGCCAGCGGGTCGGATGACGGGCAATCTGTTGTAAAACTGTTAACCCGTGCTCATCCCGCTCTACGATACGACCCGTGTGTTCTATGAGGCGAGAATGACCAAGCCTTGCGATTTCTTCAGCAACTGAGAGGGCATCACTCTCAGAACCAAAAGTAATGAGATCGCGAGGACCTTCTCGACTTTCAAGGACGATGCGCCAAGCCGGCACTAGCGTCCGTTCGATACGCTGCGTCCGGATTGCGAGAATGTCACCCGTCTCGTAACGCGCATTGGCATCACCAATTGAAATTATGACCGCTCCGAGATCTTCCTTAATCCTCATTGTGGATTGGACTGAAATCTCAAGAACGCCATCTTTAGCCCGATTAGATCCGAAAGCTCGCCATGCCATTACATGAATTCAGAATGTGCAAGTATTTCATCGGTGATGCTTTGGCACCCACATGGAGGGGGTTTTCTTCGTGGCCGACATACTGTCGGTTCAACGACTTCAGGCAATCGCTCAGGATGAAATTCAAAAATGGTCGAAGGGCATCGTGCACCCCGCTTCAGGGTCTAGTGAAAGTTCAGATGCATCATCAATAGCCATCGAAGAAGCGCGGCAAAAAATCGAATCTCTACTACCTGGAGGTAATGTCTGGTTCACAAGTGGGCCAGATGAAGCAGCAAACTGGGCGATAAAGGGGATTGCTGCAGCTCAGCGGCGCAGAGGAAACAAAATCATCGCATCGCCTGATTCTCACCTCAGCATCCTCAATGCCACACGTTCGATTCAAGGTGAGGGAGATGTGGTCGCCATTACTGCATCTGCGATTAACATCGAGACAGGAGTCCTTCTCGACGCCCAGAAATGGGCTCATAACGCCTCAGAAACATACCCTCTTGCACGTCGTATAATCGATGCAAGAGGAGCCATTGGCCGCATAGAAATCGAGCCCCTAACACTTGTTTCAGATGCAATAATCTTGGACTCAGAAACTTGCGGAGGGCCGGCAGGTGTAGGCGCACTCTGGATACGAACAGGTGTTCGAATCGAGCCTTTAATCCACGGCTCAGGACAAGAGAAGGGGCGGCGATCGGGAACAGTACCTATCGGCCTAGTATGTGCATTCGCTGCTGCCTGTATTGAAGCTGATATGGGACGGACTACAAATACGGAAATATGGAATCAACATCATTCACAACTAGAGGGAAAAATCCGTTCGATAAATGGAGAGATCCATGGAGCATCAGAGGCACGTGCCCCTGGCATCACATGCGCCAGTATCCCCGGAGAATTCGCAGAGATACGACTCCAGCATCTCGAAGAAAGAGGCATTATTGCATCCCCTGCTAGTGGTTGCTCCTCAACCGCAGGCAAACCCTCCCATGTACTAACATCCATGGGTATCGATACAGATACTGCCATGAGGTCACTTAGATTCAGCCTACCAGTAGACACTAGTTCTAGAGATTTGAAGCGACTTCTGGAAGCCTTACAAAACTGATAATCATCTGATTCGTGTAAGAGTGCATCCGATTCGGCCATTGCCCTCAATGACAGCGAGTTTCGTAACTGTGACCGCTGCTCCAACAACTTCGCGCGGCATCAAGCACCCATCAAGAACTTCTGATGCTAGTGTCTCAAGCAAATTGTACCTCTTGGAAGCGATGACTCGGTCAACGACTGCTCTCATGTAGTCATAATCTACGACAGCATCGATTTCGTCCCTCTTTGGAGCATCTGCACCAGATATGTGCACCTCTAAATCAATTGAAACCGGTTGAGGATTACCAATCTCATGCTCGAATATTCCAATGTCGATATCCCTGACCCAATCTTGAACAAAAAGAGAGGTCACACCTGAATGGCGATTTTCAAGCAACTCAGTTAGGAGGCCGTATCTCATTCCAAACCCTCCGTCTCAAAGACCACATCGCGAGACCGATTCATCATGTGTTCACCTGAATCTACCGTGATGACTTGGCCAGTCAAAGAAGGTACTGAGAAATACAATATTACTGTTTGAGCAATGTCCTCCGGTGTTGGACCGTAACCCAACGGCGACTGCGATTGTGCAAGAGCAAAACCACGATCTGTCTGCTCTGTACTCTGCAACGTGTGACCAGGCGATACGGCATTAATTCGAGCGATTGGAGCCAATGATCGCGAAAGGGCGCGAGTTGCGCCTTCAAGAGCATACTTCGACACCGTATAGGAAAGGTGATCTCCATTCGGCGAGGCAAGTTTCTGATCGAGAACATTCACAACGCACCCCGTGCCATTTCCCACGCTATTCTCCTTGAGATAGGTGATGAGATCGGAAGTGAGTATCAGAGGACCGGCAAGATTAGTTGAACTGTGATCGAGAATGGACTTGTAACTCACAGAATTGATATCGTCCCATTCGAACAAAGATGCACAGTTTACCAGGCCGGTCATCGGGCCCAAAAATTCCGTCACGCGAGTGAAAATACCTCGAAGACTATCCTCATTCGAGAGGTCACCTTCGATCAACATCCCCTTCACACCACGCGCCTCTATCTCTGCGACTACGGCGGCACCCTCTGGAGAAGGAGAGCGAGTTAGAATGGCGACGCAATGGCCTGCGTCAGCAAGTGCGAGTGCAATCACGCGACCGATGCGTCTAGAACCACCAGTGACAAGGACACCTCCCTTATCCATACATCCACGGAGGCACTCATGGGTTTGAGCGTGCCGATGTAACCATAGGTCCGTTCCGAACGGTTAATCGGATATGGTTGAAGAGACGATTCCATGGGGCCCACCCGCCTGCCAATGGCAGAAGCGGTGGAGCCCATCATGGGAGGCTGTGGAGGTGGCGTGACCTCGATGACAGCGAAAGAAAAACGCAGATCACTACGCAAACGCCTCCCCCCATGGTTCAAGACCAGCCTGCCCACTGGTGAGGAACAGGCCAAATTCAACGCTACAAAGAAAACAATCGAAGGCGGGGGATTGCACACAGTATGTGAAGAAGCTCGATGCCCGAACATACATGATTGCTGGGGCAGAGGCACTGCTACCTTCATGGTTGCTGGCGAGGAATGCACCCGTGGCTGTCGCTTCTGTGCAGTAGGCACCATCCGGACCCCTCCTCCACTCGACCCAGATGAGCCACAACGTTTGGCGGACGCCGTCAAAGACATGGCTCTCAATTATGTCGTCATCACTGTCGTGAATCGTGATGACCTGCCCGATGGAGGAGCTGCTCATTACCGGGCCTGTCTCGATGCGATCCACGAAGTTCGCCCAGACATCGGTCTTGAGTTACTCTGTAGCGATCTTGATGGGAACACCGATGCATTAGCGACACTGCTTGACGGAGCCCCCCTCGATGTCTTCGCCCACAACGTCGAATGTGTCGAGCGATTAGACCCCATTGTCCGCGACCCACGAGCAACGTTCTCCCAATCAAAGATGATTCTTGAGGAAGCAACGCGGCTTAGGCCAGATATACTTACCAAAACCAGCATCATGGTTGGAATCGGGGAAACTGATGAAGAAGTCACGAGTACTATGGCTGAACTTCGCAGAGTAGGAGTTGATTTGATCACAATAGGACAATACCTCCAACCTACAGATAGGCACCTCCCTGTAGATCGATTCCCCGTACCTGAACGGTATGCTGAATGGGATGCTGAAGCCCGCAATATGGGCTACCGAGGCGTCGCATGTGGGCCACTAGTACGCTCTTCATTCAGAGCTGGACTTCTACGTGATGAGGCAAATGGAGCCGCTCCCGCAGTCACCAGATCATCGACCAACTCTGCAATCTCATTCCTCAAGCCGAAGAGCACCTCGTGAGTCACATAGCGGAATACTATTACCACTCCTTCACAAGCAAGGCTCATGTCCGACGAGATTCCGCTGGCAACGGCAGAACCGTTTCGTGTCCCAACGGCACCCTGCCGGCCCGGAGATGAATCCGTATTTGCTCCATGGACCTGGACTCCAGAGGACCTCCATCTACTCAATATCGACTGCTCTGCCGAGGAATCTCACGACCATGCTTACGGACTCCTTCGAGTTCTAGGAGATAATGACAAGGCATCCGGTGCTTGGAACCCTGAACTCGATGAAGATACTCTCAAAATGGGGCTTGAACACATGCTTCGTCTTCGAATCTTCGATGAGAGAATGATGAAGTTGCAACGAACTGGGAAACTCTCATTCTACATGCGGTCATACGGAGAAGAGGCGATCGCTATCGCTCAAACGATGGCGCTTGAAATGCACGACTGGGTGTTCCCCTCGTATCGCCAACCGGGTGCACAATTCGTACGGAATCGTGACATGGTAAGCATGATGAATCACTGTATTGGAAATGAGGAAGACAATGTCAAAGGGCGCCAGATGCCAGTACACTACACCTATCGCGAAGGGCATTTCATCTCAATCTCAAGTCCAGTAGGTACACAGTTCAGCCAAGCCGTTGGCGTGGCCATGGCCTCAGCCTACAAGGGTGACGATCAAGTTACGATCACTTGGCTTGGAGATGGCACCAGCGCGCAAGGTGACTACCACTACGGAATTAACTTCGCATCAGTATACAAACCGCCCGTTATCCTCTGTGTAGTCAACAACCAGTTTGCGATTTCCACCCACGCAAACATGGCAACAGGAGGGCCAAACTTCGCTTCCCGTGGACTCCCTTACGGAATCCCATCAATCCGTGTGGATGGCAACGATTTCCTTGCCCTCTACTCTGTCACAAAGTGGGCCAGAGATCGCGCCTCAGCCGGCCATGGACCGACTCATCTCGAAATCTACACGTACCGAGCAGGCGCCCACTCCAGCAGCGATGACCCATCCAGGTATCGGCCAAGAGATGACCACCTTGCTTGGCCCGGAGGGGATCCTATCGAGCGCCTCAAAGCACACATGATTGATGCTGGAATATGGTCGGAAGATGCGCACACCGAGATGACTGAACGGATAGATTCGGAGGTAGTTTCAGCATACAAGGAAGCTACATCCTATGGCGATCTTGCTAACGGACCCTATCCCCCATCATCCACCATCTTCACAGAGGTCTACGAAACCGTACCATGGCATGTTCAGGAACAGAGAGAGGAGCTTGGGAAGTGAGGGATATGGTCGAGATGAATATGATCGAAGCCCTCAATTCGGCTCTAGACGATCTGATGAACAGAGACCCTAATGTGCTCGTCTTCGGGGAAGACGTAGGCTATTTCGGAGGTGTATTCCGAGTAACTGATGGCCTCCAAGATAAACACGGTGCTCACCGAGTATTTGACACACCTCTAGCTGAAGGTGGCATTGCCTCGATGGCAATGGGTATGGGGCTCAATGGCCTACGCCCAGTCGCAGAGATACAGTTCGCCGACTACATCTTCCCCGCATACGACCAAATTGTGAATGAGATTGCAAAGATACGGCACCGCTCAGGCGGAGAGTTCTGGACTCCTGTCACCTTCCGCACACCGGCGGGAGGAGGTATCCGTGGCGGCCATCACCATTCTCAGTCACCTGAATCTCAGTTCACCCACACGCCAGGACTCAAAGTCGTATATTGCTCTACACCCAAGAACGCAAAGGGATTGTTAACCTCAGCTGTCGAATGCAATGACCCGGTGATTTTCTTTGAGCCAAAGCGATGCTATAGGGGGCCATTCTATGGCGACCCCCACAACGTACCCACGTGGAAAGGACACCCTGATGCAGAGGTCCCAGAAGGAGAATTCCGGATCCCCTTAGAAAAGGCGAACATCGTGAGAGAAGGTACTGACTGCACAGTCATTGCTTGGGGCGCCATGGTACATGTATCTCAACAGGCCATTGAGGAAAGTGGCATCTCATGCGAGTTAATCGATCTTCAG
>DAYJ01000055.1 GCA_002506875.1 Euryarchaeota archaeon UBA40 | reverse complement strand
CCAAGGAACGGTGGACTGGGGCGTCCTGGACGTGACTTGAATTCAGGATGGTATTGAGTACCGAAGAAGAAAGGATGGCCCTCAAGTTCAATGATTTCCATTCTCTCGCCTTCAGTGTCACGGCCGACGAATCGCAAGCCCTTCTCCTCAAGAGCAGTTACCAAATCTGGATTTACTTCGTATCGATGGCGATGGCGCTCATGAATCTCCATTTCTCCATCATAGAGGCGATAAGCTGCACAGTCCTGTGTCTGAAGATTCGTCTGACGACTACCGAGTCGCATCGTCCCACCCATATGAGTACGACTTCCCTCAGGCATGAATATGACCGTGGGGTGTGGAGTATCTTCATCGAACTCAGTGCTGTTGGCACCCTTTAGACCGAGACGATTTCGAGCGAATTCAATCGTCGCAATCTGAAGACCTAAGCAGACCCCAAGATATGGAACAGTATTCTCTCGAGCGTGCTTTGCAGCGAGAATCTTTCCTTCTATGCCTCGATCTCCAAATCCGCCGGGAACAAGAATTCCATCTGCACCCTTCACCAATGACCATGCTGACTCGTGCTTATCCGTGCCTTCGTTTGAATTCTCTAGATTACTAGCCTCTACCCAGTCAATCGAGAGGTTTACGCCTTCATGTAAAGCAGAATGCTGGAGTGCCTTGATTACACTCAGATAGGAATCTGACAGCCCGGTATACTTGCCAACCATCGCGATTCGAACCTCCCCGCTAAGGTCATCCATTCTCTGGGCCATTTCTCCCCAATCCCTCAACTGAGGACGTTCAGCAGGGATATCAAGACCGAAATGGGACGCCATCTGTACAATGGCACCCTGCTCCTCGAGCATCAATGGCACACGGTAGATATTCGACACATCATGAGCACTGAATACAGCCTCTTCGGACACATGGCAGAATAAGGAAAGTTTTCGCTTCACCTCAGGGAGTAGAGGTTCAGAGGACCGGCATACGAGGAAGTCAGGCTGAATTCCAGAGGCCATCAGCTCCTTCACTGAGTGTTGAGTTGGCTTTGTCTTCTGCTCGCCGACCACACCAATTACGGGAACAAGGCTCACGTGGAGGAAACATATGTTGTTGCTACCAACACGGAATTGGAATTGGCGCAATGCTTCGACAAATGGAGCAGATTCGATGTCACCCACGGTTCCACCAAGCTCAATTACACAAATTTCCGGAACTTCGCCTGTCCCATCCGCAGGCGTATGAGCGACTCTCTCAATCCAATCTTGAATCTCATCAGTGATATGTGGGACAACCTGCACAGTCTTACCGAGATAATCGCCCTTTCTCTCCTTCCCAATGACCTCAGAGTATATTTTCCCAGTAGTGAGGTTGTTGTCACGAGAAAGTGTCACATCAAGGAAACGTTCGTAATTCCCCAAATCGAGATCAGCCTCCCCACCATCGTCAAGGACAAACACTTCACCGTGCTCGAAAGGACTCATTGTGCCTGCATCAGAGTTCAGATAGGGATCAATCTTGATAGCAGTCACTCGCAAACCGAGGGACTTCATCAGAACTCCAATGCTACTGGCAGTCACACCTTTGCCAATTCCACTGAGTACACCACCCGAGACCACGACATACTTCATGCAATCAACGGGATTTGGAGCCGTCCACGTTGGCCTATCAAGGTTGTCTGGAATGTGGAAGGATTCCGTTTCATCCTCTATTGTCAATCATCAAGTATCGGACTTGCCGTCTATACCCATGGGCACGGTTCCAACCCGGATTCTAGTGACCGGAGCCCTCGGCCAGATTGGGACAGAGTTAGTTGAATCACTACGAGATAAATACGGACATGAAGCAGTCATATCCACAGATGTCCGTGAATCTGAAGGTTGCATACAACTCGATGTAATGGATGCTAAGAGAATAGAGGATTTAGTCCAAAGCAAGGGAATCACTGACATCTACCATCTCGCTGCCCTATTGTCTGCAACTGGAGAAAAGAACCCTGATCTCTGTTGGAGTATCAATGTAGACGGACTCGTAAACGTAATCTCCGTAGCAAAGAAGCACAATTGTCGACTATTCTCGCCATCCTCAATCGCAGTATTCGGACCTGACTGTCCAAAGCATGCCCCCCAAGTAACTGGATTGAGTCCAACTACGATGTATGGTAAAACGAAGGTCGTTGGCGAACAGCTAGCGATGACATCTGACATTGATATGCGTGGACTTCGGTATCCAGGCCTCATCTCGTGGAAAGCACCAGCAGGGGGAGGGACCACGGACTATGCTGTGGAAATATTCCACGCGGCTCTCTCTGATGGCTATTACAACTGCTTCGTCCGTGAGGATACTCGACTTCCAATGATGTATATGGATGATGCAATACGTGCAACTTTGGAACTTATGGAAGCCCCTCTTGATTCATTGAGTGGAGCGCGTGGTGGATACAACATAGCAGGTTGCTCATTCACAGTAGGGGAACTTGTCGAGAGTATTCGCCGTCATATCCCCGAATTTACCTGTAATTACGAACCGGATGTAAGACAAAATTACGCTGATTCATGGCCGGACTCAATCGAGGACAATGTTGCTCGAAAGGAATGGGGATGGGTACCTGAATTTGATCTCGACCGCATCGTGGACGAGATGATAGTTAATCTGAGAAATTCTCAATCCTCATCCTGATTGATATCCGATTGCCAGTCAGGCATCTGAGCATCCTGCTTTGCCCAAAGAATATCTCCAATTCGAAGGACAGAAATTGCCGATTCGGTCGCTCCTGTGATTGCTTGACGAGCTATTCGAACTGGTTCGAGAACTCCACGTTCGTTCATAGGATGGATGGAACGATCTGTTACATCGATACCAAGCCAATCATTGGAGGAAGAGGTCTGCGCAGCAGTGATGGCGATTATCTGATCAAGACCATCGAGACCTGAATTCTCTGCAAGTGCTCTGGGAATTGATTCAAGAGCTGCTGCGTACGCTTCCACAGCAAGTTGCTCACGTCCAGGAATCGATGTCGCATGAGAACGAAGGCGACGGGCAAGAGCGATTTGAATTGCTCCTCCTCCGGGAAGCATCTTGGGTTCCTCTTGCAAACCACAAGCAACACCAATGGCATCATCAAACGCACGTGACACTTCGTCAATTACTGCATCTGTTGAGCCTCGCAATACAACAGTCTGACCCGAACCCACTGATCCGTGAATTCGAACGTGATCAATACTCTCCCATCTCTCTTCATTCACTGAATTAAACTCACCAATACTCTCTGAACGAATACCTTGAACGTCCCGAACTATCCGGGCACCACAGGCTCTTGCAATAAGTTCGAGGTCGGTGCGTTCCACTCTACGATAAGTGACAATGCCTGCATCACGAAGTATTGGAATCGCATCCTCGTGGATTCCATCTCTTACAATAAGCAAATCAATACCCGCTTCCGCAATAGCATCCACTCGTTCTTTCATCTCCTGCTTCTGTCGCTGGAGGAAGCGAGCCATCATTCCGGGCTCTGTGATTCGAATTGAGGCATTGACACTGAGTTCCTTCGGATCCAGCCCACCATCAAGCAAGAGGACTTTGCCACCGTCCAATCGACTAGGAGTCTGTGAATCAAGACGAGTCTTACGGAGAACGATTCCGTCAACACGCTCACAATCTGCAATTCGACCACCTCGGATGATAATTCGCTTGATTAGGTCGGGATCAACATGCTTAGATGAGCCCCTATCCGCTGCAATGGAGGCCGTCTCAACTGCGAGATTCGAAAGAATTCGGCGAACATCCTCACCCACTTTGCCCGCAAGGCTAGTCGAAACAATTCGGATATTATCTGCCTCCTCCATGGGTCTCGATATATCCTCTATTGCGATTAGGCTGTGATCCATCGCAATCCTATAGCCCGCAACCATGACTGATGGATGAATACCTCGATCTATCCAATCTAATGCGTTGAGTAAGAGTTCTGCAGTGAGTACAATTGCGCTACTCGTACCATCTCGAGCTTCATCGTCCTGAACGCTTGATGTTGATATCAACATTCGAGCCGTAGGATGCTCTACTTTCGCTGCTTCAAGAACTGTGACACCATCATTGGTGACCTGAACATCCCCCTCATCGGATATGAGCATCTTATCCAAACCGAGAGGACCAATGGTTGATCGGACCGCATCCGCTAACGCCAACGCTGCACGGACATTGTTGCGAAGAGCAGTGTGCCCTTGTTCTCTCTCCGTGTCTTGGAGGATGCGTTCATGCTCTCTGCGTGCCATAGGAACATCACACCGACCGAGGATTTGCACTTGAACCCAATGCGGGAGATTCGGCGCTTTCACGAATGGTTCATATAGAGTCGTCCGAATTGGACATTACAACTCGAGGTTGTATAGTAGGGATTGAAGATGACTGAAGACTGGGAAGAGAATCTAATCCAGCAACTCCTAGACATGTTCAAGCAATTAGGCCTCGATATGAACAAGGAACAATTGACCGGTCTAATCGACCAAGTCCGTGGCCAATTCGAAGGCATGGGTATCGATATGGAACGACTGCAATCTGGTGAAGCTACCGTGGATGCACAAGCCAACATGGAAGCACTGGCCAAGGCACTCAGTACCCTCATGAGTGAAGGTGATGGAATCGGCAATCTGTTTGAGACAATGGGTTTCAAAGTTGATGTTCAGGCCTCAACACCTGTTACCATCGATCCTAGTACTCCAGAATCCACCGATTCGATTGACATCGACGTACCCGATGCAGACATACTAATCCATCAAGGTCGAATGACCCTTACCATCGATCTCGCCAACTCCCTTGAAGAAGGGATTGGTATTGATCTCGCTTTGACAGATAGTGGTCGAACGCTACAAATTATCAAGACAAATCAATTGAGGCCTTTTCGACGAATTGGCCTCGATCCTGCTGCAGGAAAAATCGTAGCATGGGATCTCAATAATGGAATTCTCGATGTCGAATTAGAAATCGAGAACGGTGATGGGACAATCCACATTGGATGAATGGAGGAATAAACATGAGTGGACCTGTAATTGGAATCGACCTGGGAACAACAAACAGTTGCGTAGCAACACTCGAAGGAGGGGACCCGGTCGTCATCGCGAACGCAGAGGGAGCGAGGACCACTCCTAGCGTGGTCGCATTTAGCAAAGATGGGGAGCGTCTCGTTGGCGTTACCGCAAAGAGGCAAGCAGTCACAAATTCAGAGCGTACAATCCTCTCCGTAAAGCGTGAGATGGGTACTAATTGGTCGAAGAACGTCGATTCTGATGATTATACTCCACAGGAAATATCTGCATTCATCCTACAGAAGTTGAAAGCCGATGCTGAGGCCTACCTTGGTCGCGAAGTCAAGCAAGCCGTCATCACATGTCCAGCATACTTCAGTGATGCACAGAGAAAGGCAACCCAAGATGCAGGACGTATCGCTGGACTTGATGTCTTGAGAATCATCAACGAACCAACTGCAGCTGCACTCGCCTATGGTGTTGACAAGGACGATGACCAAACAATTCTCGTCTACGACCTTGGTGGTGGAACATTTGACGTATCTGTCCTTGAAATCTACCAGGTGGATGACCAACCTCAGATTGAAGTGAAGGCCACTTCAGGAGACAATCGCCTCGGCGGAGATGACTTTGACGAAGCGATTGTGGATCACATAGTAGCCGAATTCAAGAAGTCAACCGGGATTGATCTTGCCAAGGATTTGCAGGCAATAAGTCGGGTTCGTGAAGCTGCTGAAAAGGCAAAAATCGAACTTTCCCAGACACAACAGGCTAACGTCAACCTCCCCTTCATCACGATGAAGGATGGACAGCCCGAGCACCTTGATCTCTCTATCACACGTGCGAAATTCGAGGACTTGGTCTCTGATCTCATCAAGAGAACTATGATGCCAACCAGGCAAGCGATGAAAGACGCTGGCTTGAGTAAGGGAGAGGTGGACAAGGTCATCCTTGTCGGTGGTTCAACTCGTATTCCAGCTGTTCAGAGTGCAATTGAATCTGAAGTCGGTAAAGAGCCATTCAAGGGAATTAATCCTGACGAAGCTGTCGCGATGGGCGCCGCATTACAAGCAGGAATTATCGTAGGAGATGAAGGTGTAACCGATGTTCTGCTTCTCGATGTTACTCCACTTACCCTTGGGATTGAGACCCTTGGAGGCGTGACTACGACGATGATTGAGAGGAATACAACCATCCCGACAAAGCGGTCCGAAACATTCAGCACCGCGGCAGATAACCAACCAGCTGTAGAGATTCATGTCCTACAAGGTGAGCGCGAATTCGCCAAGGATAACATCACACTAGGAATGTTTCATCTCACCGGAATCCCTCCCGCACGCAGAGGAGTTCCTCAAATCGAAGTGACCTTTGACATAGATGCAAACGGTATCGTGAATGTCAGTGCGAAGGATCTCGGTACAGGTACGGAACAGTCGATTAAGATCGAAAGTCAAACGAGCCTCTCCGAGGATGAGATTAAACAAAAGATCTCAGAAGCAGAGGAATTTGCCGAGGATGATAAGCGACGCAAGGCACGCGTTGAAGTCCGGAATCAGGCTGATAGCATCGTATACCAGACACGTCGAACCATTGAGGAGGCCGAAGACAAACTCGATGAGAGTGACTCTGCTCCGATTCTCGCCAAGGTAGACGAACTCGAGGCCCTCATTCGTACAGATGATGGTCCTATTGCAGACGATGATCTCGATGAAGCTGGGATTCAATCCAAAGTTAAGGAACTTGAAGAAGCAATGCATGGTATCTCCGCGAAGCTATACGAGGCTGCTGCGGCTGCAATGGAGACAGAAAACGCCGGTGAAGCACCTAGTGAAGATGGTGTCGTAGATGCAAACTTCGAAGTCGTAGACGACGATGAGGACTGAATAGAAGCAATTCAAGATCCTGTAATCAGGCGATGAAGCGTACGCACGTGTATGCCAGTTGCTCCGTGTCCAACCATCGAATTAGTGTCCGCACCCCAAGCTGTGCCTGCAATGTCAAGATGTGCCCAAGGAATCTGATCATTGTCTTCGTCGAAATCTCGAGGAGGAACGAACTGCTTGAGGAAGGCGGCGGCTGTGCATGAACCTCCCCATCGACTCTTGCCAAGATTACGAACATCTGCAATCTTGGAGCCAGTCATCTCTTTCTCAAAAGCGGGAAGAAGAGGCATCTTCCAAGCGATTTCATCCTCTTCATTGCCTGCCTTATGGATACGTTCCTGTAAATCATCATTATTGGACCATAGTCCAGTCGCCTCGTGTCCGAGAGCAACAACAACAGCACCAGTCAATGTTGCAAGATCAATGACATATTCTGGATTTAATTCACCTGACTTCCAGAGACCATCGGCTAGGACATTGCGCCCCTCTGCATCCGTATTGAGTACCTCAATCGTCTTACCTGAGTAAGTTGGGATGACATCTCCTGGCCGGTAAGCCTCTGCACTTGGCATATTCTCAGCCAGACATGCGATGCCGTGAACACGACCCTTGTAACCAGATGCGTGCAATGCGTGCATTAGCCCGAAAACAGTGGCAGCCCCATGCATATCATACTTCATTTCGTCCATTGATGCACCCGGTTTGAGCGATATACCACCTGTATCAAATGTGATTCCTTTACCAACAATACAAGGTACCTGAGCTTTGGGATCAACCTGAGGGTTGACTGTGAAAATCACCATGCAGGGCTTCCGTGAACTACCCTTTCCGACATTGATCAATCCACCCATCTCTTCCTTTTGCAATCGATCCCAGTCGTAAACCTCGACCTTGACATTATTCTTGCCCTTAGCCCAATCTTGGGCACGCTCTGCATATGCCATCGGGTAGAGGTGGTTCGGAGGTTCGTTACCTAGGTCTCGGGCGATGTGGACGCCGTCTACACGAGCTGCAATGATCTCGATATCCGTCTGTAAATCATTTAGATAGCGTTCTGAAGCCTGAATGGTCAAGTTCCAGTTGCCCTTCTCTTCCGCCTCCTCACGAGCCTTCTTACGGTACTTGAGAAAAGTGTAGTCACGAAGCATCATTCCCTCGACGAAACACTTCATTCCCTCAAGGTTCCAGCCCGTAGTGAAACGAACTGTAAGATTCGTTCCGTCCTTCTTAGACAAACCTGCTATGGCTTTCGCACCTGCGTCACGAGCAATTTTGTGGGTAAGATCATCCGCCTTTCCCATTCCAATAAGAACTACGCGACAATCATCAGACCATATCGATAACGTCGATCCGATTTTACCATCAAATCGCCCTCCTGAGAGGGCGCTCTTCACATTTGATATCGCCGAACGGGCGAGACCATTCAATGAAAGATGAGGGGCTTTTGACTTGGCCTGCCAAAGGGGCAGCAGCATTACATCTCCAGTGGCTTCGTGACCAGTGACCTTCCAATCCATGAAGCCTAGGTTCTCTGAATCGGCTTACAAAACATCGCTTTCAAAATCGGAAGATCGACGATGGGCAGCAAGAGCGAATCCAGTGATGACAATGAGTACTGAAGGACCTGGAAGAAAACCTCCTATTTCGGGCTCCATTACGGATACGACTGAAGAATTGACTGGTTCACTAACCCACATTGAGGAATCTATGACCCGCTTCTGATAATGAAGGATGAAACCACCATCCTCAGTTAAAGTGAGATTCGATGCATCGAAAGTCACTGTTGTTGAATTTGTAGCGTTGACTGCGAATCTACTGTCAGAATGCCAAAGGACTTCTCCGGAAGGTGATTCATAATGTAACGAAGCATTCAGAGTTGTGGCTTGACCCAAATTATCCACTGTCAGAGACACGGTCTCACCAATAGTCACATCAAGCATAGTCACAGAAAGACGAGCGCGCCAATACCATACATTCTCGATTAGATATTCCATTACATCAAGCTCTTCACCAAGACGCGATGAGAGAGGTTCGACTGTGCCCAATAGCCACTGCTCATCGTCGGTCTCAAAGGTGAATGTAGGGTAACCCATCACCCCGTAGCCATAATCTCGGCTAGTTCCACAATTGGGGTAGAGACCTTGATTCGCATTCTGAATGGGTATATCAGAAATATCGGCATGGACATCTTCTCTAATTTGATGATAAAGTTCCCAGTCCGAAGGTTGTTCAGGCCATTTGCCCCACGGATAGAGCATGATCCATACGCCGGTGTGCATGGTGACATACAAGTCAGCATGAGGCACTACCTCATTCATGTAATTCGAATTTGCAAGAGTTTCGACTTCACTAAATGCAGATGATCCTGGCTGAGTCGTCTCACAGGTGTTCCAATAATGATCGTAGTTCCGATTCAAATCCACTTGGTTGATATTCCATCTAGTATCGATATCATTGCCGTCTGCATTCAGCATGATGAGGATGTGTAGTTCAGTTGTAGCCAGGACGTCGAGGACCTCTTGATTACCATCTACCCAACCCTCGATATAATGCTCAGCGACAAGGAAAGCAAGTTCCGTTCCCAAATGCTCGTTTCCATGGTGCCCCCCATCGATGTATACCACCTCCTTTGCAGACCCATCTGACTTATTCTCCTGACTCCAATCCGAGATTTGCAACATCCAGAGATTTCTTCCCAATTCAGTCTGGCCCACAACGAGTAAGTTGACAATCTCGGGGTAATCATCCGCCCATGCATTCACATCCAAAGTTAATGTTGCATAGGAATGATACCATTGCTCCTGCAAAATATCAGGTTGTTGGGCATCAACCGTAGGAGCAGAGTAAGCGGATAAGAAGAGAAGGACAAGAAACAGGCCCTTCTTCATGAGGGGGCGTGAACGGCCCAATGTTTCAATCCATTCATTGGGGGGGATTGAGACAAGTGAGGATCAAAGGCAGGACGATAGTGGCGTCCGACTCAATAACGAAACGAGGCGTATCT
>DAYJ01000002.1:2515-2859 GCA_002506875.1 Euryarchaeota archaeon UBA40 | reverse complement strand
CATCCCGGGCCGACGCCACATCAACCAATCGCCGATTTTGGGTATACTTCAGAATCCATTTACAGGCCGATAGGAGCAGAGATGAATCGGGCATCCATACTCCATTCATTCGCTTCAGCGATTTGATTCAACCAGTCGGCAGTGGCGCGGGGGCCAACAGTTTCTGTTGCATGGTGGCCAGCTAGAATCAAAGAGATAGCAGCCTCCTGCGCTAGAATCGCAGACTGGAATGGGCCTTCCCCACTCAGCAAGGCATCAACACCTAGCTCTTTTGCATCGACAACAGCGCCACCAGCCGCACCCGAACAGATGGCAATTGTTTCAGTTTCATCAGATTCCATCCC
>DAYJ01000002.1:0-2188 GCA_002506875.1 Euryarchaeota archaeon UBA40 | reverse complement strand
ATCTTCTGGAAAGATACGTATAATCTCAGGTTCAGTTTGTTCCTTCCCCAATATGTGTTGTATTCGAATCTTGATTTCACTTCGATTCATAGGGGTCGAAAATCGCCCATGGAGTCCAATTTCCATCGTTAAACGACCATCTTCAAGAGTATCAATTTGAGGCCATTCCGTTGCCAGTGATGGACCCTGAATCAGAGACGAATCTAGTGGACTTGGATGCCCCTTTGAGGCGAACCATGTTCCTTCTCTATGGACTCCAAGACCATCTGCGAGGACGGCATTGTTGCCAAGGATTGGATGAGCATCCATGGGTAGATGGAGAGCTAGGATTGCCAGATTGTTGGCAAGTGCGACCCGTACCCTTTCAGCTTCAACTTCATTGCTAGATGGGAGCGGAATCGCACCTAGGGTCCAAGTCAGACCGTGATGTACGATTAGGAGATCGGCCCCATCGTTAACGGCTCTATGGATTACCTCCAAGCTTGCATCAGTTGCAGTCATCACCTTGTTACAATTGGAATCAGGGTTGGGAATAACCTGGGGGCCATTCCACGCCCGGCTTGAATCTGGAATCTCATGAACTCGATATTCAGTGCACAATGCAGCCATCACTTCGTAGACGGATGGCACACGCATTTTCATCACCTCAATCAAATTCCAGACGAATGAATTCGCTACCTTCCAGAGGGCACCGAATCATCGGCATCGACTCAAGGATGCGGAGATGAATCTCTGCAGTGATGTGGACAACTGTGGAGAATAGATGGCCACCCACAACCGTGTGGTCATCAGTCATGCCTGTAATATGGAGATGGGTGAAAGGCTCTCCTTCATGCAGAGCAAGGTTCCCCATTAGGGTAAGAAGTTCCATTGGTTCAGCCCGGTCGATTGCTCGATAGACACCATCTCCATCGAGAAACCCCGCTGATGTGTCACGAATCCTTCCAATACCACTTGTGATAGCCGCAGCCTTCACTCCATTCTCTTTCGCCCATGCTTTGAGTGAAGCATGAATTTCCTCTCCGGGATCCAAGCGAATCATTGCATCTCCACCTGTCATTGCGCTGTCCATGACTCAGTATACGACAGGTTCAGTACCTATCCGTTTCGACCGTTATATTCCTGCATTGGAAGGCTTGAATCAGTCGTTCCGATGGACGTGAGAATCGACATTTTTCCATCGGAAATCAACGGGTTGAACGCCGTTTTGCCGTTTGGTTCATACACCGTCGAAGATTCCCTCTAAGTCCTCGGTGAACATCATGGCGCTCCAGTTCGATGATTTCGGTGCGCGTTGGGATACCTTCTATGACGAGGTTATGATTGGCCGAATTCAGAGCTTGACAAAGGACTCAAATCATCTTCGAGTACCATTCAATGAAATTCAATCATGGGACCCGGATTTCGGAGCTAGAATTCTCAATCAACCAAAATCCCTCATCGAACGAGGTCAACGAAGCCTTCGTGATAAATGTCGAGAGAACGGGATCAACATCGAGCCGACCTTACTCCTTGAGCATCTTCCTGTAGATGTTGAGATGGATTTGGGTGAGATTGGTTCTGACGATTTGAATCGACTCCGTGCAGTCAACGTAGTTATCACGAAGCGTTCTGAGATCCGCCCTCGAATCTATTCTGCTGTATTCTCTTGCGATAGTTGTGGAGCCCATACTGAGGTTCGTCAGGATGATGAACGGGAACTGAAGGAACCACTCGAGTGTGATGGATGTCAACTTCCACCAGGCAACGGCGCCCAGTCCACTCGATTTAGCATTGATTCGGATCGATGCACATGGATCAACAACCAGTATCTGGAGATCCAGGAACTTCCTGAGAGGGTCAAAGGTACCGGTCAACCTTCACGGGGCCGTGTTCTCATCGAGGGCATCCAGTGCAACATGTATTTGCCCGGAGAACGGATGACAGCGAATCTAATCCCGTATACTCAGGCCGGATATCATCGTAACAAGAAGACGCCGATGTTCGAGATTGTCTACAGCCTACATTCTGCCACACGCGAATCCCAACCGTTCCATGACATCCAACCTACGGACGAGGAGAGAGATGAGATTCAGGAGATTGCTGGACGTGAAGATTTGATGCGTCTAATGCAGGATTCCATTGCTCCTTCGATTATCGACGTCAATTCGAAGTTGACATTCGTTAAGCGTAGCCTCGTGATGCAACT
>DAYJ01000010.1:4269-5054 GCA_002506875.1 Euryarchaeota archaeon UBA40 | reverse complement strand
CAGCCACAAGCGACGTAAATTCAACACTGGCAAGGAGGTATTCCCCGCCGGTGGAGCCGGACGCTATGAGGTCCTTGTGATGTTCCACAATAAGTCGGATACGGCGCTTGAAGATCTGATTATCCATGATGTGATACCTCATGGATTTGAACTCAAGAGCACTCGGATTGATTCCAACAAGGGTAACGAGCATGATACTGCTCACAGTGAGGAGGTCCACGATGAGGGTACCAAGGTGGTCTGGAACATTGGCGTGATTGCCAAAGACGAGAGAATTGAGATCATGTATGAGATTCTCGGCGATGCTGACAGTGAGTTTGAGGTTAAGTCCGCCCAGGAGTTCCATGGTGTGACCTTCGGCGATGAAATTGACGAGGATTACAACAACCAAGCACCAGCTTTGGTTGTCGAAGAAACAGTAGATGATGCTGATGGAGAAGGCGAAGAAGAGGCCTCTGCTCCTAAGTCAATGGGATTCTCTGATAATGTTCTTGACCGTGTCATGAAGAAGCATGGAATCGAGGATCGTGAGGGTTTCATTGCTCATGCTTCGAGTTTCGATGATGATGACAATGGTTACCTCAATGAGAGGGAACTCAACAACGCAGCGGATGCATGGGGGGATGATTCCGATGCATCTGACGTTGAGGATGATGATGAGGATCATGGCGATGATGATGATGATGATTCAAGCGATGAGGCATCTTCAGAGTCGGATGATGATACAGTTTCTGAGGAATCTTCTGAAGAGGAGGATACTTCCGAGGAAGAAGATGATGGAGATG
>DAYJ01000010.1:442-3939 GCA_002506875.1 Euryarchaeota archaeon UBA40 | reverse complement strand
GATGGAGATGATTCCTCTGAAAGTGAGGACGATGTGATGGATGCTATGATGGATCAGCTCATGGCGGACTCGTTCAAATCTGACGGAGATTCTGATGGTAGTGAAGCAGCCGTTGAATCTGAAATCGAGGCTGTTGAAGATGCGGCTCCTGCTGGAACTGTTACTTGCCCAATCTGTCAGGCATCTAATGATGCCCTTGCGGCTCAATGTAGTACCTGCTCCTACGTCTTCTGATTTAGAGTTCAAAGTCCAAAATATCCCTTTGAGAATCTTGACTTTCCTCTGGATTGTCGAGTAGTTCATCCAAGAGGTCTGCTGCATTTATTGTAGGTCTCGACAAGGTACTTTCATCAGCTACTTCCGAGGACGAATCTACTTCCAAGATAGATGAGTCCTCTCGGTTTTGATTAGGGCTCCTTTCAGTTTGTTCTACAATGGGGTCCATTGCTGGGATTGTATGGCCAAGTATTGGCCCGATCTCAGTTAGAATTCCATGTAGCCCTCTGTGCGTAGCGCCAGTCCGTTTGAATTCAGCTAGTGCACTTGTCCATGCCTCTTGGTTACGGCCGCGTATCATCCAGCATCTACAGATTGAGATTACTCCTTCAATCGGGTCCATACCTATTGAGAGTGCACGCATGAACTGCCTTTCAGCAATTTTTGCTTTACCAAGAACAAGATTCGAGCGGGCGGAGGTGAGGACAGCATCGAGGCGCTCAGGATGATTTTTGATGACCTTCTTGAGGACCTTTACTGCTGCCTTGTGTTCTCCTTTCGCTCGGTATGATTCAGCTAGACGGACTGCGAAGGTCGCGTGTTGAGGCCACCGTTTCCGTGCATCTTTCAGGATGGTTATGGCCTCGTCCCTATTCCCGGATGCTTCTGCTGACATCGCAGCACGAAGGGTCTCATCTGGTCCGTCCATGCTGGTTGCAGTGAACTCGGATGAATCAAGCCTTTCGATGATGTCCTTAGACCGAATGGTTCATTCAACTTCGTCCATGAAAATGTAGTGTGGCCCAGCCATCTGATGACCCTGAGATCCCAATGGGGAGTATGCTTACTCCATTGTTGATGCTTGTTGTGATGTCCTTCTTCATCTTCATACCATCTGTTCGGGAGACCCTTTCCGTTGTTGCTGGCAGTGTCCTAGAGCCTGCAATTCCATTCCATGATACTCTATTCGTCCCAACTGTCCTTATTCTTGGATGTTCCATCATGGTGATCAATACTCTGATTCGTTCATTCTTCATGGATAATGTCAAGCAAGCACACTTCAGTCACCGCAACAAGCAACTTCGCTCTATCATGAATGAGGCACGGTTGGAGAGGAACAATGCTCGCCTAGAGAAGATTACTCGCATACAACAGAAGATGATGCCAGAGCAGATGAAAATGCAGACTGCGATGATGCGTCCGATGATGTTCACGATGGTCTTCATCTTCGGGATATTTGGTTGGATGTACACGAATGTTGAATCATTTCGCGTTGATCATGTGAGTTTGCCATGGGTACCGCAGTGGGACATGAATGCTCGTGTGTTGTGGATTTTCCCTGCTTGGGTCTTTGTTTACATCTGTCTGAGCGCACCACTAGGACGAGTCCTTGATCGTCATATCCGGTTAATTCGATACCGAACTCATCCGCTCATGGTTGCTGGAGAGAAGGTCCCGGAACCTCTTCTTGCAATGCTAAAGGATAATCCAAAGGAAAATGCATCTTCGATGAAGGTCCGTCAGTCACAACGCGGGGGCCGTAGAAAGAGGTCGAACAAGGAGGAATCGTTGATTCCTAAGTCAGCAAACACAATTCTCTCTCCGACCGCTGTACAGGGGGAGTGTCCTGTGTGCAATTCATCTAACATCGCTCGAGGGAAGGGTGGCCGTCTTCGTTGCAACGTCTGTTGGGAGAGCTTCCGATCCTGAGGCTAGGGCATCATGGTCCGCATTACTGTCAGTGGATTGCCGGGCTCCGGCACCTCGACTTTGGTTCGAGGGATATGTGGATCACTAGGTTGGTCTGCATTGAACGGTGGCGATGTATTTCGAGAAGAGGCGGCAAGTCGAGGGCTTTCTGTCGCGGAGTTTTCTCAACTTTGCAAATCTGATCCCGCAGTTGATCGAGAGTTGGACAGTCGTCTTGTTGAAGCGATGGAGGACGTGAGTGGCCCAGAGATAGTTGAATCAAGGCTTGCTGGATGGTGGGCGTATCGCAATAACATCGATTGCTTACGGATTTGGGTTGAAGTGGATTTGGATGAACGTCTGGATCGTGTTACCCTGCGTGAAGGCGACGATGTGAGGAGACGTGAGGAATCGCTTCTTCGCGAGGAAGCAGACCGGCAGCGTTACACCGAGTTGTACGGCATCGACATCTTATCCATGGAACCTTATGACCTTGTAATCGATGGGACGAAGCCCTCTGCGACAGATGTTCTTCAAGTCGTTCTTACTGCAATGGGGGATGCCTCTTGACCGTCCGCGTCCTTGACAGTGGGGCCACTACCGACGAAGCAAGTGGGGCACCAATCTGGCAGCGTTCTATCGAAGAGCGTATGGATTCTGGTCTCATACTTATCGACAAGCCCCCCGGTCCAACTTCTCACCAAGTAGCGGCTTGGGCACGAGATATCCTTGGGGTTGACCACCTCGCTCATGGCGGAACTCTCGATCCGTTTGCGACAGGTGTTTTGACACTCATGACCGGTCGAGCACGTCGATTGACCTCACAGGTCCTTGGCCATGATAAGGAATACATTGGAGTCCTCAAGGTTGGCGGAGATGCTGACATGGAAGCTTTGGCTGCGCAGGTGTCAAAACTTCGTGGCGAGATTTACAACGTCCCACCCACGGAATCTGCTGTCAAGATTCAAGTGCGAACCCGTCGGATCAAGGCATTTGAAATTCTTGACACAGATGAACGCCTTGCCGTTCTTCGTGTTGCTTGTGCAGCCGGAACCTACATCCGGACACTTGCACGCGATCTTGGATTAATGATCGATGCTCCAATTCAGTTGATTGAACTTCGACGTACACGCTCAGGTCGATTCACAGAGGATATGATAATCTCGATGGCAGAACTTACTGATGCAGTCCATCTGTGGAAGAAGGGAGGCGATGCCTCTGCTATGCTTCGCATCGTTTCACCCATTGATGCACTGTTTGATGGGCGATCGGGCCTCGTTCTGAAAGATGGAGCCGTAGCAGCGGTCGCCCATGGTGCTGTATTGACTCGTCCAGGGATTCAAGCAATCAATGGCGATTTTGAGACAGGTGATGACATCGTCCTATGGAGTATGAAAGGGGAAGTCGTCGCTGTGGCTAACGCCTCGCGTAGCACATCTGAGATTCCATCAATTGAGAGTGGAGAAGTCGCACGACCCCACACGGTGTTGATGCCGTCGGAAACCTACCCACGTAAGTGGCAGGGTGGACCGAATCAGCTCAACTCATAGGCTTCGTAGACCCACTCCTCTGTTTCCACTCTAACGAGCAGT
>DAYJ01000010.1:0-121 GCA_002506875.1 Euryarchaeota archaeon UBA40 | reverse complement strand
AGCAGTTTTTGCATCATTCACACACACCCGCCCATCGCCTCCGAGGAGGTCTTGGGCAGGCCCGGGTCCGTACTTCTGGATATCAAGATTGACGGTGTTTTCTGCATTATCCGCCCTGCGC
>DAYJ01000129.1 GCA_002506875.1 Euryarchaeota archaeon UBA40 | reverse complement strand
GCATCGTTCCATCCACGGATGATATTGAGAACCCGACGTTGCAGTCGCTTCTGCCGCATCGACATATCTCACAGCCTCTGTTTATTCCCATGGATCGATGTGGACAATATGCTCCAAACTGATTTTTCGGGCGTTCTGTTCCCGTGCTCGTTCGCCTGCGTGACGTAGCATACGTCGCATCCATCCCAGCATCGCGAGTGTCTGAAAGCGGTCAAGGGTATCGATTACTCGGCCAGGAGTGTTCAGATTCTCTTGAAGATCGAGTTGGATTTCTGCTGCATGATCATAGTAGACCAGAATCAACTCCTCGAGTGCCTCATTGTCTAGAGGAAGCCCCCCAAATCTACGACTCATGTCTCGGAGAATTGTTGGAGAAAGGACCTCTCCAGTTCCCGGTTGGATGGCTTCTGCGATTGGATCGGCCTCCATTGGAGTGGGACTTTCATCTACGGGCGCATCTGTGTTACCAATCCCCATTTGTTCAAGCGCCTTCTCAAGATGCCGTTCTTTGATTGTCCCAACGCGTTCGCGTGCCGCTACTTGTGCTGCTATTCGGAGCAGGCGAAGTAGGTGTGCTTCTAGGCGCTCATTGGCAGACACTGTGGCTGCAGCAGCGACGGAATCAACCCGACGTAGATTGTCACTCATCATCCCCTTGGTTCGATTAAAGCCAAGACGGGTTCGACTTGGATCACCGAGCGTTTTCCTTTCTGGATCTGCTTCTAGCGTCTTATCTTCCATTTCTTTCGTTATTCGTCGGAGTTCTGTCTCAAGGATTGGGACGAGTGCGGTCTTGACATCGCCGCCAATCCGAAGGTCAATGCCGAGTCCTTTAGCGACCTCGGCGATGTGTGATGGGGCCCAAGGTTTCGCCATGTCGTAGAGTCATGAATCGAGGCACTTCAAGTATCGCCATTCTGATTCAAAGGTTACCATATGGACCATGATGGAAAAGTTTCACCGCTGGACAGACATTCCATACGATCTTCGGTACGTACCCAACAATCCTCTATCCCTACTGCCCCTTCAGAGTAGATCACCTTCGGCTCAATTGCCATGGTGCCTCTAATTTCTAGTGGGGTATCGAATCCCTCAGCGACGACAGGTGTCTCATCTAGCTCTAACCCGATGCTGTGACCCAAGAAGCGAGCCTGCTCTGGAGGCATTCCCATTAGGTGTTCATCATACCCCATGTTCTTCGCCATTCCCAGTCCTACTTCCCAGGCCATCTCACAGGTATCACCTTGTGAGAGTACATTGCGTACCTTTGCAGCGATTTCTTCCATCTGTTCAAGTCGCTCCTTCCAGATTGTTTCTGGTTCACCGACGCTGAACATTCGCGTCATATCGGTAATGTATCCACGGTGCACATGTACAATATCTACGAGTATAGGATCTCCTTTCTGTATACGGCGATGCCCGGCACCGAGGGCTGCCATCGGATGAGAACCGGATCCTCCGATTGCGCTGTCAAAGTATGAGGGAATCGCACCCGAGACACCGCTTGCAATGACAACTCGATCACAATCCATTGGCCACTTTCGCATACGAATCATGCCACCGAATCCCTCGGCTCGGCTGACTTCATCGGCAGCAGCAGCCAACTCAATCTCAGTGATACCTTCTCCGAAGGCGGAGCCGAGCTCATCGATGGCTTCGAACATCCTGAGCTGAATCCTACCACATTCTCGCATACGGTCAATTTCCCACTCTGTCTTGGTTTCACGCATACTCCATAGGAGTCGAGTACAATCTCCTCCATCGCCTATTTTTTCCTGCATGAATGTGGCATTGTTGGCCGGCATTCGTCCAAGTTGTAGTGCTGGCGTGGTACCGAGAGTGTCTGCTAAAGCTGCCATTCTTGGATGTGCTTCGACTCGATGTGGAGCATCGTTACCTCCTGATTCGTGAATTGCCCGTTTCAGAGAGGATCGAACGTACTGGATAATTTCTCCGTCACTTCGAATATGAACTCCTCCAGCCTGGCGATTTCCCACAATCCAATACAGGTCGACTGGGTCGTTTATCCAGATTGAATCAAATCCTTCCTCTACCATTTGTTTGACAAGTTGTTGTTGACGCAACTCCAACTCTGAAGGGGGAACACGCCAGTCTTCGCCGTCTGGGCCGACAAGGTTCTCTGGGTTCCACATTGTCTGGATGGTTTGGCTTGAGCACCAAAGCGGTTCGCCTTGAACCTACATCGATTGAACGAAACCCCATATGGGGAACATCTGTCGGAGTTTCATGGCGGGCGTCCTAACGCTCGATATGGCTCGGCTCACCGGCAAGGTCGTCCTAGTTCGCGTGGACATCAATTCCCCCCTCCATCCTGAGACCAAAATATTCCTCGATGATAGTCGGTTGAGAGCCATCTTGCCGACCCTTAAGCAACTCGCAGATTCTAAGATAGTGCTTCTCGCACACCAGAGTCGACCAGGTCTCTCAGACTTCACCGACATGTCAAGCCATGCAGACCTCTTAGGTCGTCTACTTGGTCGTCACATCCATTTCGTCCCTGATGTCTGTGGTGATGTTGCGTTGGATGAAATTCGTTCGATGAATCAGGGTGATATGATTCTCCTTGACAATGTGCGAGGATGGCCGGAGGAAAATGATCTGAAGAAGGCAGATTTTGACGTTCTTCATGAGTCTGAGATAGTCCAACGTCTTTCATCGGTTGCAGATGCGTATGTCACAGATGCATTTGCAGCAGCACATCGAAATTCCCCCACACTCTCTGGTTTTGCACGTGCTCTTCCTTGCTTTGCTGGCAACCTGATGTCGGCGGAGATTCATGCACTATCGAAGGCAATCAAGGATCCACCTAAGCCATATGTTGCTATCCTCGGTGGCGCAAAGTGTGATGATTCGTTGAGAATCGCGCTCAATCTCCTCGACCAAGGTGTTGCGGATACGATTGTACCGGTTGGTGTCGTAGGTAACCTGATGCTTTGGGCTGCTGGACATCGACTTGGTCAAGGCAATGAGGACTTCATTCGGAAAACTCTCGGCGATGATTTCGATTCAACGTTCCAAGATGCGACACGATGTATCGAGGAGTACAACGACCATCTTCTTCTTCCGGTAGATTTAGCCATTGAGATTGACAATCGCCGAATCGCAATCTCTCTTGATGAATTACCGGTCTCAAATCCAATTTATGACATTGGTATTTCGACCCTTCAATCCCTCCATTCGGTGATTCGTAACGCAGGATGCATCTTATGGAATGGTCCTGCATCTTACTTTGAGAAGGAGCAGTTTGCCTTTGGTACTATTGAGATATTGAACATGATTTGTGAATCTAAGGCTTTCACTATCATTGGTGGTGGCCATACTAGCGCGCTCGTATCCCAGAGAAAGATGGGGCACATGGTAGATCATAATAGCACAGGTGGGGGGGCTTGTCTGACTATGCTTGCAGGCGACTATATGCCTGGAATCTCTTCTCTAGAGCTCTCTGCCTCCCTGTTTGAGCCTCGACTTGACGAACTTGATATGATGTAAATTGGAGCCACTGGGGAGATTTGAACTCCCGGCCTCCTGATTACGAATCAGGTGCTCTACCAGCTAAGCTACAGTGGCGGCGTCGCATGGACTGACCCCCTTCGGTTAAGCGAATCGGTCCCTTCAAGCGGAGTGGAAGATTGTCAAATCAATCAGGTCCCCGATTCGATGTGTAACATCTTCACGGATTGCTACAAGCCCTTCTTCACTATCTGCTTCAGCACGCATGACCAGAATTGGTTCTGTGTTTGAGGGCCTACACAGGAACCAACCCGCCTTAATCCCAAGGTGTCCGTCGTAGCGGACACGGACACCGTCTGCTTGATTCGATTCTAAATCAGTGAAAGCCTCCTTTACTGCTGCCATCGTTGCAAATCTCTCTCCAGTTAGTGGCACCTTTGCTTCTCCAGTGGATGGAAAGTCCGGGACATTATCGAAGAGGGATGAGAAAGGTTCGCCATTTGGAAGACGGCGAGAAACTAGTTCGACGAGCCGAGCAAATCCATAGAGTGAATCATCGAACCCGTTCCACCGGTCATGGAAGAAGAAATGACCAGACATCTCTCCTGCTAGGGGGCATTGTGGCATTTCTCGCAGAGCCTGTTTGAGGAAGGAATGCCCGGTTCTCATCATGTGTGGAATACCACCGTTGTGACGAATTGTGTGTTCCAGTGCCATGCTACACTTGACATCGTGGATTACCGTGCGTGCCTCTTCAGGGGCTTCCTCTGAGATATTGCTCAGAATATCTTCAGCGAAGACGGCAAGCAGTCGATCTGGATGGATGAACCGTCCCATTTCGTCGACTACACCAATCCTATCTCCATCTCCATCTACTCCAACACCGAACTCTGCACCACTAGTCACGACGGCTTCGGCGAGATCAACCATGTTTTTTGGACGGGTAGGATCGGGGGGGTGGTTGGGAAAGGTATTGTCCCATTGGCAGTGGATTGATTCTCCAGTCGAGCCAAGCATCTCAGCAAGAGCCACCATGAATGGCCCAGGTACAGCATTTGCTGAATCGATGACAACATTGACTGGACGTGAGATATCTCCTGTTGCAGATACAACTGCTTCCAGATGTTGATTGGTGAAGTCGTCGAGAATTATGTGACTTCCAAAGGCATCGGATTTACGGAAATTGCCACTTTCGAATACAGCCCGTAAATCTTGAATCTCGGCTCCAGCCATCGCGGCTGTTCCTCTACACATTTTGAATCCATTATACTCTGGAGGGTTGTGACTCGCAGTAATCATCACGCCACCGTCGACTTTGAGGCTAGAAGTTGCATGATATAGTGCACCAGTAGTGCAAATCCCAAGATCATGTACATCAACACCAATCGATGTCAGGCCTTTTACGAAAGCAGCATGTAAATCAGGAGAAGATTCCCGTATATCTCGTCCAACAGCGAGAGCCGAACAATCGAGAAACGTCGCTAATGCGTGCCCCAATCTTTCCGCAAAGGACGTATCAAGTTCCGAGTGTGCTATGCCCCGAATATCGTAGGCTTTGAAGCAGTGCACCGCCCATGTCATACATCGTGGTGGTCGGGTGATGGTCGTAGTGGTTTCCCTCTAATGAGCCACCCGAGGAACCAGAGAATGGTCAATGAAACCACTCCTCCACCGATTGCTCCAATTCCTTCACCCAAGTACCAGCCGAATATTGTCAATGAAAGAGTAACAATGCAGATGGTAGATAGGACATGTCGCCAGTCAAGGATTCCTTCTACCTCATCGATGTAGGGTGAACCTGGCATAATTACGCACAGCACTTGTCATCATACGCCTGAATGACAATTTCAACGGCAGCTCCACCCGGCAGAGCGCCAGCCTCGAAGGCAGCTCGTGCTGGAGGAACTTCTACACCATCGATCCAAGATCCGTATATCTCGTTCATGTCAGCAAAGTCGTTGATGTCATCTAGCAGAACTTGAGCGAAGGTTATCTCGTGCTTGGTGACACCTGCAGCAGCCAGCAGAGCATCGATCTTGTCGAGGCTTGCTTGCGTCTGTTCACGAATTCCACCCGCTTCTGGAGCAATCTGTCCAGCCAACCAGATGACCCCATTCGCCTTCACACCGGGGCTGTATGGTCCGAAGATTTTGCCACCTGTATCGATTCGTTCTTTCACCATGATGCATCACATATCTTGGTGGCTCATCAACGCTCCTTCCATTCATTCTCCAGTCAATGAATATCAAAATACATATTTCATGGTCTTTGACCCAAGGTCAATGAGGTCACTATGGGCTACTTTTGTGGTCGGACTAATCCTGCTTTCTGGCTCACCTACGTCAGTAGCTTCTCCCATCGAGGAGTTTTCACAGGATTCTTCTTACGACCCACTTGATGAATTGCTTCAGACAATTGAAAATGCCGCAGCACCAAGGGTCATGGTCATTGGAATCGATGGGGTGAGATCTGACGTAGCTCAGATTTCGGCTTCAAGAGAAGACAGTGGTTTTGCTCGCATGGTATCTGAAGGTGCGTGGACTTACGATTCCAAGGTAGGTCCAATTTCGATTTCCGGACCATCATGGTCGAGTATGCTGACTGGAGTATGGTGCGATCGTCATGGTGTTATGGGTAACAGTTTTGATAACCATAAATTGGATCAACATCTCGATTTAATCGATCGGGTTGAGCGTCATAATTCCTCATTGAAAACCGCGAGCCTCGTATACTGGGCTCCAATTTCTGAATTGATAATCGGACCTGAAATTGCAGATATCCAAGAGCGGTATGGGGAGGATGCTGATGTTCATGATAGAGCAGTAGAAATTCTCAGAGAAGACCTTGATCTTGACCTCCTTTTCGTTGGCTATGATGATCCCGATTATGCAGGCCATGTCCACGGATTCTCTCCAGATGTTTCGGAATATGTTGATGCAGTAAAACTCGCCGATGATCGCTTTGCAGAATTGCTTGATATTCTTGATGAACGAATTTCTCGAGGAGAAGATTGGCTTGTTATCGTTACAAGTGATCATGGAGGGGGCGGGTCGACACTTAGGGGTCATAGTGCATCATCCTCAGAAGTTGATCTAACCACGTTCATGATGGTACGTGGCGGAGATACAGTTGCTGGTGAGATGTATGGTTCGGTTGTGGTGGATGTTGCAGTTACTGCACTGACTCATCTCGAAGTACCTCTTCCAAACGGCGAGAATACTTTGGACGGACGCCCTCTCGCATTCCAGCCGGATTCAGATGCATCCCGAGTCCCAAATTGCTCTGCCCCATTGGTTGAAGTCACGTTCAGTTACATCGTTCCTATAGTTCAGGTTGGGATTATTTTGGTCCTCGCAGTTGCTTCGTTCATCTTCTTCAAACGAAGAAAATCAACATTCATGGATGAAGAGGAATAATTCCACTTAGTTTCCGTTCGCTTGATTCGGGATTGACCCTTCCGAGGGCCGTGAGTAGTCCTAATCCAACATGTTGGGTGATAGATCACCCAGCGCATTTCCAGTTCTTTGCGCCTTTCATCAGGGGTGGTCACGAGGCCGATATCCTTGTTTTATCTTCTCGGCCGGAGGTACAGACAATGTTTCGAGCTCGAGAGGGGCGTCTTCCGCACCGTCCACATTTGTGGGTAGATCGACCAGTAGGCGAGGGCATTGGACGTTTTAGACGCCTAATTCTCGCGAGAAGAAGGCTTCAAGCGGTTCGCTCCTTTCTACGTAAGCACCCTTTGGTAAATCGTGTAGTTGTCAAAGGTGCTTCACTGGAAATACTTGCAGGTAAGAAAGAGAAGCGCATGGAACGGATCTACATTTCCGATACTGAATCAAATCATATTGCTCATCGTATCGCTTTGCGTGGAGCAACGAATATTCTTCTTCCAGAATCATGGCGTGAGAGTGATGCTACACAGATTGTTAATGATCATCGAGTGAAGCGTTATCCAGGAATTCTTCCTGATATCTATATCGATACGGAACAGGGGATTTCGATGAGGAATCAGGCAGTGGGACAATTGCGTGAATCTATTGGAGGAATGACAAGTGAGAAATCCACTGCTCCGATAGTATTCCATCGAAGAATCATTGGCGGAGGGATTCATGATGGAGACGAAGTAATCGATTATCAATATTGGATTAGGAACTTACCAGTCCACTTCATTCACACAAAGGAATCTGCGATTGAAGCAACAGATGGTGTGTGGGATATGCCTATGCAGATTGCTATGTTCGACGGAGTTCTCACAGGTTCCACTACTACGGCAGCAGAAGCAGTCATTCATGGCATGCCCACGTTCCTCATTTCCAAGGCTGAGCGAGGTTTCCTCGATGAGTTGGAAAGCCGCTGTCCTGATTTGCTGTTTCGTTGGCGAAGTACATCGTCAGATGGATTCGATAGAACAACTCACGATTGGATTGAAGCGATGCAAAGAGATTGTCGTACTTCTCAGATTAGGACGGATAGCCTTGCCTTCTTCGAAAGAGAACTCGGTCCCGTTGCTTGATCAAAGGCTGAGTAGAACCTCAAGATGATCGCCTGCCATGCCTTCGTTGATGACAAAATCTGCCTCCACCCAATCTGCATAAGCGGCATCGTCCCCACCAATGGGTGTTGATTCTGGGTCAACATCAACACGATAGAAAATCGAAACTATGTGCTTACGTGGGTCCCGATTTGGAGTTCCTCGAACCGTGTGGAGGCAAGGAGCCTCCCCGATAATTCCTGTTTCTTCTAGAAGCTCCCTCAGAACAGCATCCTTCGGGTCTTCACCTTCGTCTACGAACCCACCAGGAAAGGCCCACGCACCTTTCCAAGGGTCATTGCCCCGTCTAATTAGAAGGACTTCCATTCCGTTCTTACCATTCCGAGTCGCGATAGCATCCACCGCTAGAGAGGGTTTTGGCCAAGTGTCATTGCCACATGTTTCGCAGCGTTCTGTCATTGAATCAACCTCCAAATCGTCGCCGTCGATTTTGATAGGATTCGATAGCAGTATAGAAGTCGGCTTTGGAGAATGATGGCCAGAATACATCGGTGAAATAGAGTTCAGAATATGCTGCTTGCCAGAGTAGGAAATTGGAGATTCTTTCCTCCCCAGAGGTTCGTATGATGAGATCCGGATCAGGTAGCCCTGCGGTGTAAAGTCGGTCTGAGATTGAGGCTTGATCGATTTGTTCTAGGGAAATTTCTCCAGCTGCGTGATCTTCAGCGATGCTACGAACAGCCTTCAGAATCTCTTCGCGTGAACCGTAAGCAAGACAGATTGTGAACACACATCCGTCGTGATCTGCAGTTCCCTTTTCTGCTGCTTCAATTGCTGCCAGAACTCGTGAGGGTAACAGTTCCTTGTGACCTGCGATACGGACTTGTACACGATTTGAGTAAATTCTCTCGTTTTCAAGAAGTTCTCGTAGCCCTTCGACGTAGAGATCGAACAAGACCTCAAGCTCTGCCCCAGTTCGACTGATTACGTTCTCCGTACTTAGTGCATATACAGTGAGATAGGGGATATCAAGGTCGAGGACCCAGTCCATCACCTCCTCCAGTTTTTGCTTGCCATAGCGGTGGCCTGTTGAGGATTCAATACCTTCCTTTTCTGCGAATCTTCGGTTACCATCCATGATGATTGAAACATGCTGGGGGATCTCCCCTCTTTTGACACGGTCTCGAAGGCGGTTTGCCCGAACACGATCGGTTCGAGATACGAAGCTCCAGGCGAATCTTGAGTTCGCTAACCACCGCGCAGGTCCCCGTATGATGCTGAAGGAGAGCAGCAACTTCGCAGTTCTATCGATGATTCTACCGAGCCAGCCCATGTACTCCCCCCTTCATGAGAGACGCGTTTGGGATTTCATTCCTCGCGCTGATACGTGGATTTACTCAAACAGAATGTCTGGATCTCTGTGGAGCCCTGAAAGGACGCCACGACTTGGATTTACAACGATAATTTCTCCAGCATCTGGCCATACCTCAAGGTCGGCTTTTGAGTTCCCGCAATAGGCAAATCCACCTTCACCGTAGCGTTCAACCAATGCCTTTGCCTTGTGTTTACCTCCGAGATTGATAGCCCCCTCAGACCCCATTACATCGTCGAATAGTCCGACATATTCGGCGATTGGATGTGCTTGCACGATATGCGACGCTGTAGCGAGAATGATTTCCCGTCCAGTCGCTTTCTGTTCCTTTAGCCAGTTTACGAATGCCTCGTGGTAGACGAGTGTTTTAGGGTCGATGGAAATGAAATTAGCAACCCGTTTCTTCCAGTAAGGTCGCCCCTTGGTGACCTCAAAGAGTGGAATCAGTAGGATGTACCATGGACGTCTGAGTATAATTCGCCTAGCACTAATCTTCGTCATATCCGATAGGATAACCGTCCCATCTAGGTCGACAGCCAGAGGCAATGGGTCCTGCGTCATTGTATCGGCGTGAAGGAGGTGTTGAACAATCCTTCCGCTCTACAGAGATTCAGACCGGTCGTCTCAAGGATTGAGACGTTCTCCTCGGGCTATGGAGTTCCCGGATGTCGCTGGTGAACCTTGGTTCCCGCGAGGGGCAGTATCAACTAATCCAGTCCCTGCTGAGCATGCACCCGTTGGATTCTCCTCGTTTGAAGTCCCTCTTCCTTGGACAACTACCGTGATGCTTTGGCCGAATGGAGGACTTCCTAATCTAGAAGAGTTGCAAATCTGGTCTGAATCAGAAAATCTCTGGGGTGACGCGACATGTTTGCGGTCTGCAACGTCACTTGATTGGACCTCAGGTTCGCTTGGTCCTATAGGGAAGATGGATTGTGGTCGTGATGGAATTTGGCGGATTGAGATTTTCCCCTTCGATTATGATGGTCATGGGCGTAGGTTGTCTGAACATATTGGCAGTAATCCATATGTCGCGCAAGGGGGCCTCCAATGGAGAGGTCGAGACGTCCTCCTCTTTTGGCGGGATTTGGGCGCGTGGCCTTCCGCGGCAGATGTACTTGAATCACTTATTGAATCCGAGGAATTGGATGATGCGAGAATCCTGATTGAAGAATGTGGACGTGCCCTTGGACGCTTTCATTTATCCACTGTAGAAGTGGCAGATCCTACGAAAGTTGCGAAGCGATGGAATGAGCGATTAAAGGTCCTTGAGGAACGAACGAAGTCATCCACACTATGGCGTGCTCCTCATGGCCGTCGTACTGTTGGAACTCTAACGCATCGTAATTTCAGCCTGCGAAACATCGTAGTACTCAACGATATACATTCTAAACCGAATCTAGAAGACGTGCATATTCTGTTTCCAGGGGATGGCGTATATGGGGCATTGATACCGCTTGAGCATCGTGCGCCAGCGTTACAGGATTTGGCTGCAGGATACCGTTCGATTGAACGGATTGAAGGCGGAACATCTGGAATGCGTATCGAACTTAGACGTTGTTTCCTTGACGGTTGGAGGTCCACAGCTCCACCTAGGTGGGTATCGGATGACGCCTTGGATTCACACAAGGGTGGAGTCCCAATTTGGGAGTATGAACAGGTCCTCAAAGAGGTGCTTTATGCGCATGCATTTGACGATGAAATAGATTCACGAACTCATTGGTTCCTAAATCACGTCGATAGGATTCAGGCGGGTATGTTTCGTGCCCGCACTATTGCTGCAGGTGCCTTGACCTGCACTGCCTTACTTGGATTCGGAATTTATGCAGGGGTGACGGAGTTACTCGAGTGGAGCGATGCAATCCCACTGATGTTGTGTGGTCTCGCAGTTCCACCGTTACGTCAATTATACCGTAATCTCGCTCCGCCGCCTTACTGATTATTCTGAGTTATTGACAGTGTTGATTGTATAATCTAGGACTAGGATTTCAACAGTGTAGGAGACCTCTTCTCCTTCGTCATTGTGATTGCATCCAAAGCCTCCACCTTCCTGAACATCCACATTGAGATTGAGCATGTAGGCGCCAAGTCCTGCCTCGCCTACATCAAGTTGAGAGACGATTTCGCTCTCTGAGAGTCCCGATACCGTTCCGTTGAGCAGGGAGGAGTTGTACCATTCTACGAGAATTTCGTGGGATGATTCCCCTTGTCCTTGATTCTGGCCGCTGGCAGTCCCTGTCTCATTATCGTGAGTTATAGTACCAGTAATAGTATCAGGATCTGAAGCGCTGGCACCTGGTACAGCACAACCGGGACCTCCACTTGTTTCGTCTTCACTGTAGGTGAGAGTTACAAGAACAGCAACGACATTCCGATTTTCCCCACTCCATGAGATTGCATCTGTGTGTAAATCGATTTCAAGAGCCTCACCATCGTTGATGTATTCGGTACCTTCCCCAAGCTGCTCTAAGGTTAGATTAGATTCAACAGTATAATCCGCGATGCCACCCATTGAGTCTGAGGAATCTGGTCCACTGACGAAATAGACCGTCTCTGCCGCAGCAAAGGGCACGAGAATTACCATTGCGACGACACCCCAGGTCCGCCCATCAGGTAACGAGTAACGGCCAAGAGGCGAGATATCCGGGCTTCTGATTTGATTCATTACGAAGTGAGCGATTAACGCGGACCCCATACCTGGCAACGAAGGGAAGATTCCATCTCCTCCTCCGAGTCCCAAAATAGACCATAAGATCACGCTACTGAAGGCACATCCCATCATCACAAGAGAATGGAAAGTGTCGGGTTTGTAGCCCATCCAGCGGATAATTAGCAGTGGGACGAAAATTCCACCGAGCCCGTATACAGCTAGTACGACGAGAGCAAATACGGAGTCGCCACCTGGGATATACAAGCCTGCAATCGAGATTAGTGTGGCGCTTGCTGCTACAACTATTGTCACGAGTTTAGTTGTCTTGTGATCATCTCTCCATTCAGGTTTGATATCGTCTGTGATGGCTGCAGTACAAGCTAGTACCTGACTGTCAGCGGTCGACATGGTCGCAGCAAAAATCGATGCAAGAATCATTCCGATTCCGAACGCAGGCATGGTTTCCATCGCTAATGTTGGAAGACCCAACTCTGCATCGAAACCAGCTTCGGTAAATAGGACACGGCTTGCAAATCCAGCGATGACCATCAGCAGGATGAATGGAGTTTGCCAGACGAAAAACCAAACCATCGCTTGTTTCCGATCGTTGTCGGAACCCAAAGTCATCACTCTAGACACGACTTGTGGTTGTCCCGCTACTCCAAGTCCACCTAGTAAGAAAGCGACCATCCACATCGAGAAACCAAATCTAAGGTCAGGTGGTAGGAAGTTTGTCAGTGCTGGATTCTGAGATTCCAAACCTTCGTGCATACCACTGAATCCTCCAACCTCTCCCAGTGCGACCCAACAGAGAATTACGGATCCTACTATCATTACACAAGATTGTGCAGCGTCCGTCCAGATTGATGCGCGAATTCCACCGGCATAGCAGTAGGCCACTACTAGTACGAATCCGATTAGAATCCCTACCACTTCTGACCAACCCATCATTACCAGTAGCGCCTTACCACCTGAGGTAAGTTGAGCTGCGGCGTAGATACAGAGGAAGAAGACCGAGAGTACAGCCGCCAACTTTGCTTCGGGTGCACCAGCCTTTTCAGCAACGAGGGAAGAGAGAGACCGCACCCCTCTTTCTTCGCCTTCTTCTTGGATAAATTTGTACAACCAGATCCATGCAACGAGCTGTCCTACAGTCGATATTGCTCCGAGCCAAATAACAGAGTAACCCATCATGTAGGTGAATCCGATGAATCCGATGAACATGTAACCGGAGTTCCATGTACTCACTGCGGAGAGTGCAGCCAGTGCTGGATGCATCCCTCTTCCAGCTACCAGATAGTCGTCAGTAGTGTCCTCCTTGACCAGTATAGATGCCATCCCGACACCGGCGAAGATGGCCATGAAGAAGAGGAAGGAGAGAATGAGGACGATGTCCATCGAATCTACACGGCAGGCCCCCCATCATCAATCCCGTGGGTGCGGTATGACTTTGCCAGCATACCAAATCCGCAACATTATGGAACCGGGATTTTGGGAGCGCCTCCGTTCCAATCCATTGGTTCAAGGCTTCATTTTGTATTCTATATTTCGAGCGTTCTATGGAGCAGGAATTCTTCTCGTTACATGGTTTCTTGCAACCGAGACCGAGAATCCTTGGTGGGTTTCTGTGCTGTTTCTTCTTGCATCAATGGTCTTCTCTCGAATTCTATTTCGTCAAATCAAAAAGTGGCGAAATTCAGAATCACCATCAATCGAATGATTGCCTTCGATAGGACGAATAGTCAGTATTCTGGATTTGGAACCGATTCCAGTTGCGGATACTGAATTATCACCGTCTGATGGACATCAATGAGGTCCTGTCCTTCGTTGTAATCGACTCGAAGTTCGTGAATTTCAAATGTATTGAAGTGAATCGTTTGCCATCGAACAGTCTCACCTTCACTAACCACCTCGTCACGGTTCTGGCATGCATCCTCCTGTTGATCTACCAATCTCCAGGTAATTTCCACGTCCCGTCCACCACCGATATTCTCAATCAAGTTTGGATTTTCTACCGTGGAGTCGATGAAGATCGAAGCGGCTGAAGTCCCTTCGTTCAAAGGAATTGGGTCGATTATTAGCGGACTTGGATTGTAGGTATCAGTATCCGTCCAATCCATACGTAGATCCATCCGAATTACAATCGGAAGATGGACTCGATATCCTCTTTCATCCTCAGCATAGGCTACCAAGTCATGGATTCCATGTTCTGTAAATTCTACATTGATTATCGAACCCTCATTGGGATGGATTACTAAATCCGTCTCATCGTTTGAGAGATCTACACCGAACGCCACTAATTGGTTTTCAGATACAGTATTTGAGAAATCAAAGCGAATTGTGGCACCGGTCGTAGAGTCGAGATTACCATCCACGTAGGATTCAACAATGGTTCCATTGGTTTCTTCAAAGTGAACAATCAGAGTGACGCCTTCTGGATTAGAATTATCCGAAAGACAACCGACACAAGTACTGCAAATGAGCAGCAAACTCAGAAGCATTGGACGCATGCTCATTGTTTACTCCTCATGAATCAATCACTTTTGAGAATCGTCCGTCTTTGAATTTGTACAGTATTGGCGAACCTGTTGGTATTTCTACAGATAGGATTTCTTCAGGTGTCAGATTTTCGATAGCCATTACAATGCTTCGAAGTGAATTACCATGAGCTGCAACTAGTATGGTGGATCCCTCTTCAAGATCGGGAACGATGACCTCATGCAGGTATGGGAGAGTGCGATCAGCACACATCTCCAAGCTCTCACCTTCCGGCGGAGGGACATCGAAAGAACGTCGCCAGATGTGGACTTGATTTGCTCCATGCTTCTCCCTTGTCTCGTCTTTGTTCAGACCCTGGAGGGCGCCGTAGTGTCTCTCATTGAGTCGTTCATCTCGATGGATAGGTGGGTCATTGGATGCTCGGTTTTTCTCCATAACAATCGCGGCTGTGCGCTGAGCTCGAATCAGAGCGCTGGTGTGAACGACATCGAAGCATATGTCGGCCAGAGCATCTCCTGCTGCTTCGGCTTCGGTAATTCCCTTTGGCGAGAGGTCGACATCGACCCAACCTGTGAACCGATTCTCAGCGTTCCATACGGATTGTCCGTGGCGAAGGAGAACCATGAGATTCATCAGATCACCCTTCGACTTGTCTCCGAACTCTCGGTTCAAAGAAGTGAAGACCCAATGCTTGTGCCATACGCATCACGTTAAGCAAGAAAATCTGCTTGAGTTCCTGCTCTTCTGTTGAGGATGAGGTGTCCCAGTAGAGGTTGCATGCGATGTCAATCGCTTGTGGTCCAAGGGACCGTACGCGGACGAATGAAGCATCCTTTTTGGTGGTCTTCTCGTTTGTCTGAATGTTCTCAAGGACTTGGCTGCAGAAGGCCTCCACGGAATCAGGATCGCTTTCGAGATCGAGATGAAGGATGGGTTGGTAGCGACGCCATCGTCGCAGACCGTAGTTTTCAATCGCCGTGTTGACAAGCGATGCATTTGGAAAGGTAACGACCGAATCGATTGAGGTGCGAATCATAGTGGTTCGGAGGTTGATTTCTATGACTTCACCTTCACTGCTACCGATTACGACCCAATCTCCAACTTTGAAGGGCCGGTCTAGAAGAACAGTGATTGCACCGAACATGTTTGAGATGGAATCCTTTGCAGCTAGTGCGAGGGCAATTCCACTGATGCCTAGTCCTGCCAGGATGGCTGAGAGATCGAACCCGAGTGCACCAGCGATAAGTACCGCTCCGAAGGCGATGATAACGAAGCGCATCACACTTTCAAGGGCTGAAATCAACGTCTTTGTCGTCCCCTCCATGTCTCCGTCCCCGTCTAAACGGTCGACTATTGCGTAGACAGCAGGTACCAATCTGAACGCCCAGATGACAATGGCAGCATAGAATACGAGTTCCGTAAATGGAAGCAAGATGGTTTCTATCAGTTCAGGTAACATGACCGAGGTCCCATCTATGGATGAAGAGTCCACCATTCCTCGTAGAGTAAGTGCAAGGAATCCGCTTGCTGCAGCCGTACCGAGGGTTCCCGAGGAATCTCGAATAGCTTGGACAGCAATCTTCTGCTCGATACCAAATCGCATGAAGGATTTTGAGATCATCACTTTGAGCCAGAGGCGCATCATTACACAAATCAACAAGGTTGTCCCGAGTATCACGAATGTGCCCTGATTGAAGCCCATTCCGAAGTCATTTTCCCAACCTGGAATCGCCTGCACGAGGGGGTCCATGCCATTCTTCTGACCATGATACTTTGAATCGCTTTCGGCTTAGAGAGTTACAGGACCATGCGTGCGTCGGCTTGAAGTGGTGCAGTCGTCTGTGCGGAGATGAGTCTCCATGTCGGTCGTGCGTCGCGTTTCAGTCCACCTCGTCCTCCTCATGTTTCTTCTCATGCCATATGCAGGCGCATTTGGCAATGTTGAAGCTCAAGATGAACCTGAAGAAATCAATGAACCACTCGACATTTGGTCGAAGGATTACATCGATGATGTGTATCCGTGGGGAGGTGATGATGCAGCCCAGTTCAAGGAGTATCACACTTACTTTACAATGAAAGATCGGATGCAACACCTAGCGGAGAATAACCGCAATATCATGACATTCCATGAAGGCTTGAATGGTGGAGTGAATGCCCGGGGCCAGACAACTACTGCGAACACATACGAAGGTTGGTACTACAATCACAAGAGCCCATGGGTGAAGATTACTGTGAACCCTCAGGGCGGAGATTGCAACGACTTTGTGGGGGATTGTGGAAACTATCCTGATCGCCCGGATGTCTTGTTAGTTGGGAATCATCATGCTCGTGAGTGGATGTCCTATGAGGTGCCCATGATGTTCCTTGAGATGGTTGCTCATTACTATGGTAAGGCTGGTGTGGATAACGACGGTGATGGACTCGTTGATGAGGATCCATGGGGTGATGCTGACGGCGATGGTATCCTCGATGACGATGGAGATTGTTTGTCTCTCAACTCTTCTCACCAGGATAGTAATGGAGATGGTGTTCTCTGTGGCCCTGGTGATCATGGTGTCGATGAGGATTTCTCGGAACAGTACCTCACGGATCTCGTAAACACAAGAGAAATTTATCTTATTCCGATGCTCAATGTTGATGGTAATCGGTATGACCGAGAGGTATACTGTGGAGAGACCGCTTGGGAGAATTGTGCCAAGAGTGGATGGAGAAAGAATCTCCGCGATAACACGTTGACAGATGCAGGTCCAATTCCAAATCTCAATGAAGAAGTGGATGACGCTTGCGATGGTGTTGATTTGAACCGTAACTATCAGTACGAATGGGGCGCACCACTCGGGGCAACAGGTCCTCTGATTCCAGGAGATTGTATCGCAGGTACAACCAACAACGACGTCTACAATGGTCCAGTTGATACCAATGATGACGATGGGGATTTCCTTCTCAATGAAGATGCAGTTGATGGAGATGATAACGATGGTGACGGTCTAATCGATGAGGATTGGTTAGGTGGAAACACTGAGCCTGAGACCAAGATGATACAGGATCTAACTGAAATGAATGACGATAATGGGGACGGAGCATCTGAGTTCAAGGTGGTTTTCAATTGGCATTCATTCAGCAATCTTGTCCTCTATCCATGGGGTCATTGTACTGATTGTCAAACTCCAGATCATGATTTCCTAGTATACCACGGAGATCAGATGGCAGAGATGACGAACTATGAGAACATCCAATCATCGGATCTCTATCCTACGACCGGAGATTTCTGTGACTGGCATTACGGCGTGCATAATTCGTACTGTTTCACCATGGAGATTGGGAATAATTTCCACGAGCACCCTGATGATATAGACCATATTGCGGCGCTAAATATGGGTCCAACGTTCTACATGGTAGAAGTAGCCGACGATCCTGCATTCCGTGCTGTATTCGGATTAGGTATGGATGAAATCCAATGGATGCAGAGTCCAGCCAACATCACAATTCCTGATGAAGGCGATATTCCAGTGGAATTATGCCTCCACCCTAATTTCCCATTGTCTAATGATGTTAACCGAAGCCACATGATGTATCGTCAAGTCACTCCAACCCGGATGCAGAACGATTACGGTCCAACTGAATGGAAAGAGATACAGCCATGGGATATGACTGGTTTTGACCAGACAACGATTCGTTGCGAGTTACTCGACGGCACTAACGGAACAATGGCGATAGCAAACATCCCGATTCCCGAAACCAGTGTTGGAGAAATCCACTATCGCGCAATGCTTGGAACAACGAATGGAGCCTTCCCAATCAACTACCCAACTGTTGGTGAGCAACCAGGTGATTACTACGTTCTTTCATTGCCATACCGTGCCGGATTTGGTAGTACCCTTCTCGCCGTCATGATGTTCATTCTGGTCGCATCAGTTGTGTGGGGTGGCCTTGGATTTACTTTGAGGGAAATGTTCCGTGATCGAGGTGATGATGATCATTCTGATCAGACCGATATTGTAGAATCATCTATCCAAACTGTGGGTGTAGATTCAGCTCAGGACTACGGTAGGATGACAGTAGCCGAACTCAAGGTAATATTGAGTGAACGAGGCATGCCGACATCTGGACGGAAGGCCGAACTCATCGATCGACTGAAGGGGGCGTGAGTATGTCAGGAGACACCTTCGGTGGCCGTATGGGCCTTATCTTCGCTACGATTGGTGCAGCGATTGGAACGGGCAACATCTGGAGATTTCCTCGAATGGTGGGTGCCAATGGCGGAGGGTCATTCCTTGTTCCGTGGCTTATTTTCCTCTTCGTTTGGTCTGTACCTTTGGTCATCGCTGAGTTTGCGATTGGAAAGCGTGCACGTACCGGAACTGTGGGGGCATTCCGAATTTTTGCAGGGAAACGATTTGCTTGGATGGGTTTGTGGACGGCTTGGATATCTACAGCAATTGGATTCTACTATGCAGTCGTAACAGGCTGGTGTCTGAAGTATTTCTCAGCGGCTGCCAGCGGCGGGCTTTCACAGGGCGTAGATACCACGCTCGTTTGGAATGAATTCTTGCAATCTCCTAGCCAAGTTGTCGTGTTCCAGTTCCTTGCCGTCCTCATAACCATGGCAGCGATTTGGCGTGGTGCTAAGGCGATTGAGAAGGTGAATGTAATTCTGATGATTTCACTCTTCATCTTGCTATTCAGTGCATTGTTCCTCTCGATCCTTATGGATGCACAGGACGGTACTCTCGATGGTTTCGTCTATATGTTCAGTATTCAACCTGAATATCTCCTCCAGCCTGAGACTTGGATTTCGGGATTATCTCAGTCTGCATGGTCCTGTTCTGCGGGAATGGGCATGTGTATCACATATGCTGTATACATGCGTAAGGACGAGGACACAACTCTCAATGCAGCGACAATGTGCCTTGCTAACAACAGCATCAGTATCATCGCTGGACTTACTGTCATGATGGCGATTTTCTCAGTTGTTCAGGATCCTCTATCTGCTGTTAGCGGTGGTTCTAGTGCAATCACTTTCTTAGTGCTCCCCGAGGTTTTCGCTCAAGCACCTGGTGGACCAATTGTCCAGCTTGCCATGGTGACGATGTTCTTCCTCGCCCTTTCATTTGCTGCGCTAACATCGATGATCTCTACGGTCGAACTATGTGTGAGAAACTTCGTTGACCACGGTGTTGAGCGTAGTCAAGCAGTTGGTTTCACCGGGGGTGCTCTCTTCCTCTTTGGCATACCTAGTGCAGCCCTCTGGATTCTCATGGACGAATCTACAGGTGTGGCTTTCCCACAATTCCTTGAGGTTCAGGATCACATCTGGGGTTACGGCCTGATGTTCAGTGGTCTGTTCATCGCGTTTTCAATCTGGAAGTATGGTTGGAATCGCTACAAGGTTTGGCAGGATGAGAATGATATCGAAGGCTTCGATTTCCGAGATTACTTGGATAATGGGGTTTCTTCTTTCCGTGACGATTTCATCAATACCGGCGACAACGACTGGTGGATTGGAAAGTGGTGGGATTACATCATGTATCTTGGATTCCCGATTATGTTCACTGTATTGATGGGGTCTTACTTCATTGATGTCATCTTCAATGTAGATGACCCGTGGAATCCTGGAAATCCGAAGGGAATTAGTATCGTTCTCTTGTTCTGGGGTTTCACAGCGGCGGTGTTCATTCTTCTCAATCGTTGGCTAGTCAGTCGACCACTCTATCGAAATGTGCCAGAGGGTGCCGAAGTTCCAATTGACACATTACCTGGTGGAGAGGATGAAATGATTCTCCAAGTAGGTGATATTTGGATGGGCGGAGATCTCGACGGAGATGGTAGCGGTAAGGACCGAGTTCTTGTCGCAGAACTTGCTTAGAACACGAACCGTGATGTTCTGTAACCGATTGGGTGAAGCATGGCCAATTGGGCAATGCATCCGGATGAGGTGGAAGTATTCGATGCGAATGCTCGTCATCTCGATGTTTCCATCCAGGATTTGATGCAGGCTGCGGGGCAGGCCCTAGCTGCGGAGACGGTACGTATCGTTGAAGCCTCAGAGGCTCCGGAGCATCGTGAAATTTGGATTCTTTGTGGTCCAGGGAACAACGGTGGCGATGGATTCGCTGCAGCGTTATCCTTACACGAATCCGGGCATTCAGTTCGTCTTATTGCATCACATGTGACTCAGAAGGGAGAGTCAGCAGAATCTTTCCGTAATGCATGTCGAGAAGCCTCACTTCCGATTGATGTTTGGCCGATGATACCGCTTGAATCGAAACCACGTGCTATCATCGATTCTTTACTTGGTGCAGGTGCGGTTGGTTCTGTACCACGTGGAGATGTTTCTGAACTTCTTGAATGGACTCGACCATACTCTGCCAGTGTCAATGTTATTGCTTGCGATCTTCCAACTGGATTTGGCACCGATGCAGTACTTTCTGCAACTTCTACCGTAACTTTCCATGCAGAAAAAATCGGGATGCGTGATGCGACAGGTACGATAATCCCCACGATTGGACACCTTCGAGTTGCACCCTTACCGTGGCCCGACGAAGTCCTAGATTGTGGCCCAGGGGATGCCTTGCGCTATCCTCCACTTAACCCGGATGCGAGGAAAGGTGATCGAGGCCGCCTCCTAATCGTGGGTGGTGGCCCATATCACGGGGCTCCAATCCTCGCCGGGGACGCAGCAGCTCGTTCTGGTTGTGACCTTGTTCATGTAGCGATGCCTTCCGAGGCTCGTTCGAGGGCGGAATGGCCCCCTCATCTTATTCCAGAATCTATTCCTGATGAGGTTAGTCTAACCCTCGATTCTGTTGAGCATTTGCTTGG
>DAYJ01000131.1:3265-12615 GCA_002506875.1 Euryarchaeota archaeon UBA40 | reverse complement strand
TAACCTGATACGGATTGAAGCAGATTGGGGTGTTGATGAGGACCCCTCTGAATCGGAGTTCACATTAGAGAGCGCGCATCGTGGATTCATTCTTGCTGTAAGCAAAGTAGCATTCTTGTTCATCCTCGGGATATTCATTCCTATGTTCCTCGCTACTGGTTTGGTACGTGATGAGATGGCTTCAGGAACGATGTACTATCTTATCGGCAAGCCGATTCATCGAGCTGAGTTCTTTCTCTATCGTATCCTTGGGTTCATGCTCCTCGCTGGCCCCTACATGCTCGGTCTCGCAGTGACAGTGGGCATCGTCACTGGTTTCCTCGGTCCATCTGAATCACTGTTCAGATTCCAAGATTTGACGGTCTGGTTGATTGTAGGTATCGCATCCGCCCTTGTCCTCCTTGCCTATTCAACAACATTCGCAATGTTTGGTGTTCTCTCCAAGCGTTTTGGTGCCTATATCGCGATTGTGATGGGTCTCTGGGAGTTCATCATGGCCTTCTTCTCTCTGCTTAGTGGAGGTCAGAGCCGAATCGCTTGGCTTTCAGTATCACATTGGGGTATCGAGATGGTGAACGCTGCTGCATTGATCGCTTGGCCGGATTCGCAGTACTATGACATCATCGGTGAAGGCTACTATGATTCAGCCGACATCTTCTCGGTGTTCTGGAACGCCCCAACGATCAATGAATCACCAGCTGTGGCACTACTTGTGGCAGCCGGTGTGCTTGTAGTATACGTGCTCTTGATGGTCGGTCTTGGGCAATCCTTCCTTGGTCGTAGAGAGATTGATTGAGGGCCAGCGTTCATCAGCCGTTTATTCCGTGTCGTGCCATGGAGCGCTTTGAGGGTGACCTCGATACTCTCTGGCGGCTCGATTTTCTGCCTACCATGCATCGACTCACATGGCAATGGTGGTGGTGGCTTGTGGTACTCCCCTGCAAGGACCACCCCGAGCGTTCCCGCCAATTGATGGTGCTATGGTCTACCAAGGATACAGCATCGATTGATGTCAGTGGTATTCCATGGGGTGGTGAACGATTCCATACCGATGAGCATGGGGGGCATGTTCTCGGTGGGATGGTTTGTGCTTGGTGGTATGATGGCGACCGCATGTATGAGCCGCTGGTATTACGGAAATGCCGAATGGCGGCAATCGACCATCGCCACCCTTCTTGGCCTTCGGACTCTCTTGGGGGCGCTGTCGTCCCACTGACAGAAGATGATCTGTCTATGGGGCTCCAGCCTGATGCTTCCTCATTCTGGCTCAAACTCCGCTCGGATGAGGAGCATGTTGCGGCAGGAGCTCCTGCTTCTTTCGATCTTGAAATGACTCCTTGGAATCCCGCGATTTCAGGCGTCACTCGTTCGAACAATGTTTTCACAGGTACGATGGGTTACGACATTCTTCGTATCCACGGTACGAAAGCGAAGGGCTGTATTGGTGACGAAGAGGTCGAGGGGACAGCCTACTTTCAGAAGGTGATTGTCCAGGCTCCTTCAGTGCCTTGGTTCTGGGGTTTCCTACATTTCGATGACGGTTCGTATTTCGACTGGTTTTTTCCACATCTTTCACTTTCGATGACCTCGAATGATTCTACTGCATGGCGTCGTCGTGATCGCCATCGTGTACCTATTCGGACTGCGGGCTTATTTCACGATGCAAGGCGACAGCGTACCGAGCGATTCGAACGTTGTGAGGTGGAAGTTCTTCATCCGGGTGAAGATGGGCCTGTAGATGATCAGGGTTCACCATTGCCCGGATTCAAGGTTAGGGTTTGGAATGGCCGAACTCAGATTAGTACAATTCTCCGTGCTTCGAGCCGAGCCCATTGGACCTTTGATCAACCCACAAGGGCAGGTCTGACCTCTCATTTCACTTACAATGAGTACCCGCTCGTGGTAGAGGAGATCGCAATTTGTGATGAAGTCGAGGTCCGTACTGCGGAGACATATGGGTGGATTCGTGGGAATGCTGAACATTCGTGGGGATTGTTACATTGACGCAGATTGTTGAATGTAATTATATACGAACCCGTCTAAACTGTAGTTGAGGTTGATTTGATGGGTGGACAGATGGACACATTTCGTGAGAAGTTAGATGTTGAAGCAGCAAGAGACGCAGTTCCCGAAATGTCTCCTTATGAGGATCCATACTACCGTTCGGGTCCAATCGTCCTCTCTATGTTCCCTCGCTACCTTCTGATTGTGTTTGTACTGGTAGTCCACCTCCTATTCGGGATTGGCTACGAAGCACCAGAGGGCGAAGGCGGTCTGAACTTCCTCTTGAATCTCTTAGAATTGCTTGTTTCGACTGGCATCGCTGGCTTCTTTGTCATGATGATGATTCTCACTTGGATCAATCGCTTCGTCAATTTCTCGACATCAGGGGGGCTCTACACGGTGTCCTTGCTTGTGATTTCAATCACACCTGGTGTATTTTTCATTGAGACCGTTCTTACAGACAGTTTCATCTCCGGGTTCATTGGTCTCCAAGATAGCGGTTTCCTTCCAGAGTGGAAGGACAGCTTCTACCTGATTTTTGGTGGCGGATATGCTGGTGTAATGTTCGTTCTCACGGTGATGTATCAGCGTGCATTCACTTACGTTATCACGGATAAGCAGGTCTACCTGAAGAAGGAATTCTTGAAGTTCATTGATTCTAATAGTCACGCCATCAGCCTCTCTAAGATCGAGAACCTGAAGGTCGAGCGTAGCCTTATCGGGCGCATTCTTGGCTACGGCAGCCTCCACGTTATCACGGCATCTGGCCTTGGTCTGAAGGAGGATTCGATGTCAGTCGGTGCAGGTGCAGTTACCGATGTTACCGATGCCGCTACAAAGGAAACAAGCAACCTCGTAGTTCGTTTATTCCGTTTCTTCATCTTCATGATGAGGTTGCAACGAACTAGGAAGACAGTCGACCTCAATCCAGAGGACTGCTTCTATGGTATCCGCCGTCCGATGGACGTCTACGCCCTAGTCAATGAACTCCGCACTCGTCCGGGTGCACCAGTAGATGGTGCCCCAGCAGACTCTACTCCTGAAATAGCATCGTCTACTGAGTCTATTCCGGAATGATTTCGCCTCTCTATATGGTATAGTTCGACCCGCACCGTTGAAGAACCATCACCTCGACACAGCAACTGGTGGACCCCCCAATGGTTGACGACGAACTTCTTACCAAGGCAGCACAATGCATTACCGGAGGAGATTTCCTCGGTGCGATGGATATCTTTCAAACTGTAATGGATAATCATTCAGACAGTCCGGTTGGTTTTCACGGCTGGGCTGAGGCCGCTATGTTTGAGATTCAGGAAAACGGTAACATCGACGATTCGGGCAATGATCGATTCAACGAGGGTCAGATACAATCTTTCTTGAAAAAGGCAACAAAGATGGAACCAGAGAATCCAGAGTATCTCGCAGCATTCGCTAATGCACTCATTGAATTCGACCGTGTCCCAATGGCAATTCGTGAGTTCCAACGACTTCACGAACTCGGTCAGGCAAGCGAGGAGAATGATGTCTCATTCCATCTCTATGAGGCGGCACGATTACTGATAGATTCAATCGATGTCAAGACAAACTTCGATCGCAGCCACGACTTCGCTCGTAAGTATGTTCGGACCGCAATAGAGTTCTCTCTCCTCGGTCTCGGTTTCAGTTCCGCTGAAGAGGCTATGGAGTACATGACTAGCGACGAGTGAGGTCGCTTGTATGCCTAAGTCCACCGATGATTCGGTGGAGATGCCTCTGGGGGATTCTGAAGAGGAAGAGTCAACGCAACGCGTGGTAATGTGTATTGGCTATCTTGGAGATGCATTTCACGGTTCACAACTTCAACCCAAAGTTCGTACATCGCAGGGCGATGTTGAAAGTACTCTTCGGAAGTTGAAGTGGCTAGGCGTAGATGATCATATTTGGCTGTCTTCAAGGACGGATGCAGGCGTCCATGTACGTATGAATCTCGCCTCTTTCGACCTCCCTCTATCTCGTTGGGATAGCATAGGTCCAGATAGCTTATTGAGGGCACTTAACGATAGATTGGAGGACGATATCATCGTCTGGTCAGCCTACGCAGTATCCGATGATGTCACCGTTCGCCTCGCCCGTCGCCGTGTCTATCTCTACCGTTTGCAAGCACTTCCGAACTGGCCTGTAGATATGTCTCCCGAACGTCTCGCTCGCTGGTGTCGTGTATTCGAGGGCGGTCATGATTTCACGAACTTCTGTAGGGTGGAGGAGGGTCGAACAACGGTTCGTACCGTACATCGTTGCACTCCCTGGGTGGATGTCAACGGTCGTGTGGTTGGCTTTCGAATCGAGGCCGAGAGTTTCCTTTGGAATCAAGTGCGTAGGATTGCTTCTACGCTACACGGTCTGGCAACCGAAAATCTCGATTTATCTGATGTGATTCGAGCTCTTCATCGTCCATCGGACAGCATAGATTTCGGACGAAGTCCGTCAGATTGGCTCATGCTCTGGTCGATTCAACATCCGGCCCTTCCTGACCTCGACACGATGCCCTTGGAGTCAATTTCCGAATGGTCTAATCCTCCAGGTGGGACCGATCAGAGGCTCCACGAGAGGTGGCAAGAGATTGCACGGAAGGAGATGAAACTCATGCTTCAGAGAGGTTGGATTCAAGGGATGGAATTCCAGTCAGACGAGATTGAGTGATACTCTGTTTCCATCCGTGAGGTCAAGGGTCTCTCGTAGGAATACCTCTGCGATAACCTCGATGACCTCGACATGCCGTGTTAGGTCCGGAATGAGGATTGCACATTCAATATGATCCATATCTTCCGTTCTAATCTGCGCCTTGAATGCCGTCGCGCCACCGAATGAACGGCCTTCACGAAGGAATCCGCGGATGCGTAATGCTTCGATATTCGAAGTATCAATTTCTTGAGCCTTATTGCGCCGTTCATCCGTGGCGTCAAGTGTATCGATGCCCGCTTTCTGGCGTAGTGCGAGATATTGAGTGAGGTCCTCGTCCGACACCTTGATGTTGAGAGTGCCTGGCCAAGCAGTTCCTCCTAGAATGCCTCTGAACTGATCCTGATAGTGGTTCTGAGCCATGAATACGTGGGCACGCCCTAGGCCAGAGCTGACCTCGCCATGGAGTTCCATACCCCTGCGGCAATCCTCCTACATTTGTTCATTCCGTTGCATCCATGAAGAGTTCGATAACCTCTCCTTCACTGGCTAATGCCCACCCTTTGAGGTCTAAATCAATTGACTCATCGCCTCCTGAGATTACAGGGTTTGTGTGGTTGAAGTGGATGAAACGGATGTCGATATCGGGGGGTTCTCGAGGGCCAAGGAGGGATATGGTCTCAGATATCGGTGGATGGGGGACATTCGTCTGTCGAGAGATCTCTCCATCGCTCCAAAATGTGCCATCAAGGAGAACAACATCTGCTTGGATTTGTTCGAACCAATCGCGTATAGATTTCATGCCAACATGAGTAAGTGTAGTATCCCATCGGTCATGGTCGGGAAGATGGAGTAAAGTTCGCTTTGACCCTTGGATGAGAAATGCATGTGTATCGGTCAATTCATCACGATGGGGGACGGAAATAGGCTTGATTGAGAGGGCGGATGAACACTTCGAAGTTTCATTTGAAACGAATGGAATCGGCAGGAATACGCCCTGTTCCAGCATTGAATTCCATCGTGGTGTGTTTCGAATCAATTTAAGCATGGATTTGGATACATGCAGTCGAATTTCCGATGCTCCCATGGCTTCTTTTCCGAACAGCCCTAAGCCGTCGATGTGTCCAAGATGGCCATGAGTCAGCCACACATCTGTGACTTGTCGTGATTCTTCTGGAATGAAGAGGAGTTGCCTTGCGAGATCTCGTGTAACATCGAAGAGATGTAAGTCATCTCCGTCTCTGACGGCGATAGAGGTGGGGGAGAGTCGACTTCCATTCTCCACATAGTGTGTGCAAGTGTTGCAAGAGCAGGCCGGTTGCGGCACTCCGCCATCTTGTGCGATTCCAAGGATGATGGCCTCTGGATGCGGTGGCATGAGCCTCACCTGCCGCTATTCTGCATCAATACTCCGTAGTCGGAACCATCATGTCAATCCTATGCCTGCCCTCGTTATGGCGAAGGACCTTGATTGGATGCGAGAGCGGTACGAGGAACTGGTTGCTAGCGGTCTCAACTGGGATCCACCAATCCTTGAGTCCTCTAACGCTCCTCGTGTTACAATCGACGGAAAGGAGTCAATCATGCTCTCTGCCAACAATTACCTGAATCTTAGCACACATCCTAAGGTTGTCGAGGCATCCATCGAAGCTACACGTAAGTATGGGGCTGGCAGCGGATCAGTGAGGGCTATCGCAGGTACCATGGATATCCATTTGGAGGCTGAGCGAGTTGCAGCGGACTTCAAAGGTGTTGAAGCCGCTTTGATTTATTCCGCAGGCTATACTGCTAACGTAGGCTTGATTCCAACACTTGTCAAGGGAAAGGACGACCTCATTATTTCTGATGAATTGAATCATGGGTCCATCATCGATGGAGTTCGTTTGACGAAGGCACAACGCGCAGTTTATCCACACAACGATGTTGGAGCCCTCGAACGTATCCTTAGTGAAAATAAGGGGGTTGATCGCAAGCTCATTATCACGGATGGTGTATTCAGCATGGATGGTGACATTGCTCCACTGGATGAGATTACTGCGGTCGCTGAGGAGCACGATGCAATGGTGTTCGTTGATGATTGTCATGGGGAAGGAGTCCTCGGTGATGGTCGCGGCATAGTTGCTCATTTCGGACTTCAAGGACGTGTGGATTTCGAGGTCGGTTCATATTCGAAAGCCATGGGGGTCCAAGGCGGGATTCTCGCAGGCACTGCTCAGACGCGTGAACATGCTCTGAATCATAGCCGTTCTTGGCTTCTATCAGGGAGCCAGCCACCTGGTGTCGCAGCGGCTCAGAAGGCGGCAGTGGAGGTTATCATGGATGAACCGGAACACGTTGAGCGATTATGGGGTAATACCGATTACTTCCGGGGGGAACTGGATTCACTTGGTTTCGATACTGGCGTTTCCACAACTCCAATTATTCCAGTAATGTGTGGCGAGTCCACTACTGCAAAATCATTGTCTGCAGCAATGCGTGATGCTGGCGTGATAGTTGGTGCGATAGTATTCCCTATGGTTGCCAGAGATAAGGCGCGTGTTCGTACTCAGATGTCAGCGGGCCTAACTCGAGATGATCTCGACGAGGTTCTCCGAGTCTTTGAGAAAGCGGGTCGAACCATCGGACTGATTTGATCTACTCTTCACCATGGATTTCATCTACTGCTTCGATTAGGTCGCTGTCTAAGTCCCTATCTTTGCCGACTTTCATAGGTGTTTCATCTAACTCCAAGCCTCGCGATAGTCGTTCCAGTAGCCTCCATCGGGGAGCATATGAGAGGTGGATGTATAGGGGCCCTGGTGCAATTAGAAGTACCCAGCCGAGCTGGTCTGAAATGCCAATTAAATCGGGTTCAATCCTTGCGATACTGAATAGCAAGAGTCCGATAAATGGAATCGGGAATAGGTACTTCCTTCTTTGTTCTAAGCGGATAGGCATTCTTTTGGTGATCGCCACAGTCAATGCAGATACTCCTCCAAATATGCCGCATAGCATCAGAAGGCTAAGGCACAGAAATGACCAACTGCGCAGGCTATCATAGGTTGAACTTCCAGCCTCAGATTGGATGAAGAGAATAGGGCCAAGTAGTGAGAGGGAGATTAGGAGGCCGTAGAAGGAGCCTACGAAGGTAGGGTGTGATGCAGTAAGTGGCCACCGAAGAAAGAACTGGCTCAGAGTCCCTCCTTCGAACATAGTGCGCTGTTCATCCGGGAGGGCAGCAATTCGATCCCTCCAGTCGTCCATGAGGTTGCGATTTGAAGGATTATGCCTATGACCGTTGCGTCATTCTTCGGAGTCGGATGCCGAATCGAATTGCCTATTGCTGCGGCCAAGGATTTCTTTGGCCCGCCCCATCTGCCCGAATTGGATCTCAACTTGGCCAGGTGTCGTATCCATCCATGTCCTCTCAAGTATCCCTTCTGCGTCATTTTCTCTCTGTCGAGCGTCACGTAATGTGGGGTCTTCGTCTTCTGTGAGGGTTCGTGTTAGGATTAACGCTTGATTGACCACTTCTTCTAGTAATTCTACGATGTCTTCTGAGATTGGCCCGAGCCTAGCGTGTAATTTCTCATCTTCATCGTCATCACGCACAGTCCAACCTTTCAGAATAGGGTCGGAAACAATCTGGATGCGGGATCGTGGGGGGAGTTGAACCCATTCTCCTTTGACATCGCGGATGTAGGTGTGCGAATCTCCATCTTCATCTGAAGGGTGCCAAGGGTGGCCACTATCTGTTGCAACAATTGAGAGTGCAGCGGCAGTCTTACGGTTTTCCAACCAATGTGTGACGGATATGGCTGTAGGGATGAATGAGGTTATGATGAGGATTATTCCAAGTGTAGAACTTGTGGATGTTGCTTCACTAATAATTCCTAATCCTGCCATTAAAGCACCAGAAATTAGCCAGATATTGAGGTTGCGTGGACTCAGATTTTCCATCCGAATCTCTTCGTTCTCAATCAAGGGGATTAGTGAATTCATTTTCTCGCATCCGGGGAGTTGCCAAGTTCTTGGTTGAGTGACATCGATCAGGACTGCTTAAATTTCCTACTTTGTCAAATGGTCAATTCCGCCCAATCGTGATTGGTAGTTTCGGCCATGGTGTCCTGAGTCGAGTCATATGCTTCAATCCTCGTTGTCGGCGTTCGTAGAAACCGGTCGAAACGGCTGCCTTGACTGGGAGGTGGGCGGGGGTTTCAATAGGGGTTGGAAGGCCATTCAGCAGTGGGTTTGGGAATGGCGGAGTTTCCACAGGGCGAAGTCACGGAGCGTCGGCGTGGTGGACCGGGTGTTCTTGCTCTGCTTATGCTTGATGCGACTCGTACCAGATTCAATGGACATCTCCGTATTGAATCACTTGATGGTGCCGTAGGCGGGCTTGGAATCATCGATGGGATGCCAGCTATGGCTATCCACACCTCCGAGGGTGGCGAAGTGGCCGGGGGCCGGGATGCGATGGATCGATGCTTGACCTCCTCTGCAGATCCAAGTGCTGCGTTGTCAGTCCACTCTGGGAATCATGTGCCTGCAATGATGGATTCTCATCCTCATTCACGTCTCCTACGTTCTGATCTTGAACGTCTTGAGGAGGAGCCCTGGTGGTCTGATTCACGACATCGTGACCTCGTTGCGATTGGACGGCAGAAGAGTAGATGGACAAGTATCGAATCTTCATTTTCTCGAACGGG
>DAYJ01000131.1:0-2887 GCA_002506875.1 Euryarchaeota archaeon UBA40 | reverse complement strand
TTTGGGCCCGGCGAGTCTTGGCTCGTTGACGATGAATTGCCGGATAGTGTCTTATCGATTGGGTCTAACCTTGGTTCACTTGGGCGCCCTCTGATGGTCTTCAGTCGTCTGCCTTCTGATAGGCTGCGCTCAAAATATTCTATCCCTGATGGTTCTTCTATTCGCTTGACTGAAAGGCCGTCTCAAGAGGGAGATCTAGGCCCTAGTCTTGAGGGTATTATGCGGAGGATTGAGGACTTCCTTTTCGCTAATCCTCGGGCAGTCGTTGCCCTTGATGGAATCGAATTTCTAATTGGCCTACATGGTTTCGATCGAGTATATGATTTTCTTCGTAATCTCTCTGACCTAGTAGCTGAATCCGATGATCTCCTTCTCTGCCCTATTGATGGCCTTGCTCTTTCACCTCAGGAGAGAGCGCTGCTCCAGCGAGAGATGAAGTTACTCGATACGAGGACTGCATCTGAATGGGGGTCTAGCAGCGGTCATCTTGTCGGACATCCATTCATCATTCATGCGATGACAACCGAACCAGTGCAACGCTCCCAACCATCTGATATCCTCGCCCCTTCTCCACCCGAGATGCCAAGTTTTGGTTCGTTGGATGTTGCTGATGAACTCCCAGCTCCTGTTTCAGATGGGGGTCCGCAGATCGAAGGGCTAATCGCACAATGGAAAGAGGAATCCATCGTTGAAGCACCATCTACCATCGAAACCAATGAATCAGAATTAACACACGATAACCACGATGACAACATCGTTGAAGAGTATGATGAGGAGATTATAGAACAGGATTTTTCACTGCCCGATTGGGCAACTGCTCCCTCTCCAAACCGCGATGATTCGGATGAATTAGTGGTGCTGGAGCCCATTGTCGAATCAGAACAATCTCTTTCTTCATCAGTTGTTGTTGAATCTGAGCCTATCATCGAGGATGAACAACCTGTACAAATCTCTGGTTTGCATCGGCCAGAGTTACCTCCTCCGCAACCATCTAAGAAGCGCAAGGGGCGACGGACTCCGACCGTGGATCATAAGCAGAAAGGTCGCGTACGTAGTTCTCCTAATCTAACGGATTTCACTCTGAAGGGTTCCGGGCTTGTTGATGCAGTCAATCGTTGGAGGGAGATAGGCCTAATGCCGGACCGTGAAGATACTAGCCCAGCGATACCTGCTTCTGGTCGCGAAATCGGCCCAATGGTGTCAACTGATGGTTCCAATCGCCCTGTAGATGGTTCTGATGTTGTACGAAATGCGCGCCGGTTGGATCCTGACTGGAATAGTGTGGATCAGAATGCTACACGCCTTCATGAGATAGTCCACCCTGTAGCTAAGCAATCTACTAGTGTACCTAGCCCCATCTCTGCGCCTACGACTGCTCGCGAGTTTTCGCAGGTTGCCCAACGTACCCGTTCTACTCGACGTACATCCATTGGGGCCGCTCCAGAGATGGTCGGCTCACTACCTAGTGACTTCTATGATCGAGTTGCCAATCTGGTTGAGAAGGGTGCAGATATCACGGACCTCATGGCTGCAGTGGAGCGGTCCCCAAGCGCAGCGGTTGAGATTCTCAAAACGATGGAGAGCATATCATGAAACGTCGATTATCTGATGCACTTCGGTCTGCGAAGCATCGGTTAGGAGAAGAGGCTGAACAGTCCTCGCCTAGGACTCCCAGTCTGCATCACTATATCCGCCGTGACAATGGTCCGAGAGGCCTTGCAACAGTCGATGAACTACTCGGTCGTTCCGACCCCAAGGCTGCAGAGAATCGGCTATTTACAGAGGACGAAGATCCAGTCCTCGATGGTATCCGTCGGCTTAGGAGTAAGGCAATCAATGATCCTGCTTCAGTTCACATTCCTGGGCGTCTAATGTGGCGAGAGGTGCTTGAAGAGCAACGAGGTTTGGATGTAAGTCACCCAATGAAAAATGACGCCCCCGCGGTCGTTGACATTCCGGAGTGGCCCCCTGTCCATGTCCCTCATCCAGACCGGACTTGGTCTCGATGGCATACATCTCCTGAGAATCATGCCGTTGCGAGGGGAGCCGATCTCATCATGGAGGAGCCTGGAAGACGTCTGAGTCCGTTCTTAGTTGTCGGTGAAGGCGGAACCGGAAAGAGTCACTTTATCTCCGCTCTGGCTAACAGTTTACAGAACGTGTTGCCTCATCTGAACGTACATCTGATTCACGGTCGTGAGGTTACGGATGTGCCTGTAGGGGCGGAGGAAGCGTTCCGTGATGCGGGTGCAATTCTCATTGATGATGTTGATGCGCTTATCGAACGCGGGCTCGATGATGCATTAGGTCGTCTAGTCCATATCGCTCTCGACCATGGGGTTCAAGTGGTTTGTACCGTCGCTTCAATCGATGCCTTTGAGGCTCTTCCAACCAGTGCTATGCGTCACTCTTTGACGGGATCTGCCATAGGCCGACTCAGTTCACCCAGTGCTGCAACTTTGGTAGCACATCTTCGGCGTCGTTGTGTATCTAGAGGCGCAGCTGTAGATGAACAAATACTGGTTGCAATAGTCGAACATGCGAATACTTGGGGGGGTTCAGCCCATGCGCTCGACATAGTCCTAGCCTCAATTGAGGCGGGCTCGATTCCAATGGATGAGAAAGATGTCTTGATTTTACTCGATGGACGTCCGATTGATGCTCGTTCAGAAGTCCGTCCTGATTGGAACCCGGAGGTGATTGGAGAGCGTCTCGTTCAGACAGTTCTCGATGATGTACTTCCTCGTGGTGTTGATGTTGAGGTCACAGGAGAGATCGAGGTGAAACCTCTCTCTGATAGTTGGTCTCCTGCTGAGTTCGAGCTTCCAAGTGGTCGCCTTATTCCGTCATCTCAACCCGAGGGCGAGCGAGGTCCCCAGAAGGTTGC
>DAYJ01000115.1:11714-14636 GCA_002506875.1 Euryarchaeota archaeon UBA40 | reverse complement strand
GTCCAATCAAACGACCAAGAACGGTAGGAATTCGTCGTATGAGTAGCGGATCGGCCAGAACTGTCCACCGAGACGGACATGATGCCGGCACCAGGAGTTGAAAGCGTACCTTTGTCGACAACAACGTTGAATCCGCCGGCGCTTCCTGAAACGCCTCCCGAAACAGAAATTTGAATGTTGTATGTTTGCCCTCCTGTATAGGTCGAAGGGAAATTCTCACTGAGAGTCGGTGCGCTGCCGCTATTGTAGTGACATGAACATCCATTGCCGGCTTGGTTGTGCTTGCCACCTGAATTTCCTTCAATGGCTGGAATGGTCACCATTACCATCAAAGTAACAAGAATGAATATGGCTCGTCGAGGACTCTGCATAAATCCAAAATTAATCCCATCATATTCAATGCAATTGGTTCAAGGATTAGACAGATTGGAAATTACAGGACGATCAATCAATTTGAGTGAGACAACTAAGATAATCATTGAGAGTAAAAGCAAACCAATTGCTAGTTCCAGTCCGATTGTTGGTGCTACATCCATAACGAACTTGAACGGTAAGAGATCAAGAGCAGATTCTCCTCGACCAAGTTGCCCACCAATAGAGCCAAGCATGACGACTGTTCCAAATCCAGCCAATGCAATACCTCCCTGTAGAGCTGCGAGACCACGGTGTTCCCAAAGTCGAGAACCGCACATTCTTCGACCAGAAATCAGAGAAGACCAGAATCCAATGCAGAGTCCACTCAGGAGCATTTTGTTCACTGACATGGCACCCAAGGAATTCATTGATTCAGACGTCGTGTACCCTGTGATGATTGCAGCAGGGATGGTGAACATCCCAAAGATGGCAGCAAAGTATGCTGCAGAGTCCAAGGTTGAGCCAAATTTCGATTTGAGATGCGAAGAAAGTCCAGGGAGGATTGAGAACGCAGAACAAACCAAAGTCGCAAGAGTCGATACGGCAAACGAACCGATGAGAAGTTCTGTGGATATCACATGGAAAACCGCTGGGGAAACCATCACAAATTACCCCCTTTGGAATCTCTTTCTGGATGCTCGGAGATTTCAGAGTCGACCAAAGATATGGCTAATCTACGTTGAATCCCAATGAGAAGACCTGCTGTCGACATAGCTAACGCAATCATCAGAATTCGAGCAGGATTCACGTCAATTGAAGAGGTATCCTCTGCGCTTAGAGTCATCCACGCCGTTGTAGTCTCGTGATCCTCGTTGGAGAGAAGCCAGCGGTATTCGATTATCACCGGACCCAAAGCAGCAGGAAGTGTGGCATTCCAAACATTGCCTTCTTCCGTGGTCCCGATGACATTGGTCTGTAATGACCCAGATACTCTCCATTCGAGACGAGCATTTGTGACATTCAGGAGTATTGTTTCAATCATTGTCTCCTCACCTAATCCACGCATAGTAGGAGGTTGCCATGATGCATCGACTTGGGGGAAGTTCTCAGGTATTGGGCCCACCTCAATGTCGATTCCACCAGAATCCTCGGTAGAAGCAAGACGTGCTATTCCATCGCCTCCATGATGTACACCGATGTGGAAAGTATGGCTGGATTCATCCATAGGGGCAGACAGGGCCCAAGATACCTCAACTCCCCGATTAGCATCCAGTACATGTCTCTCGATGTAATTCGACGTTCCACCATTCGGATCCGATGCGATGACCCAACCTGCATGATCAGGACTATCATCAGCACCAAAAGTGGCTACTGTAAGAAAGACCCCGACGAGCCTTGAATCGGAGAGTTCCATCCCAGTAATAGTCGCCGTCACCGTGAGTGGACCTCCAACGAAGGTTTCGTTACGATCTGCGACAAGTACAATTTGAGCAGATGAAGGCGCCGACAGGTCTGGATCAGCATGGCAGGAACCACCACAAGCAAAGTCACGAGTAGAATCTCCATTTCCACCAGGATTAGCTTCGAATACAGGTACCATCAAAAGACCAAGGAGTGAAATCACAGTGAAAACACGAATGATTCGCATTATCACGGCCTCCTTAGGAAGATAAACGAAAATCCAGTGATGAGTAATGAGATGATGATCCAACTGACAACAAGGGCAGATGCAAGATTACTGGTTTCATCCTGATTCAGAATGACATCTTGTGTCGTAAGTTGTAACGAATCAGAATTTGAAGATACTATCCGTTGATTCTCTACACCTGCAATATCTACTGTGACCGTGTAGTAATAATCGCCTGCTAATTGGAAGGGGTCAAAGTACGTTGTTTCGTTTGTGGTCACGATTAGTACTGCCGACGCGAAATCTTGACGATCTTGAATCATCTTCGAAGAACGCCAAACATGAAATTCCGTGGGTTCGCCAGACCATTCCCATTCCAACTGGATTGATTCAGCACCTTTAGTCACAGATAGGTCGATGATTGTCGCTCCAAGAGTAGCTTGGACGACTCTCTCAATCGATGACTGACCTCCATCTGAATCCAACACGGTGAGGTTGACTGATGTTGGTTCTGAATCGAAGACGTATGCCATTTCTTTACCCGAATAAGTATTTTCTCCGATGGTCCAGAACCATGCAACAATATCGCCATCCGAATCAATAGAGTCCGATCCATCGAGAATCGTGATGGAATCGACCAATGCGTTCTCGTCTCCGGAGAACGATGCTATTGGGGGAATATTACCAATCACCAATTCGGGTGCGACTATCTCGACTACTTCGCCCTGACCATCATCCGCAATCACAATGACTACCCAAGTTTGACCTACAGTGAGCCATTGAATCGGAACTAATGACTCATTGTCAAGGGAACTCACACGGAAACCGTCCCTAATCCAAGAAATACTTGCCACCACTAAATCTCCATCAGAGTCCTCCATCTCAAGATTAAGTTCCAATGGATTAAGAGCATCGAGTTGACCGATTGCTGATGATGAGAC
>DAYJ01000115.1:0-11332 GCA_002506875.1 Euryarchaeota archaeon UBA40 | reverse complement strand
AGGAGCAGGTGCAACATGATCTGTGCTGGTTGCCCCATCGGAATCCTCGAGCACGATCTCAGCCTGCCAATCCTGACCGCGCATAGTATGAGCAGAAGCAATAGTCGGTAGATCATCGTGATCAATAATACGTTCACCATCAAGGAACCAATGTACGTGAACGCCACCAAGGGGATCGCCGTCAGGGTCTGACCAAGTATATTCCACTCCAAGTTGAGAAATTGTAGTTGCATCTTCTGGGCCAAGAGAAAAACTCAGCAGTTCAGGCGGAGCATTCATGATTGTACGCGGAGAAGAATCTGTCCAAGGAGATATATCTACACCATCAGTTGCTCGAACTCGCACAGTCCAGATTTCACCCTTTGATGTATGGAATGCATCGATTGTCATGGAATCGTCATGTTCTGATGCATGAACGCCATTGACACTCCATTCAATCTCGGTGAAGGAAATATCGTCACCATCTACATCGTTGTAGATGTAAGTAAGATGCAGATCCGCCGTAGAGATGGGGGAAACCGGATCTAATGTTAGTGAAACAAGCGAAGGTGCAGAATTCGATGAGCCAATCAATACGGTTACATTTGAGGAAAGGCCGTATGTGAGGCCATCAGAAGGATTCACAGACGCTGTCCATTGGTCTCCGGTCCGAGTATACAACCGAGATACTGTCGAGGAATTGTCGAGTTCGGGAATATGAACTCCATCCAAATACCAACGGATGATTGTTCCTGATTCAGAATCGAGGTCTGCATCGTCAAACGTGTACTGTACACTTAGATTATCACTTTGAGAGGGGGAGCTTGGAATGATAACTCCCGAATCCGCTGTCGGAGCAGCATTGCTAATGACAACCGAATCAAGGTTCTGCGAGGTGCCCTGATTTATCCCATCAGAGGGTGTCACGACAACACTCCATATCTCTCCTCGAGACAGAATAGATCCAGATACTGTATGTGAATTTGCAACCTCTGGGACGGATACTCCATCACGGAACCATTCAATCGTGGTTCCAGATTCAGAATCGCCCTCCGCATCATCATATGTGTAAATCAAAGTAAGACCTGTGAGAACTGTTGGTATGGCAGGTGTGACCTGTAGATTAGATGCCGTCGGGGCTGAATTCTGTGAGGTCGCTTCAAGAATTTGGATGCTGTAAGTGTTCCATGCATCGTTGGATTGCTGATTATTACCATCTACTGCATTACCAGCTCCGCTGATGGTGACAGTGCCCGTGCCCGCAACCGGAGCGGTCCAATCAACGCTCCAATTCCTTGCGGATATAGTGGAATGAGTGACTTTCCCTGAAGCGAGTTTCGCATTCACACCGGGATTGGAGAAGGTTCCCGCAGTGGAACTCATAGAGAATCCGCCCATATCACTAGAGATCACACTTGAGGATACGGTAATTGACAATGAGTAGGTTGAACCAGGTGTGTAGGAAGACGGTTGGCCGATGATAGATACTGTAGTCGAGGAATCCTGGCCACCATGGCAGCCACATGAATTTCCGGTGTTTCCGTTAGGCTGACTGTTCGTCACAGGTACGAAGACCACAAGCAGCAGGAGAAGGACGGAGGTCATCGCTGCTGTGCGATTCATCGAGCGGATTTGAGTGCTAGAGGTTATCATCATTCGTCCACATTGTCAGGTCTAGACCTACTCCTTTTCGAGCCGTTGCATTCATGGACGGTTTGCAACAGCGCGGATGCATGAGTGCACCTATCGAGAAGGTGGCCGTCGTCGGCGCCGGCAATATGGGAAGTGGAATCGCCCAGAAGACGGCTCAGGAGAGGTTCGATGTCCAAATGGTGGACCGCGAGGCTCAATGGGTCGAACGAGGTCAGAGTATCATCGCTAATTTTCTCTCAGAGGCCGTTGAGCGTCGCATCTTCTCAGAAGATCAAGTCGAAGATATCAAGGGAAGAATCACTGGAGTCGTGGGTGTTGAAAACGTCGCACAGGACACCGATCTTGTGATCGAAGCCGTGTTTGAAGACTTCGATATCAAGTCAGCAGTATTCCATACCCTCGATGCAAGTTGTGGCGAGAGAACCATTCTCGCATCAAATACCTCGTCTCTCAGCGTCAACGATCTCTCTCGTGCAACTGCTCGTCCAGATCGCTTCGTCGGCCTCCACTTCTTCTACCATCCTGCCAAGAATCGATTAGTTGAGGTCATCCCATCCAACGACTCCTCTGAAGATACTGTGAGTCGAGTCGTGCAGTATTGCAAGCAACTTGGAAAGGTCGTCATTGTCTGCAAAGATCGCCCCGGATTCGTCGTCAATCGATTCTTCGTGCCGTGGCTTAACGAAGCTTGTCTTCTAATGGAGGAAGGAGTAGCCACACCTGCTCAAATTGATGCTGTCGCTTGTGATTCCTTCAATATCGGTATGGGGCCGTTCGCCCTCATGAATCTCACCGGCCCACCTATCGCTCTGCACTCTACAGATTACCTCGCAGAACAGTTGGATACTCCGCGCTACACTGGCGCACAAAATCTTCGTGATTTGGTCAAAGCAGAAGCCATGTGGGATATCGGCGACGACAAATCCTGTGACACACAGACCGCCACAACAATTCGAGAGCGACTTCTTGGTACAGTGTTTGCAGTTGCTACCCAAATTGTAGAGGAGGAAATCTGCTCAATGGAGGATGTTGATCGAGGTGCCAAGGTTGGATTGAGATGGGCTTCTGGGCCATTTGAACTAATGAACGAGGTGGGGGTAAAAGAAGCATACAGAATGGCTGCAGATTATACTTCACTTCATACAAATGGAGAGGGATTCACACTTCCTGATTTCCTTCAAACTAAGGCGGATACTGGGAACCCATGGGTCTTCGAATTCGTTGATGCTGAGATCCGAGGGACGATTGCTACTGTGAATATCAACCGGCCTGAAGCAATGAATGCGCTCAATGAGACCGTTGTGGAACAACTCGGTGCAGTCATGGATGCGCTAAATCAGGATAATTCCGTGGACACGATTGTGCTCGAAGGTGCCGGCAAGGCATTTGTCGCTGGAGCAGACGTGAAGTTCTTCGTCGACCGCCTAGACGAGGATGCATTCCCGAAGATCTACGATTTCACTGCCGAAGGACATACAGTTTTTGACAAGATTGAGAACAGTCCGAAGACTACGATTGCACTCACCACAGGTCTTGCCCTTGGAGGAGGATTGGAACTTGCTCTCGCTTGTGACTACCGCGTTGGTACGAGGAGAACTCAATTCCGCTTCCCTGAAACCAGTATCGGGATTTATCCTGGACTCGGAGGAACACAAAGAACCGCCAAGATATGTGGGCTTCCTGCGGCTCGATGGGCAGTCTTAGCAGGCAATTGGATTGGACCACAGGATGCAGCGGATCTCGGATTATTGACTCATTTCGTTAATCCATCAGATGTTGATTCTACTGTTGAAGAAATTGCTGAAAAAGGGAAGCCAGAAAAGAAGTACGCTGGCCAGCCCTCTCGACTCTCTGATACAATCAAGTCCGCCGTTGCCTTCTACTGCGATGAAAACGTGAAAGCTATTCTCGAAGGAAAAGACCCCCCCCTGCCAGTCAATGAAGCATATGCTGGGCGACAGTTGAAGCAAATCTCTCGAACCGCTCCTATCGCTCTCCGAATGGCAAGCGAACTCATCGACATTGCTGGATCCAGCGAACTCACAGATGGTTTAGACAAGGAACTTGAACATCTTGAGGCAATCTTCGCCACGAAGGATGCCTACGAAGGACTCTCGGCCCTAATTCAGGGGCGACGACCATCCTATACCAACGAATGAGGAGATTATAGCCGATCAATCAACAGGTTACTATCTTAGAGGAGTTGAATACCAGGGCGCACGCCAGTTTGTTACAGCACGAATCATGAATTCCTTTACCGCTGACATACATTCACCACCACTTGAGAAGGCGATCAAACAAGCGTCCTTCGCGCTTTTCCTTATCGGTCATCTTGGTACTCCAATCATCCATCCAGTTCTCCATGTATCTATCCATTTGTATCACTTCTGAAATCTGCTTCCAGTTTCACACTAAACTTGTATCCGGTACTATATCAATGTATGACTAAACGTGCCACTAGTAGGGTGCAATTTATACACCAGATACTCCTAGATGCACCATGGTTGAACCATCAATGGGGATAAAATCGGATGATTTCGCATCCATCAACACCACTATCGGACAAGTCAGGAACCATGGCAGCGATATTCGATCAACTCTGGAGAAATACAGTGATGATGAAATCCACAATATCGCTTGGGAGGTTCAAGCTGGCGTTGAATCACTTGGTGTCTTTGGGTCACGGTGGACTATCGAGATTCTTGCAGCCCTCTACATCGCTGGAGAGCGCCGTTTCAATGAGTTACGCCACCTCCTCAATGGCATTAGTAGCCGTACCCTATCAGACAAACTCCGAGCTTGCAAAGAAGTTGGTCTAATCGATCGTATCGTGATTGAAGGACCCCCTATCCGCGTCTCCTACAAGCTTACAGAACATGGGGTTCGTTGTGGAAAACTCCTCAGTCCACTAGTTGCATACATGAAGATCCGTAACGGTGCAATTATCGAAGAAGATGTCTGAACATCGAACCAATGGCTTGAAGTCCGTTCGGATGGAAACGTAACCCATGCCCCTGCTTCGCCAATGGCATCAACGCCACCCATGGGTCCTCGGAGGGATCATTGGTGTAGCAAGCGGTATCGCTGGATTGGGAGCGAGTCTTACTGGTTTTGGGGCCAGTGGCGCCATCAGTTCACCCAATGATCACTGGGAACATCCACTACGCAAGAGAGTCCTATCGATTCTTGAGCGAAAGCCAGGCCTTCCATACAGAGAACTACAACGTGAACTCAATGCAGCCAATGGTACACTTCGACACCATCTCGATGTCCTGATTGCTGAACGTTCTGTCACTGTTGTCCATGTCAATGGACGATCCTGCCACTATGCAGGTGCACCTGCACAGATGGAAATTCTATCCGGAATCACGGTAGGTGATGACGAACGTGCTGCTGCAATGATGCCGGTGGGCCTGTCCACTGTCCAACGACTTGTAGTTGCTCATCTTTGTAGAGATGAATTACCGCGATCTCAGGCGCAACTTGCCCGCAACCTTGGACGTTCCCGCGCATCGGTCCATTCGGCAATAACTGTCCTCAGAAGACGTGGAATTATGCACAGTAGCGATCTCCAGCTTGCGCCTCATCTTGCAGGTCTGAGAAATGGCAACATCGAATATGATTGGCTGGATGAATCCATTCGACCCTGAATCAATGTCCATTCGCACGTCTTCGTCCGAATCCTATTGAGCCTGAACCTGAGAACAAGGCCTGTGTTCATCCTGAAGCTTGAGGAGCATCCAATGCCTATTGGCACAGATGACCCCGATGTCCACCTAGCTTGGATTCTCGATTCTCTCGGACTTATTCGGCGCCGAGGACAGGGAGAATCAGTCGAAGATTCTCGTGGCGCCCTACATCGACTGATGCGAGATCAGTTCCTTGCAGAACCACGAAGAGGGTGGGACACTCGGACTCTCCAAGAAGCATCAGGTATGAGTTCCACAGCTCTACACCATCAACTGGTTAAGTTGCGGTCTGCTGGGATATTGAGTGTAGCCACTGAAGAAAGATGGAAGCACCATGTTCTCCGAAATGGATCGTTACCTCACACCATCGAACTCATCGCAAATCAAGCACGTACCATTCTCGGGCAACGCCTTGCAGCATTCGACAATCGTATTGTGAAATCAGATGAAAGGATGGTGCTTGAAGCATTACAGCAAGGAGCTGAAGACCTCTCATTCCGCATTACTATCGCTGAATCTGGCCCAATGAATGAGGGTGATGATGAATTGCATCATCTAATGCGAGATCTAGGATACTGTGGTGCTCGAGGACGTATCGAAGACGATCTCGCCTTGAGAACCTTCGATGTTCTGGCAAACTCACTACGTCCGATAACTGCAGATGTACTCATGGATGAGACATCTGAGACTCGGACTAGAGTTCTTGGCGTCCTAGACCGTTTTCGAGCCAGCCACATGGTTGAACGTGTTCTCCTAAGTGACCGGATTCCGCATGATGTCTTCGTAGGTCTAACCCACCAATGGGTGAGTAGAGGAGAACGTTGGCTGATGGGACGTGGAGGTCTAAGCCGACTTGATGATGTGGTTTCGACTACCATTATCGATGCTCTGAAGCAGAACCAACTGACCACAGAAACTGTGGAGAATGTCCTCAATAATGTCGACCTTGAGGCTCGTTGTCTCCTAGTGAATACCCTTGGCGGCCGGGTACCATATGGATACCGACTTGCAGGGGCGGACGCAGCAACGGTGAAGCGTAGGATTGAAGATCGTGTTGAACGATTACTCCGAAGATTAGAGATGATTACTGAGAAGTACGCAGACCTCATACAATGATGCTGCTACCTAGCATAGAGGTCTCAAGAAACTCATCGACGGTATGCATTAGGTCCTTTGCTTCAAGGGTGCTATGGAGGCGGATGCGCATCTTACTAGCACCAGCAATACCCTTCGTGAATGAGATTGCATGTCGCTTGAGGTGATTGTTGCGCCCGTCACCATATGCCTCCTCCGCTAATTCACAGTAGCGCCGCCAAGCCCAGAGCTTGATTGCTGCACGTTCTCCACCTGGCATAGCCTGTGCTTCTAAATCCGCCCATGGGGCTGGGCTGGTAGACCAACCCAAACCCGATTTAATCCGACGGAAGATGTCTGGATTACCGATAGCTGCACGACCAATCATCAGCCCCGCCGCATTAGTAACCTCCAGGCACCTCCTCGCTGAATCAGCATCGATTACATCGCCATTGGCAATCACTGGAATCGACAAAGCATCTACCATTTCCCTAATCTGGTGCCAATCAGCATCTCCAGAGTAGCGCTGACGCAATGTTCGGCCATGGACTGCTATTCGCAGGATGCCTTCGGCTTCGAGGCGATGAGCGATATTGAGGGCTGTGTTTGGCCCCGAACCGGTGCCAAGTCTAACCTTTACGCTGACAGGAACATCACTCGCAGCAATACATGCTCGAACCATAGAAACAAGGCGATCAGGATCACCGAGAAGAGCGGCACCTGCTGAGTTCCTGCAAACCTTTGGAGCCGGGCACCCAAAGTTGAGATCGATGATATCAGCGACAGAGGATAATGCCCGTGTTGTGCCAACCATCTCCTCTTCGACACCTCCGAAAATCTGTGGAATAAACGGAGATTCCCGCGGATCTGATTCAAGACGACGCCAACTTCGTGCATCATCTCGGTTCAGACCAGCTGCGGCTGTGAACTCTGTCACCGTGATATCAGCACCACATTCTCGCGCAAGAAGTCGGAACGGAAGATCCGTCACTCCTGCCATAGGGGCTAGGAACAACGGGACAGGGTCCATAGCCGCGGGGAGGGGCATGAGGTCTTGACAGTGACGAATAATCAGAAGGAGGACTCCCAGTCCTCAATCTGCTCGGCCTTTGCCCAATCATCGTCAGAGACGCGCCCCTGTGCTTTGACTACCTCACGAGCGAGAAGCCAGTAAACTAGAGCAAGACTACGACGACCCTTGTTGTTAGCTGGAAGAACCAAGTCAACGAAGCGGAGTGTGTTGTTAGCATCACAGATACCGACTACTGGGAGTCCTGTATTGACTGCCTCAGACAGTGCTTGCTGATCAGCCTGAGGATCGGTGACAATGATGACTTCAGGCTCGATGTAACTGCGTAGACGAGGATTCGTCAGAGTACCGGGGATAAATCGGCCGACGATGTGTCGGGCGCCAATCGCCTGAGCGAAACGGCGGGCAGGACGCTGGCCGTACTGGCGAGCACTGACAACAAGGATGTTCTCTGGCTTGAAGCGGCTTAGGAAGTTAGCAACCGTGAAGAAACGGCTGTTCGTCTGCTCAAGATCAATCAAGTAAAGTCCCGTACCTTCCTGCTTCTCGGGCTCAAGGAACGGGGTCATATGTGCACTACTTTGTTGGGTTCCAATATGCACGAAATGCTGCTCATACATGTCTCGGGGAATGAGGTAATCGACTTCCATCATGTTACTCAGCAACGCGCCCACTTTCCGCCCATTCATAACCACTTCGCTGCGCTATCTCTCTTCGATTACCGCGCGATTCGTACCAAGACCTTAGATGTAGGAGCTTCAAACTGCCCTCGTGAACCTGTCTGAATCGCTCCGCCTTCCGCTCATGGAAGGTCGTAAAACCAGCCAAGGTTTTTGGGTAGATTCTGACGAAAAACCAATTCACGTCTCGGCATCAGATGTAGAGCGTTTCGTATACTGTCCGATGAGTTGGAGGTTGTCCCAAGAAGGTGTGTCGGCCAAAGGAGAAGAAGTCCGACGTGGTATCGAAGAACATGAAAAACTCCACACAATGATCATCGAAAGGAACCAAGCGCGGGAACGGTTCACCAAGAACCTCGTCATCTGGTCTTGGTGGTTCTCAGTGGTACTCACCCTCGCCGCAGATACAGCTGCTTTCTATTTCGTTCAGGACGGAACGATTGATGATCAGATTGCAAAATCCATCGGAGGATATCTCGTACTACTCGCCCTTGTTTGGCTTCTACTTGCTATTGCTCTACTTTTCCTCCCTTGGAGGACGTGGATTGGTTGGGACGAAGAGCTTGTGGATGCACCCAAAGACCTGTCTGAACTCAAAGATGATCTCCATCCATTATCGAAGCCATGGCGCCTTTCTCAGGCAGGCTGGTTTACCTTCGGTCGTCCAGAAGCGTTGATTCTGTTTGCAGCAGTTGCCCTAAGCCTTCATGGGATTGCCCTAAATTTCGCAGATAATCGAAGCATAGCAACCTTTGCTATGCTTGTAATCGCTCTTGTTTGGACGTTGCTTGCAAACACACGACTACAAGCAGCACTACGAGCAAACCAGAATATCGAGGAAAATAACGCTAAAATTGGGATGGATGGATTAGGGGAAATCCGGTACAGTGATGGAGGAGATGCTCTTCTCCTTGAGGACCCTGAATCAGGTCTTCGAGGCCGACCTGATCAGATTACGAAAATTGGAGAGGACTTGATTCCAGTTGAGTTCAAGTCCGGAAGAACTCCAAAAAATCCACACAAGAGTCATCGTTTCCAAGTATTGGCATACCTCCAACTAATCACTGCAGTAACAGGAAAATCTCCACCCTTTGGACTTCTCCGCTACGGATCTGAATCAGTCCATTCAATCGAATGGACTACGTCCGCAAAGTACGAGATGAAGGACATGATAATCGATATTCAACGAACCATGGTTGAAGGTGGAGCAGAACGTGACCACGAGCGACCTGGAAAATGCGCTCATTGTTCACGCCGAGACGAATGTCCAGACCGGCTTATCACTCAAGCAGAATGAGATCAGTGCACTCACCGTCCTCGTGTACCTCTTCGAAGTGGACACAGGGTCGAGTGACAGTGACATACACAGTGAATGAATCATAGACATCTAAGATATCCACGGGAGTTTCAATTCCGATGCCCTGGGCATCGATAGTGAGTTGCCAGTCCCCGGCCTCAAAGGGTGATGAGGCCTCATTCACGTATCTGAAACGAGTCTGCTCGTAATTGGAAGTTGTTCGTTCTGTCCAAAACGGAGTTCCAGAGGGGTACTCACCTGGCCTCCACAATGATGCTTCAGCATAGCGAACATCTACGAGGTCTTGCACACCAGGGAAGGTGTCATTCACAGTATCCGACCAAGGGAATGTGGCATCGAAGAGAATCTCGAACTCACTCACAGTGGAATCTATTGGGACATCTGTCTGGTTTGTATATTGGGCCGACTGCGTATTCTGGGTATCGAAGGTATATGCCCAACCTTCGGTTGATTGACGATTGTACACCTCATACTCGGCTCTCATTCCTTCCATCATCTCGCGACTTGTGACCAAGCTCAAACATCCTGGACTAAGCATCACTAGAACAATCAAAGACGCGAGGAGAGAGCGGCGGTGTAGAGCGTTTTTTCGCTTCATCTCGTCCCCTCGGTATTCGCCTGTCTGCACTCATAGGGTTCGTCAACGCTACGCTCTGACCCACTCTGTCATCACTCAGGCAAGTCGACGAAGAACGGCGCCCCCCATTCAATCCTGCGATTCTTCTGATTCGCCGGACTTATCCTTCCTTCGTAAGCTCCTGCGTCGCTTTGGCTTGTCCTCAGATTCCTGCACTTGAGAATCATCAACGAGGCCTTCGGTGTGACCCGCTTCACCAGATAGAGACGAGAAATCGCTTACACGGTCAGTATCAATCTCCTTACCGACCTGAGATGATGGATCTGAAAGTTCGTCGTAGACGACCTCCTCACCAGGCATGACACCTTGTTCTCCAGTCAAATCATACAGATCCTGACGGATATTCGCATCGCTTGCACTCAACTCAACATCCTCATCCTTGAGTGCACGGCGCTTTCCTTTATCGGAGAGGAATGAGTCCAAATCACGGCTGGATTCAAGTTGTTGAGCCTGAAGTGCGGTTTCGACAATTTCTGCACCCATCTCTTCATCCTCAATTACAGAGGTGATACGCTCGTATTCCTCTTCGATATCGCGAATCTGGGCCTGAGCGCTCTCCAGGCCTTCTTCCCAATCATCTTCAACTGCATCCTCGGATACGCCGAAGGCTTGAATTTGGTCACCAAAGTCACTAGTGCCGAGAACAATCTCGTCCTCATCTTCTTCTTCCTCCTCCGGCTCATCATCAAGAACAGGGATTGTACGTCGTTCTCGCTGCTCATAGTGATCACTAACCTCCTGACCCGCCCCACAGTAGGGACAGTTGTCCATGGAAGAAGGTACTGGACTGCTACAATTACCGCAATCGTGGAACTTCTCGAATCCTTTACGGAGCTCGAAATCACAGTATGGACAAGCCTCCTCATCACCTTCAATTTCACCACCACAGGCTGGACAAAGATCGAAGGTTTCACGCTCCGTATTCTCGATTACACGACGAGTTAGAATCACGGCTCCAACGAGCGCAAGGATACCAAGTACCCCCATGACGATGATTAGTGTGAATCCAAGTGCTCGGTTTGCTTCGTTTGGATCAATCTGCACATCAGTTAGTGCTGCGACTGTCCAGACAGAGGTCTTTGATGGAACTGTTCCATTCAGAGCAATGATTGCGAGTTGTAGGTCGCCTACCTGCGTTGGTGTGACTTCACAACTCACAATGTCATTATTACCAACTTGAGGAAGATTCACCACAGTCGTTCCAAGATCTTCTCCAGTTGACTGATCCCTGCAAACGAAGGTCTCGATACCTGACCCCTCTTGGGCAGTAAC
>DAYJ01000109.1 GCA_002506875.1 Euryarchaeota archaeon UBA40 | reverse complement strand
GATTTCGAACATAACTTCTGACAATGATGGAGATGGATGTGAAGACACCTTAGAGGATACTGATGACGACAATGATGGTATTCTTGATGACCAAGATGGATGCCCATTATTATCTGGAAATTCAACCGAGGATCGTTATGGGTGTCCTGACTCAGATGGAGATGGATGGTCCGACCCAGATTCAACCTGGATAACTGATGATGGAGCCGATAGATACCCGGCCGACTCAAGCCAATGGAGAGATACTGATGGAGATGGCTACGGAGATAATCACTACTATGATATCGATCCAGTAACCGGACTTTATGTCAATCAAACTGGAGATGGATCTCCTCTTGATTCAGAACAATGGAGCGACATGGATGGGGACGGTTATGGCGATAATGACCAATTAGGTACTCGATACGATGACTGCCCATACACTTACGGCCTATCATCAGAGAATGATCGTTTCGGATGTGTTGACAACGATGGAGATGGTTGGGCTAACGAAGATGATGCCTATCCATTTGAAGCAACCCAATGGGCCGATCAAGATGGAGATGGATACGGCGATAATCCTACGGGAGCAAACCCTGACACTTGTCCTACAAGCTATGGAACATCGACTATATCCGGCAATCTTGGATGTCCAGATATTGATGGTGATGGATGGTCCGATTCAACAGATGCATTTCCTAATGAGCCATCTCAATGGAATGATACTGATGGAGATGGATTTGGCGATGAACTCAGTGGTGTTGATGGTGACGATTGTGTTAACACTCCAGGGAACTCAACAATAGGATTACTCGGATGCATTGATTTGGACGGAGATGGATGGGCAGACGCTGAGGATGACCTTCCAGAGAACCCCTCCCAATGGGAAGATTCCGATAGTGATGGCTACGGAGATAACCCAAATGGCACTTACCCTGATGGATGTCCTACACAAGCCGGAACATCCTACATCGATGTCAATGGCTGTTCCGACTACGACAGTGATGGTTGGTCGGGCCTAAGTGATGTATTTCCCTTTGACCCCACTCAATGGTTAGATACGGACAATGACGGGTATGGTGACAATGTATCAGGAGATTATGCAGATAACTGCCCTACAGTTGCTAACGGTATCGACGAGGACAATCAAGCCGATCATGACCTAGATGGAGAAGGCGATGCCTGTGACACAGATGATGATGATGACGGCATTCCAGATGTCTCTGATGATTGCCCGTCCGGAATCACGGACTGGATGAGTACAACTGTAACCGATTACGATCAGGATGGATGCTTGGACAACACTGAGGACGATGATGACGATAATGATGGCATCGAAGATGACAATGATATCTGTCAGAAGAGTTCCTTCACTTTCACTAGTAATGCCTCCACAGATCATGATTCAGATGGATGTCTCGATAGTGATGAAGAGGACAAGGATGATGACAATGACTTCATCCCAGATGGTCTCGATGACTGCCCCGTTGGCCTAACTGATTGGCGTTCCACCTCCGGTGCAGGTGGGACCGACCATGACGTAGATGGTTGCAAGGACGATGTCGAAGACGAGGATGACGATAACGATGGCATGCGAGATGAGATTGATGCTTGTCCAAGGGGATTCAGCCGATGGGAGGCAGCAGGACCGAACGATGTTGACCAAGACGGGTGTATCGATGGTCTAGAAAGTTCAGATAACCAAGGAACCGAGGTTGCAGATAACCAGTATCTTCTAGATTTATTGAATCAAAGTCAACAGGATGAGAAGACCTTCGTTGAAGCACTAGCATCTGGTGATCTCGACGCTATTGGATTGGTGTTTGCTGCCCTCTTACCAATTGTTGGTATTGGAACCACTCTTGCATTCCGCGTGCGTAAGGGTGCCTTCATTCGCAGCCTCGAACGTACCGTCCAAATGGCACAAACCTTGGAAGATCTCGATCAAGCAAAGAGAACTATTCGTCGAGCTGCTAAGCAAGACCGGATTTCAACTAACCGCTACGAACTTATGATTGACGATCTAAACGATAGACGCGAAACTCTCCTTCAGGAAAAGAGCGGCTCTGAAAATAAGCGAAGGGGCTCGTCAAAGAAAACACCACCAAAGCGCACTCCTCCCAAGCAAATACCTGATGCTGAACCGGAACCTATCCAAAACGAAATTGAAGACATTGAGACATTCACTCCACCAGAAGATGAGATTACTTCGGGGGATGATGGATATCGATACTGGGAAGACCAGGATGGGCAGTGGTGGATCGAAATGGATGGAGAATGGACCCAATGGGGTTGATTAGCGAAACACGCCTTTGTTTACCCATGTAGCAATCATCATTGTCCACTCAGTAGCCTGTAAAAGGGCATTAGAACTATGATTACTCGGTAAAGTATCCAAATCATTGGATGAAACTGTTGAATATTTAGAAATCATCAATTCACCGATAACATCCGATTCAAATCTCTCGCGGGACATACTTGGTGTGAACTGAGATATTCTTCAGACTCTGAACTCTGAAGAACACTAGCACTCCAAATACGCTTGAGGCAATCATCAGGATTCCAGCAGTTGGAGAAAAGAATCCGACTAAAACTATCGACATTAAGGTGGCCATCATTGTACTTCCATACATAACCTGCCATCGGCGTGCTATACTTTAGGCGCTGTTTTCCCCCATACGCCGGAAAATGTGTTACTGCGAACATATTACACTTTCACGATTTGGAAATCGTGTTGTCGCCGGATTAGAAATTGGCGCCGAGAGAGGGATTCGAACCCACGACCTGCGGATTAACAGTCCGCCGCTCCACCAACTAAGCTATCTCGGCAGCATGCCGCCCACCGCCCTTCCATTCATGAATGAATCGGGTCAATTAGAAGATTGAGTTACTCCCACTCAATTGTACCAGGCGGCTTATGTGTGATATCATACACCACACGATTGACGCTTCCCTTCAACGCATTCGTAATCTTCGTGGAGATTGCAGCGAGCACATCATGAGGAATCGGAGCATAATGTGCAGACATCCCATCGAGACTATGTACTGCACGGACCACGATGGTCTCACCATGGACTCGTGTATCGCCATGTACACCGACACTTCGAACTGGAAGGAGTGCTGCGAAGTATTGCCAAGGGATATCGCACTTACCTGCTGCTGCTGCTGCTCGGAGATCTTCCTCTACGATATGACACGCTTCCCTACAGGTGGCAACTCGATCACGCGTCAAATCACCGAGTACGCGGACTGCCAATCCAGGCCCTGGAAATGGCTGCCTCTCTGAAGAAGGAATCTCAAGAATCCGCGCAATGGAACGAACCTCATCCTTGTAGAACTCTCGAAGAGGCTCGACAACAACGAGATCGATATCTTCCGGAAGCCCTCCTACATTGTGATGCGACTTGATTGTCTCACGATTGCCACCACCCGACTCAATCCAGTCAGGTGCAATGGTGCCTTGAACGAGATACTTCGCACCAATCGTAACCTGCTCCTCCTCAAAAACGCGGATGAACTGCTCACCGATGACCTTACGCTTATCCTCCGGATCCGTAACGCCCTCAAGATGTTTGAAGAAACGATCACTTGCATCGACTACCTTGAGGTTTAGACCAAGGTCATTGAGCATCTCTGCAACTTCTTCGGTCTCACCCTTACGCATGAAACCTGTATCGACATAGACGCAATGAAGCATGGACCCAACGGCACGATTTGCCAAAACAGCGGCCACAGTACTATCGATACCACCGCTACACGCAATAATTGCTGTATCATCGATTTGTGACGTGAGTGTCTCAACCGCCTCATCAATGAGCATCTGCGTATCCATTCCGACCACCTAAGCACCGCGCTCTTCCTGAAGAGCCTGATCGTCAGCAATCACGGCGTTTGTCCTCATCTCACGATACTCGATGACCGCTGCAGCGATCTCAGGGTTGATGGCCGCAATAATCTGTAGAGCAAGTAACGCAGCGTTGTCGCCACGATCCACCCCCACAGTCGCAACAGGCATCCCAGGAGGCATCTGAACAATGCTTAGGAGGCTATCATAGGGCACCTTGCTGCCAACAGGAACACCGATGACCGGTTTAGGAGTCATAGAAGCAAGGACGCCGGGAAGCGCTGCAGCAACACCTGCCATCCCAATGTAAACATGGCAACCATCTTCCTCAGCAGTATCAACGATCCCTTCGAGATACTTTGGGGAACGATGAGCACTAGCAACACGAATCTGATACTTCACATCGAATGTGTCAAGAATCTTAGCGGCCTTATCTGCAACCGGCATATCAGACCGGCTACCCAGTACAATGGTAATGTCCATGCCATGCCGCTATGCAGTCGGTTCAAAGCGTTCACCGTTGCGAATAAAGTCGCCTGAGAACAAAATCAAGGAGCAGGGTTGCTTCCATCAAAAGCACTACTGGAAGTGCGATAAGCAATAATGAGAGAGGATCAGGGGGGCTTACTAGCATAGAGAATACCGCTGTCGCAAACCAAATCTCCCTACGTCTCGAAGTGACTCCTTGACGCGTAATGGTTCCTGACCTCAACAGGCTAAACACGAGCATAGGGGTTTGGAATACTAAGACGCTCGCACCGATAAGGGACAGAATGAAGCCAGCCCAAGCCTCCAGTTGCCAAGTCGTCGAAAGACCAAACGAACTTGCATCTGCACTAAGGTACTGAAGAAGAAGAGGGACTACGAACTCGAAGGAATATAGAAGCCCCATACCAGCTAGTCCAAGAGAACATAGAACCACTAGGATAGCCGAACCAACATGAGGGATTATTGACTCATTGAGATCAGATAAGGTATCCTCAACCAATTCAGAACCACTTCCCATTCTTAGTAAATCAATACTGAATACGAGTAACGCTAAGGCCAAACCAACATAGCTCGCGATACGCAAGCGAAGAAGGATAACTTCCATGGGATGGAGGACCACGATTGAGGCATCATCAGGGAGGAAGGAAGATGAGAGTAACCACTCCAATCCTTCACCCGCAACCGGGTAACCAATCACTAATCCCACCATCGCGACACCTGCGATGAGGCCAATTCGAACTCGAAGCCTTGCACCGATGGAACGAAGAATCAGAAACGGTTCTTCCTCGACCCTCATCATGGATGCCCCTCAACCTGCGAGGTACCTTGTCCACTCATGTGCCTTCGCATGGAAGACGCACTCAAAACTTCGGCATATCTGGCAACTGGATTTCGTCATTACGCGGCTTCGGACGTTCAGCAACTGGACGAGAACCAGGTTCAGGTGCAGTAGGGAGTTGAGGGATTCCAGCTTGTCCATCCTTAGTCGGGACATTGGGAATCTCTGCATCTTTCGCCTCTTCAGGTCCTGATTCAGATGCATGCGTGTTAGAAATCTCGGATTCAAAGGGGATATCAGATGGCTTCTTACTCTCAGAAATTGGATCCATACCAACCCGTACAGATTCTTCACGGGATGCAATTCCAGTGGAGCCTAATTTCGCTCCAACAGGAACTCCATTGATCATCCATCGACCGGTTCGCGGGTCGACTTCAGCTGTTGCAGGCATGTTAGTTGGCCGCACAGGAATAACACCCTTGATTGTTGGAGCAATTGCGGTTTTTTCCTGAACTTCTTCGACTTCTTCTTCCTCATTCACGGGTTCAGAGACAAGCTCAATGGTCGGTTCAACTCGAACAATCTGTTCAGCAACCAACAACTTCTCTTCTCCAATAACTTCGACTTTAGGCTCGACTGTTT
>DAYJ01000136.1 GCA_002506875.1 Euryarchaeota archaeon UBA40 | reverse complement strand
TCAAGAAGCCGTTGAATTAAGTCGGCTTTCTTACCGGATTGACTCAGTCCTTGTGACTTGAGTTCCTCCTTGAGACGCGCCACCGTCCATTCTTGGTACTCGGCCATGGTTCACCCTATACTCTTGTTCGATTTGAACCCATTCGGATTCTGTGACTTCATCCGTGGTTCAGACTTCTTCACCAGTCCATCGTACTGTGAGGTCATTATCGATGCCCAGTTGATCGAGAATCCGTGCGACGATGAAATCGATTAGATCGTCAATGCTCTGAGGGTGGTTGTAGAATCCTGGGCTCGCTGGGATTATGACGCCCCCCCATTGCGAGATTCGAGTCATATTCTCAAGATGGACTGTGGCATAGGGGGCTTCTCTAGGGACGAGAATTAGTGTGCGTTTTTCCTTCAAGGCAACGATTGCGCTTCTTGTAGCAAGGTTATCCGAGATGCCAGCCGCAATCTTTGCAGTCGTTGTTCCCGATGCTGGACAGATGACTACGGAATCGATATTCGCAGACCCACTAGCCGATTTTGCTGCGAGATTCTGATTTCCTTCAAGGACGCAACCATATCGTTCTGCGAGTTGTTCTGCAGTAATGTCACATTCAAGATCAAGATTGATTGCACCAGCGTTACTCACGATTAGACGTACATCGTGACCTGCTGAGGTCAGTGCCTCTATCAGACGTACACCATACCGGGCGCCGGAGGCTCCGGTGATGGCAATGACATGTAGGCCCATACTCTGATTGGAACACTCATCTGGCTTGAAGCGTTGCCTGAGCCTTTAGGTGAATTACCGGCGTGATGCGAGCTTCATTAGTAGGCGTAGAGTTTCCCAGTAAATCCAAATCAATGTGACAAGAAGGCCGAATACTGCTCGCCACTCCATCTCCTTTGGAGCGCCATTCTCAACACCTCGTTCGACAAAATCGAAGTCAGCAGCGAGCATCATTGCACCGATTCCGATTACAATGACTGAGAAACCGATTCCAATCGGGCCGTTTCCATGGATATAGGGGACTGGAATCCCTACAATGCTCAATATGAAACTGAAAAGATAGATCATAACTACTGCAATTACTGCTGATGAAAGTGCGATTCGGAAGTTGTCATTCACGTTTATGAGTCCGCTTCTATAGATGGCTAGCATCCCTCCGAAGATCATGGCTGTGATTAGGAAGGCTTGGATTGAGATGCCTGAATACGCCGCTCCCATCGTATTCTCAATCATGAAAGTAGTACCACCTAGAAGGAATCCTTGAGCGGATGCATAGCCTAGAACAAATACCGGGTTACTGAATAGATTTCTCAACGATGGAACGAACCATGAGAGTAGTAAGACGATGTAGAATATTCCATTCACAGCGAATCCTAGTGTCATAACGAGTGCTGCCAGTTCTGGGTTTCCAGTGAGGGCTAGGCCCCAAACCGACATCCCTGATGCTACCAGTAATAGGAATGTTAGTGCCGCCTTTTCAGTGACTCCTTGTATCGTCATTTTGTTCTCGACCATCCCTTGAAACACGAAGAGCATGTCATTGAGGGCGGGATTACGGCTACGGTACATCGATCCAACGTGGTTGGCTGCAGTTCTCAACATTTCCTATTGGATATTATGTTTCGAAGTCGATTGGGTGTAGTGGTGTCCTACCCAGGGCGGTAATCGCGGTTTTGATGAGGGCTTGTTCAACTCGGCTTCTGTCAATCAACAGTCCGTCAATATCTAGGCTGTGGCCGAGGGCATGTAGGGACGTGGTCAAACCTGATTCCAAACCACATCCATCTAGGGCCTCTACACGACCTGATTCAGTATCGATGTTGATGGCTAGTCCATGTCTACTGACCCATTTCAGGAAGGAGAGGCCGATGCTACAGACCTTGCCTCCGTCTACCCATACCCCCTGCATTCGATCATCATGGTATCCATCCACTCCTATGTCTTGTAGTGCTGCAATCATCCATTGCTCCAAGCGATCAATAACTCCTGGAACCGATTGTTCGTCTCCTTCCCAACGGATGATTGGATACACTACAAGTTGCCCTGGTCCATGGTAAGTAATCCCTCCACCTCTATCTACGTCCAGAGTATCATACCCTGGCGGGACAATGACTCCATCGCGGCGTGCTTTCGGGCCGACCGTAACGACCTCTGGATGTTCGGTAAACAAGATAGTATCAGGGATTTCATCGGCGATACGTGCAATTTGCAAATCTCGCATTATGGTATTGATTTGAGAGTGGTGTTGCGGCCCAGTCCGGAGGATGCGGAGCGGACGCATAGCGTTGCATCGCGGCAAGATGCATGAACGCTTGGTCAGGAGATATGTATCGCATGGCCAAGGGTCTTGAGAACACCTTCGTGGAATGACTCAGTCATGGTTGGGTGAGCGTGCACTGTTGAGGCGATGTCTTCGAGGACTGCGCCCATTTCAAGGGCTAGGATAAATTCTCCAGATAATTCTGCGACGTGACTTCCTACAGCTTGGATGCCAAGAATCACATGATCAGATTCTCTCGCCACAACGCGCACGAATCCGTTGGTCTTTTCTGCCTCAAGAGTAAGTGCTCGACCGTTGGCGGCAAGAGGGAACTTGCCAGTGATTATTGTCTCACCTGCTTCCTCTGCTTCAGAGGGCGTGAGGCCGACACTAACAACCTCGGGCTCTGTGAATACGATTGCAGGAATTGCAACTTTGTCCCAGTTGCGGTTGTGGCCTGCGATAATCTCTGCCACCATCTCTCCTTGAGCGCTAGCACGGTGGGCCAGCATTGGGTCTCCAGTTACATCTCCAATAGCATATACGCCTGACATATTGGTCCGACAGGTATCATCGATGGCGATGAATCGTCCTGAATCATCCATCTTTATGCCCATTTCTTCAAGCCCCCAATTCTTCGTATTGGGGTGCCTGCCGACTGTGACGAGTACCTTGTCCACATCGATAGATTGGTCAGAATCCTTTGCATCCTTCCAACGAAGAGTCACGCCGTCTTCAGATACATCGGCACCTTGAGCCATACAGCCGGTGTGAACCTTGACTCCGTGTTTTTTGAGCCATATCTCCAGTGGGCGTCGGAGCTCTTTATCGAAGATTGCAAGGATTGAATCAAGCCCCTCAATTACTGTGACCTCAGATCCGAGTCGAGTCAATGCACAGCCGAGTTCAAGGCCGATGTATCCTCCTCCAACAATTGCAACCTTTTCTGGGAGCTTATCGAGATCTAATGCTCCAGTGGAGGAGCAGATTCGATCTTCGTCGAAGGGCATGAATGGGAGTTCAATTGGGGATGAACCAGTGGCGAGGATGACATTCTCTGCTTCTATTCGGATAGTACCATCTGTCGTTTCGACTTTGCATGTCTTGGCATCAACGAAGGTTGCCCATCCGTGAATTAGGTCAGCTCCTGCCGCCTTGAGTAGGCCCTCAACACCCTGGTTCAGACGTTGTACGATAGAATCCTTCCAACTGATTAGTGCCTTCATGTCGAGTTCAGGTGAACTTGCATGAATGCCCATGTGGCCCGCGTCTTGAGAATGCTGAGATAGAGCCTCGAAGCGTTCAGCGGCATGAATGATTGCCTTGGATGGTATACATCCACGGATAAGGCAAGTCCCTCCTGCGCGATCACCTTCTACAATGATTGTGTCTAGTCCAAGTTGTGCTGCACGAATTGCTGCGACATACCCGCCTGGGCCAGCACCTACCACCAGTACCTGACATGTGCGGTTTGTGGCCATCCTGAGACCTCACATGAAAATCGTTGCAGGGTGTTCTAACATCCTCTTTAGATGCTGAATAAGTGCTGCGCCATCCGCCCCATCTACTACACGATGGTCAAATGATGATGATACGTTCATCACGCGCCGAATCTCGATTCGGCCATTGTAAACCAATGGACGTTCGTTTGCTTTGTGGACTCCCAATATGGAGACCTCTGGTCGGTTGATGATGGGTGTTGCACCCAAACCTCCATCGCGCCCGAGGCTAGTGATGGTAAATGTGGAACCTGATAGGTCATCGAGGGCTGCGGACCCAGCTCTTGCTGCACCTGATACTCGTTGCATTTCAGCCGCTGCCGTCCAGACGTCCATCGCTTCGACATGCTTTACGACAGGAACGTAAAGTCCACGATCAGTTTGCGTCGCAATTCCAAGATGTACTGCGCCGTGCCGTGTTACCATGTTTGCCTCATCATCGTAATGCGCATTACATTCGGGATGGTCTGGCATAATTTTGGATAGTGCCAGCATGATGAATGGTAGATAAGTGAGTTTGGGCTGATCATCAGCCTTTGTGGCGTTGAGATGCTGACGTAGTGCTTCAAGCTCGGTGACATCTATTTCTTCAAAGTAAGAGAAATGGGGTATCCTGCGCTTGGATTCAGCCATGTTCTCAGCGATTTTCCGCCGTAGTCCAATGACTGGGACTTCCTCGGTCGAGGTGCGCTTTACTCCACGTGGAACTGTAGGTGAAGGTTGTACAACCGGAGCAGGTACACCTCCTCCTGCGATTTGGGCATCAATATCAGCATGTGTGATTCGCCCAGCAGGACCACTACCTGCAACATTACGGAGATCAATTCCTGCTTGTCTTGCCCTCTGCCGAACTGCTGGGCTAGCGAGAGGCTTCCCACTTGCACCAGTGCTAGGGCTCACCTGTGTAGGCGTGGAAACTACGGGGGAAGGAGTGGGTGTGGGAGTAGGTGCAGGAGTAGGTTTTGGTGTAGGCTTGGGGGGTTCTGCCGGGGCTTCTGATGTTGGTGAAGAGGCCGTTGTATTTCCATCCCCTTCGACATCGAATACAATACAAACTTGTCCGACAGGAATGATGTCTCCAGGCGCCCCTGTCGAGGATGTGATTGTCCCATCTACAGGGCTTGGAATTTCTACGGATGCTTTGTCGGTCATGACCTCTAACAAGGGGTCGTCCTCTCGGACAGTATCGCCGACTTTGACGTGCCAAGTGACAATCTCGCCCTCGACTACTCCTTCGCCGATGTCTGGTAGGCGGAATTCGTAGGTGCCCATACTCAATCCTCCTGTGTGGCGCGGATAGCCTTAGCAATGCGTTCAGGACTTGGGATATAATCCCACTCCGTCGTATGAGGGAAGGGTGTGTCCCATCCTGTCACGCGACGAATCGGGCTTTCAAGATGGTAAAAACACCGTTCTTGGATGCTTGCTGACATCTCTGCTCCGAATCCACTTGTCTTAGGTGCCTCATGGACAATCACGCACCGGCCGGTCTTACGAATGGAATCAACAACAGTATCTCGATCCCACGGTACGAGAGTCTGAAGATCGATTAACTCGCATGA
>DAYJ01000126.1 GCA_002506875.1 Euryarchaeota archaeon UBA40 | reverse complement strand
AACCCCATTGCATGCATCAACAATGCGGGAGGAGTATCGTCCATCGACAAACCAAACCTGAGGTACAATTTCTGCGATACTTGCAGCGCGCAGTGCCTTGTAGTCGATACCTCCTGTGACATCGATTTCTGATTCGTGGCGTCCTCCAAAGCCGATAGATGAATCCCAAGTGTTGAGTAACGTGGCATCAGGGTGGTCGGGTGGATGTGTAAGAATTCCATCACAATCGGCGAGACAGAAAATACAGGATTCAACTCCTTCCCATTCTGTCGCAATACGGGACATGAGGTCATCTCCGGAAAGAATCCCGAACCCTTTGTCTCTAACATCGACAACATCTCCGTGCGTGATGGTTACAGGCGCCTTACCAAGGAAGTCGAGATTACCTGTGAATTCAGCACCCGTACCGTGTGCCCATTGGTGCGGGTGATGTGTAATCGCTTTGATTCCATGATCGGACAAAGATTCTGTTACTAGTTCGTTGAGTGCCATCATATCTTTTTGGACAGCATAAACTGCCTCTTTCTGGTTTGAAATCCCGTCTTCTTCTCCAAGGTCTGCTTTGATTTCACCTTCGTTCAATCGCCATCGCTTTGCCTTCGCATGTCCGAAGGAACCGGCCCCGTGGACGAGCGCAATCTGCCAACCTTGGTTAACAAGCTGGGCAATTGCTTCTGTCGAAATTAGAATTGAATCATGGTCGGGTTCACAAAGGCCATTTTTCACAGTGATGAGGCCTCCGCCGAGCTTGATGACGGCTCGTCGTCTCTCGACCATGGCCTTCCCAGGGATTTCTCATTGATGATGGTGCGCACACAGATTCATCCGTTCCACAGTATTCGGCAGGGCATGGCGCCTACCATCGACGAGTTCCGACGATACCTGCAGGCGCGTAGAAATGATCTCGATGCAATCGCTGATCCCGATGAACGGGAGCGCGTTCGAGTGCGAATAGATGCAGCACTACAAGAGGCATTAGACTTCTCAGCAGCAGTAGAAATCAGGGAGGAACTCAAGAGTCGAGTATTCGAAGAAGTTGATTCTTCAGCACGCCTAATTGAAGCCGCTGAATCGAGACCTATTGAGCGTGTAGACGGTGATGGATGCTCTAAGTGCGATGCTCCGTTAGAGGCAGACATTGAGTTCTGTCCAGCCTGTGGTCACAGGCCTTAGGATCATTCCTCTTCGTCCCATTGAGCTACGTGGTGAGCCAGGTCATCATGATCTTCTTCGATTCGATCTAGATACTGTGGCGCGACCTTCTCTGCGAGATATACCGTCGTGCCTGCACGCCATACTGAGTCGCCGTCTGCAATCATGCGAGCAGTATCAATCTCGAGGATAATGGGTCGCTTGAGTTTCTTACCTCCAAGGCGACCTGCTTCTACAGCCTTGTCGATGGTCTGCGAGAGGTGGACATGACTTCGGTCACCAGGTAGTAGGCCGATATCCATCAAGACCTCAATCTCCTCGTCCCCGCAGGGGAAGTAGAGAGCGTTGGGGATATTGTCGGTGGGTAGGTCAAGTTCAATCTCAACCGTGTGTCCATAAGTTGCTCGAACTGTGTTGCCACGGACCTCATATCGTCCCTTGCCATCACACTCGGCTACAGCCTTGATGTGGTGCGGACGTAACCAGCGACCAAACCGTCGCTGCTCCTTGTCACGCAGAGCATCTACGAATTCGCGGATATCAACCCAGCCATTGATGTCCATTTCAAGGCCGTAACGATCAGGGTCGTGTCTACAGACGCGAGCGAGGCGTCGGCCTAGAGTTTCTCTTTCGCCGGTACGCATGATGAATTTCCCTTCGGAATTGCATACGGGGCAGAGGTTGTCATCTGAGAAGTAGCCGTGGACGTTGCATTCACGAATCATGGGAACGAATCCTGCGAATCCTCGGCCATAGATAAGACGATTGCATCCATTCGCTTGACTTTATTCGGCATATTCATTCGACGCGGTGTGGCCCCAAGGCCATGGACGCCTACATTTGTGGCTACGTCCGGTCCCCGTTTACTCGCGCACACCGAGGGGCGCTGAAGGATGTGCGTCCTGATGATATCGCAGGGCAGGTAGCTTTCGAGTTGTTGACGCGCACGGGTGTGAATCCTGTTGATCTTGATGATGTGATGATTGGTTGTGCCTATCCCGAGGGCGAGCAAGGGCTCAATATCGGGAGGATTGTCACACACTACCTCAAAGGCCCCCCCAATATTCCTGGGATGACCACAAATCGTCTATGCGGGTCATCTATGCAAGTGATGCATATTGCTGCTGGAATGATCTCGCGTGGATGGGGCGACATGTTCCTCTGTGGAGGTGTTGAATCGATGAGCCGTATTCAACGAGGTGGCTTCAATCGTTCCCCCTCGCCGTTCCTTGAGGAAATTATGCCTGATGCTTACATCAGTATGGGGCTCACGGCAGAAAATGTCGCAGAACGCTATTCGATTTCTAGAGTGCGTCAGGAGGAATTTGCTCTCGCTAGTCACCAGAAGGCGATCCTTGCGAAGCAGAAAGGCCTCCTAGACGAAGAAGTCGCTACCGTTTGCTCATCTGATGTGACCTACGGTGTTGATGTCGACGGTTGTATGCGTGAATCTTCTCTGGAGGCCATGGCTGGACTAAAGCCGGCATTCGCCGAGGAAGGAGTTGTTACCGCTGCAACCAGTTCACCTCTAACCGATGGCGCCTCTTTCAGCTTGATTGCCTCACAGGGGGCAATTGATTCGCATGGGCTCAGCCCAATGGCGCGTATTGTATCTGCAGCAGTAGCGGGAGTTCATCCTGATGAGATGGGTCTTGGGCCAATTCCTGCAACTCAAATTGCTCTCAGTCGTGCAGGAATTACTGTTGACGATCTTGATGTCATCGAATTGAATGAAGCGTTCTCAAGTCAATCAATCGCATGCATAGATGAATTAAATCTACCTGTAGAGAATATCAATTTAGATGGAGGGGCTATCGCAATCGGCCATCCGTTGGGCGCCTCTGGTGCGCGTATCATGGGTAAGTCAGCAAGCCTCCTACAGAGAACAGGTGGCAGATATGCCTTAGCAACTATGTGTATAGGTGGCGGGATGGGAATTGCTACAATTCTTGAACGCATCTGATGTTGCGCAACGCCTATGTGTGCAGCCTCATGTAGGCCACTGATGTTCAACCGGCGTGGTCGAGAAGAGGCGACGAAGAATCTCCAGGTCGATGAGGAAGGTGACTGTTCTCGATGTGGAGGAGATGCTCAACCGTCGAGCATTCAAGGCTATCTTAAGTGCGTTCGATGTGAATACGAATGGCCTGATCCGAACACTGTATCTTCTGGCCCGAAACGTGAGACAATCCATGATGAGGAGAAGAAGGTCGAGGAGTTCAAGCAGGAACTTGAGAAGGGAAGTCTTCGAGGTGTCCTTGGTATCGAATCTCAATTGAGTAATGAGCAAGAAGCGACTCTTGGTCGTTTACAGGATAAGTGGATAGATGGTCTAGCGGGCACTTTCAACGCAGCTGAAGAGGAACGTAAGCCACTGATGATTTCCTTCGATGGAGAGGATAACATCGTTGCAACAGACCTCGCTATCATCTCAGTACTTGGAAATGAGTTCGACGGTGGCGAGGAAATCCGTATCGAATACCCTGGGCAGGATACGGAGTTCTACAGCATGGATGCTCGCGACGATAGAGGCTGGCGTGTTGGTCGTACAATCCCTGATACATGTCGAAACATTGCTTCTATCATTAATCGCAGATCTACAATCGTTCATGCAGAGGGTGTGGATGACACAATCGTGTTTGAGCCACGTGATGCCAGTATCAACCCTGGAAGCGTTGTAATCTTCGTGGATGATCCTGGTGGCAAGAACATGCTCCTTGAACGGGATGGCCGTGTCATCGATGTAGATGCTATGATGACAATCGAGGACTACCGTGAGATGCTTGGACTTGTTCTTGATGATGGTGTAATCACACCATCAGAAGATGAACTTCTTTGGATTATGAGGTCTAATCTTGGAATCACGGACGAGCAGCACCTGCAACTTCTCATCAATCGTTTTGGCAATGGGGTCATCAAAGAGTGTCCTGCATGTCATGGCATGATTGCCTATCTCCCAGATCACGGTGGATGGTGGTGTGAGCCGTGTCAGTCATGGGTCTAATCACGTCGTGCTGTTCATATACTGCCACACATAGCCTAACATCCAAGGTGATGGATACATGGCTGGAGATAACGACCTATACATTGGAATTGACCTCGGAACTTTCCGTTCCGTATTAACTTCGAGTGCTGGCCATGAGGAACAAGTCCTCACGGTTGTTGGCACTCCAAAGGACCCGATTGCTCGTAACATGTTGGGTAAGGACGTGCTCTTTGGTGAAGAGGCGCTGAAGAACCGTCTTGCTCTGAACTTGTACCGCCCTCTCGAGCATGGTGTGATCAAGGATACACCTGAGGACAAGAAGTTCATCGCACATTTCATCAATCACTTGATCAATCTTGGTGACCCTGAAGATTACGATACAGTCGTCGCCGTCATTGGTGCTCCAGCTGAAGCATCATTTACTGATCAGACAGCGATTTTCGATGCTGCATCTGGCAGCGTTAATGCTGCCATGATTATCTCTGAGCCTTTCGCAGTTGCTTACGCTCTCGACATGATTGGCCACACAATCGTCATCGACATAGGTGCTGGAACTTGCGATATCGCTAGAGTATACGGGACTATTCCTGGTCCTGATGACCAGATGCATACTAGTTATGCTGGAGATCATATCGACAATACACTCATCGCAGAGGTCCAGAAGAAGTACGCTGGAGCCCAGGTTACCAAGGACATGGCGCGCCGCTGGAAGCAGCAGTATTCCTTCGTCCGCACAGCAATGCCTGATGCACCAGTTGTTGTCGACTTCAGTATCGAAGGAAAGGCAATGTCACTAGACATTACTGATTGTATCCAGAGAGCTTGTGAGTCAATCGTTGACCCAATCGTTGCCAATGTGAAGGCATTAGTTTCCTCAAGTAACCCCGAGTTCCACAATGAGTTCCGTAATAACATGGTTCTTGCTGGTGGCGGGTCAGGAATCAAGGGCCTGAACATCATGATTGAAGAGCGCCTCGGCGACATTGGTGAGTGCACAGTTCAAGTCGTTGATGACCCCGTAATGCTCGGTGCTCTCGGCGGACTTCGCCTATCCATGGAAGTGCCCACAGACATGTGGTCTTCGCTAACCCTTGCTTCTCGTTGAGCGATTATTCCTGCTCTTCTTGGTTTCGTACTGATGGGACGAGAGGCTGTTCGCAGTGTGGGCAGACATCGTTTGGGGTCATTTGTTCTACAACGATTGCTAGTAGACTCGTACACGAAGGACAACTGGCGATTACCTCATTGGAACGTGCAAGCATGCTCTGAGCTAAACCAGTCGATCCTGATGTGTACCACGAACGGTATCGCGGGTCCTCAATTCTACGTGTACGGATGACTCCGAAAATCCCTAGGATGAGAAGTAGAAATCCATCAATGAATATTCCAGAAGACAACCAGAGTGCTCCGAATAGGAAGAGTATAGTTGAACTGATTATGTATGACAACTGTCCAATCCTCATTGCAATCACATTTGCTCTCCTTGAGAATAGAAGTGCAGCAACTGCATGGAATGTGGCGAATACGTACCCTAGAATTGTCATCATTTCATGCATTGATCCTAGTACCCACGCAGATGTAAAGCCGTTCAATGCAATGAAAAGGGACTGCTGCCGATGAGCTTTTCTCATCTGTTCGTCCATTGAGCGCAGACCATCCATGTACATCTGAATCGGTGCTGAGCCATCAGTCTTGGCCATCGACGGTCTATTGAGGGCGGAGTTATTCCGCTGGTTATGCCACGGGATGTCGACGTCGTTCTGAAGGGGCATTCCCTCGAAGGGCGCAAGGTCCTCCTCGGCATTAGTGGCGGCATTGCAGCAGTCGAGACAGTTCGATTAGCACGGGAACTCCGCAGGCATGGAGCCGAGATTCATGTGATTATGACTCGAGCAGCGACTGAGGTAATTTCCCCTCTCGCAGTCCGATGGGCAACCCAAGCGAATGTCGATGTGGAATGGGACGGAGATATGGCCCAACTCGATGGCTACGATGGGCTATTAGTCGCACCTGCCACCAGGAATACTTTGGCGAAACATGTGAACGGTGTCATGGATTCACCTTTGGTGATGGCAATGTCGGCTGCGACCGGGAACGGAACTCCAGTCATGGTAGTCCCTTCGATGCACAATGACCTCTTCGACGATGCAGTGACTCAAGACCTTCTCAAGGAAGTCGCAGTTCGTGGAGCGAAGGTTTTGGTATCACCCTCCGAGGAAGGTAGGCGGAAGCAGCCGGACCCAGTTAGTATCGTAGCAGAGTTTGCTCATCATCTGAATCGCACTCTCAATCATCGAAATGTTCTCGTTCTTCTCGGTGGAACCGAGTCTTCGATTGATGATGTTAGAGTAGTGACAAACCGGAGTTCCGGTCATACTGGCTTCGCTATTTGTGATGGCTTACATCGCCTTGGTCATCGAGTGACCATCCTTGCTGGTCGAACTTCTTTTGATGTTGATGATTCACGATTCAAAGTCATCTATTCACCCGATGCTGCTTCAATGAAGTGTTGGGCAAAGGATCTAATCGAGAATGATGACCTTGGAATCGATACGGTAATCAGTGCCGCAGCCATATCTGATCATGTGATGAAGGAGTCCTTCTCTGGTAAGTTATCCTCGGATGATGTTCTGGATCTCCAATTGGTTCCGTTTCCGAAGATTATCGATGGCATGGTATCTTGGTTAGGTAAGAAACGAGGATCTGATGCCGGCCCAGTTGTTGGTTTCAAACTCTTGACGGGTGACGACGACGAGGCACTTGTCGAGGCCGCTCGCTCTCAGATTGAACGGAGCGGCGTCTCTGCAGTCGTGGCGAACGACCTCTCTTGGGTTCAGGGCGATGGAAGACGTGCTCTCTGGGTCACGAAGGACGAGGTGAGTGAACTCGCAGATGTCGAATCCATCGTTGTAGCCATTGATGGCCTACTTTTGGCGCAGGGTTGAAGTTCAGCGTCCTAGGCCTCGGAATGATGGCTAACCACGACAAGGCGAAGCGAGGTATCCCTCCAAAGGCGGATTTCAACGCCTGGTACCCTGCTATTGTTGAGATTGCGGATCTCGTGGATAAGAGATACCCCATCAAGGGCATGGATGTTTGGCGCCCTTACGGTTGGCGGGCAATGAAGCGTATCGATGCGCTAACGCATGCAGAGATGGAAAGGACTGGTCATGACGAAGTCCACTTTCCATTACTTATTCCCGAGGATCTTTTGGAGAAGGAGAATCGCCTCGTTGCTCTCCTTAAGGCGGCGCGTGAGGCGGGAGTGGATCCTTCCGAACTTCGTATGGATGAGGAACTTGCAGGATTCAAGAAGGAGGTATATTGGGTCAAACATGCGGGAGAGAATGACCTCGATGTCCCCATGTTTCTGCGCCCTACCTCTGAGACGGCGATGTATACCATGTTTCCACTTTGGGTTCGCAGTCATGCCGATTTGCCTTTGAAGACCTATCAGGTTGTCAATACATTTCGATACGAGACGAAGCAGACTCGTTCATTCATACGTGTCCGTGAAATCCACTTCTTTGAGGCTCACACAGCTCATGTAGACGAGGCGGATGCCACTCGTCAGATTGAGGAAGACCTCGAGATTGTCGCGAATATCATGAATGATCTTGGCCTCCCATACATAGCCTCACGCCGTCCGGTCTGGGATACTTTCCCAGGGGCATGGTACACAATCGGAATCGATGTAATCATGCCAAATGGTCGCACGCTTCAGGTTGCTTCTTGCCATCACTATCGTGATCAATGGGCACAGGCTTTCGACCTGACCTATGAAGCAGAAGATAGGACTACGAAGCACTGTCATCAGACTACCTATGGTATGTCAGAGCGCCTCCTAGGCGCCGTTGTTGGCATGCATGGCGATGACGCAGGCCTAATCATGCCACCTTCAATGGCACCTATCCAAGTGGTTCTCATTCCAGTTGCAGCTCACAAGACAGAGGCTGTCATGGATACAATACATGAAGTCAATAATCGGTTGAAAGCAATCGGAATTAGAACCCATATCGATGATCGCGATGTTCGTCCAGGGCAGAAGTACTATGACTGGGAAATCAAGGGTGTACCTCTTCGTCTTGACATTGGTCCACGTGATGTAGAGAATGGTAACGCCTTCGCCGCTCGTAGAACTGGTGGCAAGCAACCGATCCCACTTTCTGATATCGAATCCGCAGTTCGTTCTGAACTTGCTGAGATTCAGTCTACTTTGGTTGGACTTTCTGAAGAGCATCGCAATTCCATTGTACGATCTGTGACGGATCTCAGCGAATTAGAGGGTGAAAACGCGATCTTTGAAGTTGCTTTTTGTGGGACTGACGCAGATGCAGAGGTGCTTGAGAAGTCATCTGGACTCACTCTTCTCGGTGAGGCTCTGAAGCCCTTTGGCGAGGCGAGGCCCTGCATTGTTACCGGGGAGATGACTACGATGCGTCAACATCTTGCGCGGATGTATTGATTCGGCCAGCATCTGAAAGCGATGATTTGTCGCAATTAGCGACGTCGCATGAAGCCGAAGGCCAATAGGAGTGCGCTAGCGCCAACGAGTACCATGTCGGGAATCCCCCAAGTGCCTACTGGACTCCAGCCTAGTTTGTCCGCAGTAAGGTGAGCGCTGGCCCAGTTGAGTTTGAGCGATATTCCACAGGTATCGTGCACTGTGTCTGCACAGGTTGGGAGGACATTGCCGAGGCCCCAGTAAACGTTTGCAAGTCCAATGCCAAGACCACCTATGCCTCCTAATGTGAGCATAAGTCCCCTCTTTCCTGATGAGGATTTACTACTGGATTTACGAGCGGAAGCAGAATCGATTGAAGCACGTACTACTGGCACTATTTCGGGGATGACCTCGACCATCTCAAGATCCAAATCGGGTTCATCTGATGCAGGCTCAGGGATGATTTCCTCACCTAGGAGTTCAAGAACAGATTCACCATACATCCGAAGTGCAAGTTTCCTTAGATCTGGACTTGCACGGATAGCCTCGAGTTCTTCCGCTGAGATGTTGCCATCCAGCAAATCTCGGAGTGGGTCATCCTCGGACATTGTCCTCTTCCACCCGCTACCCGTTCATTAGGGCATTGCAAACTCAGAACGCCTCATACGTTTCGTCGTCTAATAGCAGTCTTCGCAGCATCGACGATGTCGTTAGCCGTTAAGCCGTAATGTTCCATCAACTCCGCTGGTTGCCCACTCATCCCATAGGTGTCCTTGACACCGACGCGTTCGAGTGGGACTGGATGATGTGCAGTCAGGCTTTCAGCGACAGCCCCTCCGAGTCCACCAATAATGGAGTGATCTTCTGCAGTGACTACAGCTCCACAACTTTCGGAGATACGCTTCATCTCATCATGATCGAATGGTTTCAGTGTGTGTACATCAACTACAGTTGCGTGTACACCTTCACCTGCGAGTGTCTCAGCGGCATCAAGCGCTTCTTGAACCATAACTCCACACGCCAAGATTGCAACATCACTGCCTTCAGTCAACACGGAGAATTCACCGATTTTCAATTTAGCAGCCTCCTCATCTGTGTAGATTTTCCTTGTCTTATTTCTGACAGTTCGTGTGTAGGATGCTGAACCGTGATTCACCAGTGCTTTCGTTAATGCTCGGGTTGAAGATGCATCACAGGGGTGCATCACAGTCATGTTAGGTAGGGTTCGATAGATGGCTAAGTCCTCGATGGATTGTGCCGATGAACCGTCAGTACCAGTATGTATCCCACCATGACTTCCACAAATATGGGCTACCAATCCTGGTCGAGCAATCCCGTTACGGACTTGTTCAAAACCTCGTTCAGTGAAAATTGCGAAGGTAGAGGCGAAAGGAATCATTCCAGTAGATGCCAGTCCTGCTGCGACAAGCATCATATTCTGTTCTGCAATGCCCATTGAGAATGCGCGTTGAGGGTGTTCAGCACGGAAAAGACAAGACTTGGTGGACTTGCCAAGATCCGCTTCAAGAACCACGATTCTGTCATCTCCTGCGAGATCGAGAAGAGCGGCTCCATAGCCGTCACGACTTGCAGCGCCGGTCATGCTAATTCCTCCATAGCGAGTTTGAATTCCTCATCGTCGGGAGCTTTCCCGTGGAAGGATGGGTTGTTCTCCATGAAACTCACACCCTTCCCCTTTGTAGTTCGAGCTAGGATGACGCAAGGTCCGACAGTGGTTTTTGACCACTCAATTGCTTCCGCGATTTCCGTCATGTCGTGGCCGTTAATGTCCCGTACCTTCCATCCAAAGGCAGCCCATTTTGCAGACAAATCTCCCATCACCATTTGTTGATCAACGAAGTCATCGTTCTGAATTCCATTCACATCTACAATGACGGTGACGTTCTCTAATCGATGGTGAGATGCAGCCATCGCGGCTTCCCAAATCTCCCCTTCCTGGCATTCTCCGTCTCCTAGGATGACCCATGAGTGGTGGTCGCGGCCCGTTAGGCGACCAGAAATTGCGACGCCTAGTCCGAAGGAGAGGCCCATGCCAAGGCTCCCCCCTGAGAAGTCGACACCAGGTGTCCACTTCGAATCTACATGGCCTTGGCAGATGCCGTTGAACATACGATAAGAGTGGAGATCGGTTTCATCGAGAAATCCGAACGCGTGCAACGCAGCGTACATTGCAGGAGATGCGTGGCCTTTGGATAGAATGAGTCGATCCCTTCCGGGATGTTTCGGTTCGGTCGGAGATACACGTAAGGTACGTCCATACAACCCTACAATGAGGTCGATTACGGAAAGGCTTCCTCCTGGGTGGCCTGCATTTGCCCGCTTTACCATCTTGACAATTTCTCGCCGACAACCACGTGCAATATCCACCAGTTCATCCACGGATTTATCTGTGAACTCCGGGGTATTATCAGACATGATAAGACATCATCTGAAAAGGGTCTTTGATGATTCTCATCCCTCTTCTGAATCATCTACGCGCACAGCATCAACGAAATCGCGACTTCCTTGGGCTACTATGGCCACAGAGTCGTGCAGGAGATCGAGGACAGGCATGTCGAATCCAGGTGGTCGATTACCATGGAGAGCATCCTCCTCCTTTCGAGGGAGAGCACGGCTGACTAGGTGGATAAAGACGAAAACAAACCATAGGAAGAATAGAGCAGATATCCAAGTAGGCAAAATCGCGAGTGAGCGTTCGACACAGTAGGAAGCACCTTCGCTGTCGACAGCGGTCTGGCTACAGAACCATTCATCTGGGCGGCGGAGTGGCTTTACTACATCAGAGAGGACGATGAAAAGAGCGACAACGACACCCATTAGTGCCTCGCCTGCAATGAGGCCCGCCGACAGAAGGACGCCTCGATCATGAGTTTTCTTGACCTCTATTTCCGCTTCTTCTGACATCTCTCCAATGAGATCGCCATCAGTGCGCAATCGTGCTGTTCCTAGCATGAAAGCAGCGATAATACCACCAATCATGATGCTCGAAGAGAGTTGGAGGGGTAGGTAGATGCCAATTGCGACCGACATTACAGGGAGTTTCTTCCAGATTAACAGACCTGCGATGATGAATCCGAGTGTGACCATGGGGAGATTGATACTACCTCCGAATACACCCTGGATGATTGCCCCGATTAGTTCTGCCTGAGGGGCAAGTAATGCACCACTACAGGCTTCAGCAATCAAATTTGGATCGGTCGGAATTACGCCATCGACAGCAGGGGGATCTGCGTAGCATGCAGTCTTCGTAATTCTGAATGCGCGGTGTAGAAGGACGACTGTGAAGGGGGCAACCATCGCTCCGACTAGAACACCCACAACTTCGGCAATCTGTTGTTTCCACGGTGTAGCGCCTACAAGGTGGCCGGTTTTCAGGTCCTGCATCACATCTCCAGCTATTGCTGCATTGACTGCGACAACTGAGGCGATTAGTAGAGTAGCATACATTAGTTCCTCAGTTTCTAGTCCGAGTGCAAGATCTCCAACCACCCAAACAATGAGTGAGGTCGCCATCAGGGTCGCGATTGTCATTCCGGATACAGGTGAGTTGGAAGAACCAACAACTCCGGCGATGTAACCTGCAACAGCACTGAAGAAGAATGCGGCGACGGTAAGGAATAGAGCACCCACAAAGGCGAGTATGATGCTGCCAATACTATACCAATAGAATAGGAAGGTAAGTACTGCAATTACACCAGCAACATAGAATGTGGTGCGAATGTCAATATCTTGGTCCTCTCTTCGGACTACAGCATCTGAATCATCAGTTGCTCCCTTGATTGCCTTGGACACGCCAGATGCGATGGTGGATCTCATTGACCAGAGAGTGTAGATTCCTCCGACTACCATTGCTCCGACGCCAACGAAGCGAATGTGTTGTGACCAGAGTGCCATGAAGGCATCAGCTGGATCCATACCCACTGGCCACCCCTGTAGGATTCCGAGAATTGGTACAAGGATGCCGAAGCCGATGACACCTCCAAGGAATATGAAGGATGCAATGCGGATTCCGACGATGTATCCAACGGATACGAGTGCAAGGCTCATCTCAAATCCAATGTAGAGGCGTGTTCCGAGAAAATCCATTGCGCCAGAGAGGTGCGGTTCACCATGCTTGCCTATGATTTTGAATCCCTTCGTTACCCAGCCATACATCGCTCCGAGACCGAGTGCATAGATGATTGCGGTCATTCCAGAACCACCGCGTTCACCTGCGGCAAGAACTTCCCTGCAGGCGACACCTTCGGGGTATGGTAGGGCCTCCTCAACGATGAAAATCCGTCTCAGTGTGATTGTGAACATGGTGCCTAGGACACCACCTAGGACGGCGATGATGAATGTCTCAAGTAGGCGCATCTCCATGCCCATTACTAGGAGTGCAGGGACAGTGAATATCACTCCAGCAGCCAACGATTCACCAGCGCTTGCCATGGTTTGGACAAGATTATTTTCGAGAATAGAGACGTCCTTGAGACGCATTGAGCGCAGAATAATCATTGAGAGGACGGCGGCTGGGATTGAAGCGCTAACTGTCATGCCTAACTGTAGACCCAGGTAAGTGTTCGCTGCAGTCAAAAGAGCACCGAGTACTATGCCGATAAGTAATGCGCGAAGGGTGAGTTCGTGAACCGTACTCCCATCATTGGCGAATTCGATGATTCGACCGTCCCCCATGTTTCTCCGAATACTATTCACCTCAAGATATCTGCGTATCATTCTGATTTGGGGAGGATGATATACTCCATATGATTAGGACAGTAAATGGGCGAGGATTCGGGGTATGATTCTCCTCCCGCCAACTCATCTAATTGGCATGTAATGAGCGCCGATGAGGCTCTAGATTTACTTGATACAAATCGGGATGGCCTCAGTGACTCTGAAGCCCTCCGAAGGGCTGCTGAAATTGGCCCTAACAAGCTAGACGAGGAAACTCCTACTCACTGGATATGGAAACTAATTGATCAATACCGTGATCCGATGGTTTACCTTCTCCTTGCCGCTGCTGCCATCGCTTTCTTATTCGATCCTGAGGACAAGGGTACTCCGATTTTCATTGTAATCGCTCTGAGCCTTAACGGAATTTTCGGCTACATGCAGGAGGCAAAGGCCGAGAGGGCGATGGGTAGTCTGAAGGAGATGTTAGTCGGCTCCTGTGTTGTTCTTAGGGATGGTATGGACGTTCGTGTCACGACGGAAGAACTCGTACCCGGAGATCTTGTATTTCTTGATGAAGGTATGAACGTCCCCGCGGATGTACGCATTATTGAATCACACAATCTAGCTATCGACGAAGCAACATTGACCGGTGAGTCGAATCCTGTTGCGAAGGCCACATCATCCATCTCTGAGGCTGTGATGCTAGCCGATCGCAAAAATATGGCTCACATGGGTACCGTGGTATCCTCTGGTCGAGGTTGTGGCGTTGTAGTTAGTACCGGTATGAATACACAATTGGGCCGTCTCGCGGCTGATCTCGCTGAGGTCGAAGCACCTAAGACTCCACTAGAAATCAAACTCGAGACACTTGGGCGATTCTTAGGATACGTCGCTATCTTCGCAGCATTGCTTATTGTGACACTGAGCCTTGGGAAGGCTTACCTGATTAATGGTATGCGAGGAGATGAGCTCTACGGAGTTCTATCTGAACAATTTCTTGTTGCAGTAGCAATATTCGTGGCCATCGTACCCGAGGGGCTCCCCATCATTCTTGTAATCACCTTGTCAATTGGTATGAGAAACATGGCTAGGCACAGGGCCATTATCCGTAAGATGAAGGCTGTTGAGACACTTGGTAGTACGACAGTCATTTGTTCGGATAAGACAGGTACGCTTACTACCGGTGAGATGACTGCACGTCGTTTTCACTTCAACGGCGTCTCCTATGATGTATCAGGTCGTGGCTTCAATCCTAATGATGGTAGCCTTCACATTAACGGGGCAAAGGTATCTGAGGCAGATCGTGCCGAACTGACATCTCTGCCTGCGTTCCGATGGATGATGGGTAGTGCTTTACTCGCCCAGAATAGTAACGTGCGACAGGTGGGGGACGTTTGGCAGGGCGTGGGTGACCCTACAGACACTGCATGCGCAGTTCTGGGTTGGAAACTACATTCGTCAGTAGATGATTTCAGGAAGATGCATCCTCGTTTCCGAGAATTTCCATTCGATCGTAGTCGGAAGCGAATGTCGACGATTCACGAATTTGAGGGTAAGCGTCGTCTCTTCGTTAAGGGAGCTGCGGGGAATCTCGCGAAGATTTGCGATCGTACGGTTGAGAATGGTGAGATAGTTCCCTTGACTGAAGAGCGATTGCAACGTTTCCGCGAAGCTAACGAGGAGTATGCGGGTGATGCATTACGAATTCTTGGTTTCGCGACACGTGAGATTCATGGAGGCGAGGATATCGATGATGTCGAAGAAGTCGAGAAGGGCCTTATCCTTCTAGGAATAGTCGGTATTTCAGATCCTCCACGGATTGAGGTCCCCCAGGCTATTGCGACCTGCAATGAGGCTGGGATTCGTGTCATCATGATTACTGGTGATCACAAGTCAACCGCTGAAGCAATAGGTGCAGAGATTGGAATCTTCTCAGGAGATGATCTATCCATTCATGGGTCCGAACTCCGTGACATGTCTGATGATGAGTTGGATGCTCTTCTTGATCGTGTAGCAATCTTCTCAAGGACTACTCCCGATCAGAAACTCAGGATTGTCGACCGTCTGCAAAAGCAAGGCCATGTCGTTGCAATGACTGGGGACGGAGATAATGATGCACCCGCCCTTTCAAAGTCCAATATCGGCATCTCAATGGGTAGGGGTGGTACTGATGTTGCTCGCGATGCCTCGGACATGGTACTTCAGGACGATGATTTCTCATCGATTGTTAGTGCTGTAGATCAAGGGCGTAGAATCTATCAGAACATTCGAAATTTCGTTCGTTATCAGATTAGTACGAATGTTGCCGCAGTGACGCTTCTCATATTTACTGGAATTTTCTTCGGTTGGACCGGGGAATGGCTCATTCTTACTCCAACTCAATTACTCGTCATCAATATCCTAATGGATGGGCCTCCAGCGGTTGCTCTAGGCATTGAGGAACAGACAAAGGATGTGATGAAAGAGCCACCGAGACCCATTGAGGAGACTCTACCTACGCCACCCGATATCTTCCTGATTCTTTTCCTTGGATTCATCATGGTGATTGGAACTGCTAGTGTGTTCTACTTCGCAGGTGGGGATATGATTACCAATGCACCTTGCTCGCCCGGGCCTCTTGGTGAATCAGCATTCGGAGTAGTAGGCGATTGTGATGAGGAAGGGTGGACACATCATGCAGAGGATCGTTTCGCTTCTGCAAGAACGAGTGCCTTTGCCGTATTCATCTTCTTCCAATTGATGAACGTCATGAATTGCCGTTCGAACGAAGTGTCAGCATTCCGCCTAGGATTGACATCCAATAGGTGGATTACAGTCAGTTTTGCAATTTCTACAATCATGCTACTATTCATGGTGCAGTCCCCATCGTTCGCTGGATTCAGAGTCGGAGAGATGGTAGCGACAGTACCTTTGTCTGGTATTGATTGGCTGGTTGTCTTCTTGGTAGCGTCCTCTGTGTTTATCGCTGAGGAACTACGCAAACTCTTCTGGCCAAAACCAAAGGCATGAGCGAGGATTCATGAGTCACAGCCTCGACCCATGACTGTTACTAATGCTAGGTGCAAAGGGCCACTCAGATTGGCGTCGACGCTTTCCAACCGTCGTCGAGCAACTAGGCGGTATCGATGACACACTCGTTATTGAAGCGGCGAGAGATCTGGAAATAAATGGTCGAGTAAGCAATGATCTGGGTGTCAAATTGCTTTTGGAGGCTGATTTGACTGACCTTCGACTTCTGGGTAAGGCACTCAAAGTAGCTCGCTTTGAGGAAGAGGTATATTTCAATTCAAATTTGCATGTCAATCCAACTAACATCTGCGTCCTAGCTTGCCGTTTCTGTGCATTTCGTAGAGGTCGGAAGGCGGATGATGCATACGCGTTATCTGTCGAAGAGTATCTCTCACGTATCCGGCCCTTTTCAAGCCGTATTGACGAAGTACATTCCGTCGGAGGACTACATCCTGATTGGACTGTTGAGCATTATGCGGAACTAATCCATTCTGCGAAGAAAGCGCATCCGCATCTTTCTATGAAGTGTTTGACTGCAGTCGAAGTCAAGCATCTTTCTTCGATGAGCAAGATGACCTTCGTTGAGGTTCTTTCAACATTGAAGGAGGCGGGTTTGACATCATTACCTGGCGGTGGTGCAGAAATTCTAGATGATGAGATTCGTAACATCATTTGTAATGGCAAAGAATCTAGTGACGAGTATCTTGATATTCATCGAACAGCACATCATCTCGGTTTACCTACGAATTGTACTATGTTATTCGGGACTGTAGAACAGGCCGAGCATCGGATTCGGCATTTGGACCGACTACGAAAACTTCAGGACGATACTGGAGGATTCCAGTGCTTTGTGCCTTACCCGTTCCTTCCTGATCGGTCCCGATTGCCTCAGGCGCAACACTCTACTGGTTCAGAGACGATTCGGATGATTGCAATTTCAAGAATCATGCTTGACAATATCCCTCACATCAAGGCGTACAGGATGAACATTGGAGACAAACTTGCAGCAATAGCTCTGAACTCTGGTGCAGATGATGTGGATGGCACTGTCGGCCATGAGGAGATTATGCATGAAGCTGGGAGCATGACCTCTGTTGAGGATGATCTTGATCGTCTTTCACGACTCATCGAGGATGCGGGAGGGGTTCCAATTCGTCGTTCTACAATCTACAATCGATTTCAACGATATATTCGAAGGCCACCATCCGACGATGACCGTTGGGTTGCATTGCCGATTGCTGAAGGGGTGTGAAAGGATGCGTACAGATGTTATTGGCCGTGTATCGTTTGCGAATTGTGATCCTTTGTTCCATGGTCTTGACCCTAAATGGAAGGTTCTGCCCGCCCCTCCTTCGTGGTTAACTGGGCATCTCCTGCGTGGTGAATGTCTAATTGCACCGATTCCAATGGCTGACTTAGCGAGAAATGCCGACACTCTGTGTGCTATTGATTCAATTGGGATTGCTTCGGATGGGGGAGTTGGGTCCGTGCTCCTGTTTGGTGATTGTCCTGTTGAGGAAATGAGGGATATCGCAGTGCCTACGGATTCCTCTACTTCGAGGACATTGCTACCATGGCTTCTATCTGAGCGCGGATTCCGACCTCGACTCATAGAGATGGGGCCGAATCTAGAATCCATGCTTGAACGATGTGATGGGGCGCTATTGATCGGTGATCGTGCAATCCATCACGCGCATCTCCAGCCAGACCTCGTCCGAATGGATCTTGGAGATGAATGGTTAGACATCACTGATATGCCCATGGTATTCGGTGTATTCTGTGCACGCCAAGATGCGGACATTACAGCGGTGAGTTGTGCTATTTCTGATCTTGAGGGCGCCCTATCTAGATTCGAGAATGAGCCATTGTTTAGACAGGAGGTAATCGCAAGATCTGCAAAGGTTACTCGATTTAGTGTGGGCAGAATGGAGACCTATTTCGGATCCGAGGTAAGGAATCGATTGACGCCCAAAGATCGTGCTAGCATGCAACGATTTGCGACAGATGTCTGTGGCCTTGAGGGTGAAGTGCCCTGGTGGGTTGATAATCAGTCAGAACCAGTTAATCGCCGCAATGCAGCATCGTAATCTTCGTCATCATCTGTGTTCTTGAATTCGGAGTTATCCAGATCAACATCACTCGCTTCGAGAATCTCGTCCATTGTTGCATCTCTAGTGACTCGTTTTGTCACCTTTCGCTTGGATGACCGACTTACTCGTCGGCGTCGAGTAGGTTCAGAAGGCTCAGGTTCAGAGTATTCGTTCACATCTTTTCTCTGATTAGGTGGTGCACGAGGAGCTTTCTTCTGAATAGGTTCCTCGTTTGTTTTCTGTCGTTGATCAGGTGGTCGACGAGGTGCAGCCTTCTCGGTCACTTTCTCTTCGTTCCAGATTTCTAGTTCTTCATCGAAATCCTCGTCGTCTTGCATTGTTTGTACGCTACCAATTGCCATTTCAAACTCTTCGAAATCAATGACCCCATTTCCATCCTCGTCCAAACTTTCCACGAGTGCCTCCAGTTGTGCCACCGGTAACGCAGCAATCTTGAGAGAGCGAAGTCCAGCGACTAGTTCATCTGATTCTAGTGTCCCGTTTCCGTCTTCGTCAAAGCGATTAAACAGGTCTCTGACACTCATTTCATTATTTATCATCCATGACTCAAGTTTCTCCATTACTTGATCATAGACGAAGAGAGCACCACATTGAGAGCAGAGCAAAGAACCAGGAGGGTTCATCGATCCACATACCTCACAAATCTCCTCAAGTTCATACTCGTAGCTTATGCGTCGCTTCAAAATTAGAAATATAACTGCACCAGCGGCGATTATGAGGGGGATAATTACCAATGGTTGTAGGAATGTGTCGAGAAAACTTCCTACAAGTGTGGGTTCAGGTTCATCGGGAGGGGTTACCTTCAGATCTAATAAATCGCTCATAGTCCAAACGGTGGAGCTGTTCCTCAGTTCCCCCTCTACCATGACGTGGACGATTGCTGGTCTACTATCGATGCTCTGCAGAATACTGCCTTCTCTTGATTCGAGACCTTGGAGTATCCGTACATCATAGGGTTCTACCATGCGTGTCGGGTCAATCTTCAACGTTGTAGTCCAAGTCATCCTCACATGACTCAACCAACCGACTCCGTTCTGAAGGGTTGAAGTTCCACTCAATCCTTCATTGATTTCACAACTCGTCTCTGCTCCCCAAGGGACGCTACCATTAATCCTCACAATGTCTATCCACTCTTGTGCGATCGAATCTAAATCCGCTGGACCACACAATTGGCGTGCCATCATCCCTGCTTCTGAGAAGGAAGTCGTTGCGTCGTCAGTAAGGGCGACTGCAGAGATGGTGCGAATATCTCTTGAAAATTCCAACGGCAAGGTAATCGTCTCTTTGACAGTTAGTGTGCCATTCGGAGAAAGGTCAAGTTCAATCCGCCGTATGTTGTCTAAGTCGGCATTGACACCACAATCTGAACTCTCAGCACAGGTGTTGTCGAATGAGTCGGGTATCATGTCGCCGTCATCATCACTGTCCAATGAGTCAGGGATCCCATCTCCGTCAGTGTCGACTCCATCAGCGATAACTCCTGTTTCGTGAGGTATGGAACGGTGTATCGGGATAATCCCTGTATTGGTTGCGAAGGCAATTTCGGAGGAATCTGAAGATAGTGAAAATACATGCGTCTGCATACCGAGTTGCATTCTCCAATTGAGTTGTTGATTGATTGTGTTCCAGGATTCCAACCATTGTTGTTCACCAATCGTCCCGGTCAAGGCGATAATCTCGTCATCGAGGAAGATTTCCTCAAATTGAATGACAGATGATTCCGTTTGAATGATTGATAGGAATGAGTAGGGGTCAGTAGCCTGTCGTTGAACGATTGCATCATTGAGTGACCATATTACTTCAGCACCATTGTGGCTGAATGCGCAGTCCGATATGGGAGCATCCACTGGCCATGAATGAAGGATAGATAGGTCATCGAGATTGAGGAGAGTTACGAAGTGGTCACTGTCATCCGTTAATCCAACAATCACGCGCGAGGTCGTGTTATCTACTGCAGTGCACCCTACTTCTCCTCCAAGATCCACGGATGCCTCTAACTGAAGCCCACTTTCGTTGATATTGTATACTACTAGGTTATCATCTGCTGTTGAGAAGATTACCTGCGTTGAATTAACCGCTTGGACTTGGATTCCATCTACAGGTTCTTCTGTATGGATTCGCTTGTCTGTGTGGTCTGCAACTTTCAGAGCTGTCACTGACGGAAGCCCTGACATCGGTTGAACCTGGGCTACAATCAACTTGGATGAATCAGTTGTCCAAGTGATATCGATAATCTCATGCCCACTAAATTCACCCATCGCGGTGGAGAAGAGGAGTTCTCCATCCGTTCTCCAGACATTCACGTAGACCATATCTGCGGAGGCGAACATTGAGCCATCGGGTGAGTGTGCAACATCGATGATATCGGTGGCTAGCCTACCATCGAGTCGATCCATGTGTAGGCTATCATCGAGCACATGGACAGGCTCAGGAATGTCAGCTACGACGACCGGCAGGAGCAAAAGCAGGACCAGACATCCGCTGAGAACGCGAGCCTGCATGCGAATAGCAAGGATACGCCTGTTATATCCGTATGGTCTCAATCAGCATAATTGAGACGTTTTGATGAGACATACTCTAGTAAATCGAGGGCAACTTCGCAGGATTCTGCTACTACAACTGCATCGTCATCCACGAATTCTTCTAAGGTTGCGAGAGCAGTTCTATCGCCAATTGCACCTAAGGCTTCAGCTGCTTCATGGCGTACCATGACATCCTCATCTCCATCGGCCAATCGATCGATTAGATGTGGGACTGCTGCCGAATCCTGCATCTGCCCCATGACATATGCAATTTCGTGCTTGAGTAGCGCAGAATCAGATTCGAATGCGGCGGCTAACGCATCTACAGCATCTTTCCCGCCGATGTTTCGAAGCGAGAATAGGGCGCGCATTCGTAGAAACATTCTAGCAGATTCATCGCAGAGCGTGGATTTTAGTGAAAATATGTCATTTTCATCACTGGGGGGTGCCGGGTCGACAGAATCGAACTCTGAACGTTCTGGCCGTTCGTCCACGCCTATTCCTCCGCTCCGATGAACTCAAGCCCATCCACGTCAAGATCAGCCCGAATCATTCCAATTTGTTGGCCTTCCTTGAGAAAACGTCGCACTGCTTCTCGACCTTCAGGGCCATAGTCGATCGTTCGTTCGTTAACATACATCTGAACAAACTCTTCGTTTGTCTCTTCATCAATTCCTCGCCCCCATTCGATTGCGAATGCAAGGCCTTCTTCAGGGTCTGCAATGGCATGTGCTATTGAAAGTCGGACATGTTCCGTGATAACGTCGCATGCATCTTTTCCAAGATCGCGTCGTACGACATTTCCGCCAAGAGGGAGAGGCAGTCCCCCCGTCCTTTCAGCCCACATCTCGCCAAGGTCGGCGACAAGATGGAGGCCTTCATCCTTCCAAGTTAATTGCCCCTCGTGGATGATTAGTCCAGCATCAACATTGCCTGCCTTGACCTCATCCATGATTTCGTCGAATGGGACGACAACAGTATCCAAATCACCTACCATGATTCTAAGCGCGAGATGGGCTGAGGTCTTTATCCCAGGTATTGCGATTTTCCCATCAAGTATCTGATCGATGGTTTTCTCCCCTAGTGTGACGATTCTAGGGCCATATCCCTCACCCATCGAGGCGCCGCAGTTCATCAGAGCATAATCGCCCAGTACGTCGGGTAATGCATGGATTGAAACAGCGGATACTTCGAATTCGCTGTTCAATGCCTTTTGATTTAGTGTCTCAATGTCGAGCAGTTCATGTTTGTACAGATATGGAGTAGTATCGAAACGACCGGTAGTCATGGCATGAAACATGAATGCGTCGTCTGGATCCGGAGAGTGGCCGATGCGAATAGTATGGGGTTCCCCTGACGTCATGTAACAGGACCGGTAGGTTCGGTGTAAAAACGAATGTGTGACACTTGGGGTTCCTTTGGCCGCTGTCTTGAAATGCCTCACTCGATTGTGGCACTTCATGGTCGACGCAGAGAAACTCAGCATCGCTCGAGGTCAACTTGGGCCAAAGTGTGCTTCGTGTGAATCACCTCTAATCTTCGCTGAGGCTTTGGTCATTGATTCCGAGTACCATTGCTTCTCTTGTTACGAGAAGGTCACTGGAGCATCTAGCGCCTCTGAGCCGAAGGAAGTATCCGGTCTCCGGATGGATTGATTTAGCGTCGTTCCCTGTCTGCTGATGTGAGTACGGCCAGGCATCAGTTCCGTTTCTCGGAGTTCTATCGAAGCCTTGCCCCCTCAGATCTCTATCTTCCTCCTCGTCTTCGAAGCCGGGAATGGATGTTCATGGGTTGGGATGAACGGCCTCCGCGTCGTCATTTGGGGTATTCTAGTTCGGAAGATTTGCATCAAGTATTGACGCGTTCAAGTCCCCCTCACTCATGCTTTCACAGTACGGCATACTATGACCGTCCTTCTGAGTGGAAGATGGCTGACAAGGGCTGGCGAGGTGCAGATCTAATTTTCGATTTGGATGGAGACCATCTTCCTGGGGTCGATGCCCTCAATTTTCCTGCGATGCTAACTACTATTCAGGAGCAGGCATATCGTCTTTGGAATGACTTCTTAGAGCCAGATTTCGGATTCAAGGAAGAGCATGCAACTTTCAGTTTCTCGGGGCACCGTGGCTTCCATATCCACTACCGTCACCCTAGCATACTGCATCTGGATTCGAAGGCTCGACAGGAAATTGTTTCACATATCTCGGGTGCCAATCTGAATATTGAGATGGCCCTCGCAGGGCCACGAGTAGGCTGGGGGAGGCGTGTTGCCCGTGGCGTTGATTCCGTCCTTGATAGGT
>DAYJ01000118.1 GCA_002506875.1 Euryarchaeota archaeon UBA40 | reverse complement strand
AGATTGGTAATCGACATCTCGTTACCTTGAACCTTGATAGTCATCGGGAAGTGAGAGTACACGGCCTTGAGCCGATAGGTGAATCCTGTGTCGATGCCCTTGACCATGTTGCGGATGTGGGCTGCCCAGGTACCAGAGAGAGCCTTCTCACGGCGACGTGGGAGATCACAATGAACCTCAAGGGATCCTTCTGAGTCGCGGACAGATACCCGGCTGTGCCTGAATTCGCGGGTAATTTGTGAGCCATCCTTGGATAGCGTTAGTGTATCGCCATCTAACGAATGAGTGACTCCGTCAGGGAGTTCGATGGTGTGAATAACTTGATCGAGTTTCGCCATTTTCTCACCTCAGAAGATATACGCCAGAAGGCGACCACCGACACGGGCCTCCTTCGCCTTGTCATGACTCATGACGCCCTGATTGGTCGTCATGAGAAGAACACCAAAGTCCTGTGCTGGTAGGAAGCGGGATTCCCACTTCTCGAAATCACTGCGCTTGACAGAATACCGCGGCTTGATGACGCCACAGCGGTTGATTGCGCCAATCAACTCAATTCGGTAAGAGCCACCACGGCCATTATCGAGTTTCTCGAACTCTCCAATATAGCCTCGCTCCTTGATAATCGTCAGCATACTTCCGAGCAGCTTACTCGCTGGGCTGACTGTAACCATGTAATGGCCTGCCTGCTCAGCGTTGTACATACGCACAAATGCGTCACTTAGGGGGTCGAATTGCATCTCTTCATCACCTCACTCGTACTTCTTGAATCCCAATTCCGGAGCGGAGTCGCGGAAACACTGGCGGCATAGACGCAGACCGTAGCGACGCACCATACCTCGCTTCCGTCCACAGCGGCGACACCCAATTGTGCGCCCGATTCTTTCTCCATGATCTCGTCCCATGTTATTCACTCCTCCACGATTGTCAATCCGTAGTTTCCGGCGAAGTACGCCATGCACTCCTCCCGGCTGACTCGATGATTCATTGCCACACGATGTGCGCGGCGTCGACGACGACTAACCCTGTGACCAGGGCGCTCTAGTACGACGTTGATATCCATCCCGAAGATGCCAATATCTGGATCATACTTCTGCTTAGGGAAATCAGTGTAGTCAGAAACACCAAAGGACAAATTGCCCGATGAATCGAAATTCCAAGCTGGGAGTGTATTCTCACGAACCCAGAATGCGTCCTTTAGGAACGATTGAATCTGCTCCTGGTCACGCATAGTAACCTTGCAGCCGATTGGAGCGCCTTCACGCGTCCCAAGATCACGGTTCGTCTTCTTCGAAAGCGTTCGTATGGGCGTAGCCCCTGTCAAGACCTCAAGAACACGCTCGGCCGTCTGAAGGCGATTGCCGCCTTCACCAACACCGATGTTGATTGTGATCTTAGTGACACGAGTCGCAGTCATTACATTGGATTCACTCATTCAGTCACCTCCAATGGAAGAGAATCGACAGATGGAATGACCATGACATAGTCCTCGATGGTCCCATAACCCTCTTCGAAAGTAATCTCGTTAGGCATCGAGGACCGCTTGGTCTCAATTTCCTTGAGGGTCGTAATCTCACCAACGTGGTTTCCACCAATGAGGTAGCAGGAAGCTCCGGCTTCCGCCTTGAGCGTATCCTTAATCTTGCCAGATGCGAGATCTATGATGCACGTGGAACCAGTGGCCCAACTATCCTTGCTTGCATCGTCAACGATGAGCGTTCGTCCATCGTGGAACGAGAGCTGGGTCTTTCCACCCTTGATTGTCGTCTTGCCATTAAGTCGGCAAAACTTGGTGCCTGCATTCTTCTTGGAAATCGGATTGTATGCGAGGCGCCCTCGATTGTCGAGGACACACATGTAATTCTGGTCACCGACAGTGAGAATGTCTAGGAGACCAACGCCTCGACCTGTAGAGGTTACTACACGGCCATCGACCTCAACAACACTCTTGTTCAGAATCTGACTAACCTCTCGACGAGTCCCAGCAACACCTAGAATATCTCGAAGAACAATACCAATCGGCATACAACGGTCGATAGGATGACCGCAAGGATCTGGACGCTGGACCCAGACACTAGTCTTTCGTGGAAGTGGCCAACTTCGTGGCATTGCCAATCTCTTCATGTGACTGCTTCGACCCATCTCATGCACCTCTGTTCTCTCGCTCAGCTAACTTAGACATCCGCTTTGCATCGGAATCATCGAGTTTGATGACGACCACGTTCGAGGCGCGGACAGGCATAGGCTCATCCTTACCATCGGACTTCGTGACAGCAATACCTTCGATGTGGAGAGTACCATCTGGATTGACCTTGAGAACTTCGCCCTCAATGCCAGATGCACCACGCTTGCCTTGGTTTCGCTTGCCACGACCTTCGGACTTCTTACTGTTCGGAAATCCGAAATCACCGCGGACAACCTTCACTGTGTCGCCTGCACGAACTGTGATGTTGCGAACGGTTGTGAAGGAATTATCATCAAGTTGTAGGCGTGCACGAACACGCTTACGCTGACTATGATTGGGGGCGGAACCCGCCGCCTTCCTTTGCTTTCTTGGCTGACTGCTACGTACCATATCTTTCACCTCACACAATCTGCTTCGCGGTTGCAGCGACACGAGGCCAGCGCTCCGCGGATTCTCGACTTACTGGACCCTTGATGTCGGATCCCTTGAGCTCACCTTTCTCATTGGTTAGGACACAAGCATTGTCCTCAAACTGAACCCAGGTTCCATCAGCACGTCGGAATGGACGGCGCTGACGAACAATAATCGCATGGTGGACCTTTCTCCGCACCTCAGGAGTGCCACGCTTGACAGTGACCTGGACGAGATCGCCTATGCCGCCTGCGGGATAACGACGATGCACTGAACCTCTTCGGAGGACCGTGATTAATTGAACAACCTTTGCACCGCTGTTGTCAACACAGAGCATCGTCCCCATGGATGGGATTGCTCGCGTAACCTTACTGGAAATACCCTTCATTCGGAGGCCTCCTTCTCAATAACACAGAAACAGACCGTCTTGGAAAGAGGGCGGCATTCCATAATGCGAACACGATCACCTACGGCGATATCGCCGATACAGGTAGGGAGGTGAGCGTTGTAGCGATTGGTGCGCTTCTCGTACCGTTCGTACTTCTTCATCGAACGGATTCGCTCATTCTGCACAATAATCGAGTCATTCATCCCGACGCTTGCAACAAGTCCTTCGATTATCTGTCCGCGCACGCGGAGGCTTCCATAGAACGGACAGTTCTCACTGCCGTCCCATTCGCCCTCTGGTGCCTTCACGTCGACGCCGATGTCACGGGGTGTGGTCATTTCACTTCATCCTCCAATTCATATGAATCCGATTTTCTGGCCTCTGGCATACAGAACGCCCATCGATGGCTTCGGAACCATCAATCGAGAATCGGATAACGGACTTTGGAATGCGAATTTCTCGCTCTCCCTTCTGCACGACAACCGTGCGGCGCGTCTCGTCCAAAACGCAGCCTTCTATGCCCTCAAGGCTTGGATCAGCCGAACTAACAACTCTGAGATTACGAGATAGCCAAGGAAGGTGGATAATCTCCATTCAACGCACCTCCACTGTGTAGCCGTTCTGCTCAAGCACCTTCGAGGCACGCTTCTTGTGATCGCCCTGAAGTTCAATCGTTCGCCCCTTAACAGTGCCACCACTGGCGCACCGACTCTTGAGCGTCTTAGCGAGGTCATGGATGTCAATTGCAGAATCATCGATTCCTTCAACGATAGTTACCATCTTTCCATACCTCCTTCTATCTGTGCGAATGATTGCTTTCTGTTGCTCCTTCGCGATTTCCTGGCAAATGCACAATTCATCGGGTAGGCCGCACAGATTACAGATGCTTGCCATTCGTTCCTACTCCTTCTTCTCGTTCATCTTAGTGAGCAAACGGGCGATACTTCGCCGAGTCTGCTTGAATTCACCTGAGTTCTGTACTGATCCACCAAGGGACTTCTGAGCCCTTAGCTGCAAGAGTTCCTCACGGAGTTCGATGAGACGCTTCTCGCGAGCCTCATCGCTCATCTCGTCGATTTCACGGGCCTTGAGGTGAGTCATGTAATCACTCCTCCTCTCCGCCAGTCATCTCGGCTTCAAACTCTGCAATAGCTTGGACGCTGGCTTCCACCATCTCGTCCTCGGACATATCGGGAACAACGTCTTCGTCCTCGACTTCACTAACTGGCCCCACACGGGACTCAGTAATCTCGTAATCATGAGGAAGGGGCTCAAGACCAACTTCCTCTCGACTCTTGATGATTAGTTCGTTAGGCAAACGTGTGCCAGGGCGCATGATTGCGACAGTGCAACCAATAGTTCCGAGTTTCTTGACAGCAACGGCATAGCCGACGTCCATAGTGGACAAAGCGGTCTCTCCACAGAACTTGATGTGACCTGCTTGAAACTTCTGGGTCCGGTTACGAGCGCCACTGACCTTTCCAGAAAGAACGATCAGACAACCACGTGCACCTTCATTCATGATGTTCATGGCAGTGCTGTTTCCGGCACGCCGGAAGAACCACCCACGCTCAAGTGAGGAGGCGAGGCGACTCGCCATAATCTGAGCATTCAGAGCAGGCTTCTCGCATTCGCCAACTTCAAGCTTAGGCTGGTGCAAGTTGAAGTCCTGCTCCAAGCGGCGGGTGAGTTCATTGATGATACGGCCACGAGTTCCGATAACTCGGCCTACGTTTTCTGCTTCGAGTACGATCATCTCGCCCTCAGGGGTCCTCTTGAAAGTAAGGCCCCCAAACCCGGCATCTTGAGTCTCATGGAGTAGGAACTCCTTGACCAAATGACGCTCAACATTCCGGTTGATGAATGTACGAACGATGTTTTCTTTACTTCCCTTCGCCATCTTAAATCACCTCAGAAATCTCCGTCATCCATGTCCCAGTCGCCTTCCTCAGCAACTGCCTCGAGGAATACCTCGAGATTGACTTGGTAGTGGTTCTTTGGACTTGCACGGCCGCGTGCACGGGGTCGGAAAGCTCGGCGGACTTGGCCACGGTGAGCTGCAACGTGTGTAATCACCATATCTTCGACATCATCGAGGTCCTCATACTGCTCACGTGCATTATTCATTGCCGAGCGAAGAAGGCGGATGTATGCTAGAGATGCCTTGACCGGGAAACGCCCAGGTCCCATTCGACCCTTCCGGTGGCCAGCCATTGTGTTTCCACCCTTCCCCTTACGAGAACGGCGGACGTAGGGAATAGCGCGAGCCTTACGACGAATGTGGTGCTCATTATGACGCTTGTAACTATCCGGATTGTTTGGATCCTCGATCCAACCATCTGCCTTGATGACCAATTCAAGATAGTCAATCGCATCGCCAACTGTCTTGTTACGCAAGAAGCGACAAATTTGGTAGCAGTGCTTGTGATGAATATCCAGATTCACCGCACGAGCGGTGGTTAGGCTATGGAAGCCAGGCGTACTCTGGAGTAGCTGAGTGTATCCGCTACGGGGCTTGGTTGAATCTCTTGCCATCTTCCTTCACCTCACTTCAATGCCACATGCTTCGAACCACGGGTTGCACCCACACCTACACCGGTGTGCGTGACTCCGCGTCGTGTTGGAGCGAATTCGCCGAGAGCGTGTCCAATCATCTGTTCACGTACTTCAATCTCAACGAACTTCTGCCCATTATGAATAGCGATAGTCTTGCCCACCATGGCGGGCATGACATACATACTTCGACAGTGAGTCCGCACGGTGCGCTCACTCTTGACGACACGGTCATAGAGATGCTGTTGCTCACGAGGTAGTCCGTTCAGAAGAGTCCGACGGACCTTTGCAGGTACGATATCTGCGATGCAAATACCCGGATCATCATCTGGGAGGACCAGAGGCATTGCCTTGAGTTCCTCGATTTTGTAGCCGCGATAAAGGAATTCACGTTCGCGACGACCTGCGAGTTGAGAACGGCGCTTACGTGCCTGACGACGCGCGATCTTCGGCGTACGGAACATCTTCTTCTTCTTACGACCCATGAATCAGACCTCCTTCGACTTCGAGCGACCGCGCCCAGTTCTACTAGGTGCGATATGACCGACCTTCTGCCCTGGTGGAGCAGTTCGTGGTACGGAGTTAGGACCGTGTACAGCCTGATGGTTACCCCCACCGTGTGGGTGATCCACAGGATTCATGGCGACACCAGATACTGATGGATACAACTTACCGCGTGCCTTAGCTCGATAGTGAGCAGAACCAGCCTTCATCATCGGCTTATCGGTTCGGCCATGGCCTCCGAGAATACCAATGGATGCGCGGCAATTAGCGTTGAGTTCTTTCATTCGACCCGATGGAAGACGGACTCGGACAATATCGCCCATGTTCGATTCGACGACTGCTGAATTTCCACCACTACGAGCGATCTTTCCACCATCGCCGGGTCGTGCCTCGACGTTGCTGATAGGAGTACCTTCTGGGATGCTCCCCAGTGTAGTGATATTTCCAGGTCGAAGAGAGACATTGCCTCCAATAGCAATCTTCTGACCAACACCCATTCCTTCGGTGGCGACAATGTGGAAATCCTCGCCACTGTCCATCTTCACACGCGCGAGTGGTGCGGTATGGACTGGACTATGGATCAACTCTACGACAGTAACCACTTCGTCCTCAATACGAGGAACTTGGGAACGTCCAGGGAAACGATGACTCCGGACGCGGTTCTTCGGGGATGAACCCCGGCGTTGTGAACGTGTTCTCTTACCCATAATAATCACCTCATCAGAAAGCGCCGAGTTTCAGCGCTGCCTCCTCCGCATCGTAACCTTCAGCGAGTTTGACACTCGCATGCTTACCAGTTTTCATGATTCGCGTGTTGACTTTTGCAACCTTGACTTCGAGTAAATCCTCGACGGCTGCCTTGATATCAGCCTTTGTCGCACGGCGACGAACGATGAACTCGATTCGGTTGTTGTTTTCCCTGTGCCCACTCGGGTCGGGATCAGCAACACGACGTGCGTTGAGAGACTTCTCAGTAATCCATGGCTGAAGAATCACATCATAGGGGTCGACCATCAGAATCACCTCATCTCCTCGACAGCTTCCTTGGTGTAAACCGTTAGCCGTCCAACGTCACCGCCAGGAGCAAGATGCTCGGCAGATAGATCCTTCACGGCGACGACATCGACGCCAGGTAGATTACGAGCAGCGCGCCCGAGAGTGGACTTGTCAGAAACGACAAGCAAGACACTCTTCGGGGTCTTTCGACGTCGCCCGCGCATCTTGCCCTTGCCAGCTCGGATACTTCGACCGCTCTTTGCGCGAGAGAGATCCTCACCGAGGCCAATCGCCTCCATCATGGACACGAAACGCTGAGTTCCCTTGTCAAGATCAAACGATTCGATACTTCCCTTCGCTGCCTCAATGACAAGTGGGAAGGATACATCCTCTGAGACACGGTGACCACGTGATCGAACAGTATCTGAGTCATTGGACGCAGCAATAGCACTATCTCGTGCAGCACGTCGCTCTTTCTGGTTAAGTTTCTGAGACCAATCTTTGGCAACTTTCGGGCCATGAGCTCGGCGACCGCCGCGTGTATGCGGGTTTTCTGCACCCTCACGAGATCCTGAACGACGCATAATTCGGCTAACACCACGACCCTTGCCCCACCACTCGACGGAGTGCTTCATTCCAGCAACGGGCTTACGGCGACCTTCGTGAGCACGGTGACCATACGGCTGGCGCCGATTGGCACGGGAGGAGTGAACTGCACGACGTACGAGGTCGGTTCGGACCGCGCTCGAGAATGCATCAGGAAGAGAAATCGAGGAGCCGGACTTAGCCGATGCAGAGGCCTCATCTGAGAATGAAATTGCAATAGTCTTCGTCTTCATTCATCACACCCCCTGCTTGCTAGAATTACTCACATGCGTAATCTCAATCTTCTCAGGTTCAACATCACCCTTCGATCGTGTAGCATCACGGAAGCGAAGAAGGCGCTTGGTAGGCCCAGGAAGGCTCCCCTTGATGATTACGTACTGATTCTTCACCTCGCCATAGCGGAGGAATCCGCCTGCTGGAGTGATATTGTTATTCTCAGAATCGTCGATACTCAAGATTCGCTTGTTGTACTCCGTACGATGATGGAACCCAACCTGACCCGCTTGAGGAACAGTAGAACGAACGTATCCAGTACCGAAGTCACCGAGGTTACCGGCCTGACGACGCTTCTTACTGTTCTTGTGACTGAGGAGTTTGACGCCCCATCGCTTAACAGAACCTTGGAATCCTTTGCCCTTGGTGATACCAACGACGTCGACATCTTGACCAACACCATAGACATCATCGAAGATGATTTCCTTACCGAGGTTCTCCTTACCCCATTCGAGTCGAGCCTCGATATTACCACCTGTCAAACCAAGTTCCATGATTTCAGGGGTCTTGGAAGGGGAACCACTCACAAGAGAGGGCTGTGTCGCAACAAGGAGCCTTACTTCCTCGAGAACGTGCTCCTTTAGAGCATTGAAATTAGCTTCAGAATCGTGATTCTTAGGCATGGTCTGGCGGCCACCGCGCTTGGCAGGCTTGATTCCATCCTGTATCTGACTGTCAGCCTTGGAGCGGTTAGCGAATCTAGGGAAAAGTCCCTTGATGTTCTCATCAAGATCTTCAGCATCGGCCCATGCTTCACCTGCGGTTTGGAGACCGTAGGGGGTCATGTGGTAGCCACGGACTGCGAGAACCCGAATTGGTGGCACCTCGACGACAGTGACTGCGTGGCGGACTTCGATACCAGCACTAGGGGAATAGGGATTGAGGTCACGCATCAGCACGTGGGTCATACCGGCCTTCCAACCAGCAAATCCCTGGACACGTACCTCATCCAAATCGGTCGTGGGCCATGATTTGACCCGTCCATGTTGTCGGTTCGCTCGCTTACGCGGGCTGAACGCCATGCTACCTCTACGAGGGCGATGCTTGTCGGCCATGTTGTGTTTCCTCCAATGGGTTGTTTGCAATTCAGAGGCCACCGAAGCGGCGTGAACCGGCTCAGGGAACGCAGGAGCAACCGTGACACCCGGCCGCTGCGGCGATTGCCTTGGCGGCGTGCCGGGATGCTGTTGCAGAGCCCGTCAGTGTCTGGTTGCTCGCGTACTGAGCAGCCCTCCGACCTCAGTCGAGTATATCAACGGTTCGACTTTGAATCGGGTTATCTTCGATGCACGCCGCCCCGAAATATGCCTCATTAGTAGATGGAACCATTTTCAACCCTGACGGAGGAAGGATGGTTCCATGTCGCCGATGGTTCTGCACCCATTCCTTCAGGATGAAGCAGTAGAGGCACGTGCTTACCAGCTAGAAGCCGTCAACGCATGCTTGTCAACCTCTACACTTCTCGTCCTCCCAACTGGAATGGGAAAGACAGCAGTTCAGTGGATGGCGATTGCAGAAAGGCTCCGAACTAAAGAGGGGAGAATCATCCTTGTCGCACCTACGAATGCCCTAGTGGATCAACAACATCGAGGCTTAGAACGAATCCTAGCCATAAGCGATGAAGATAGAGTAGCCCGTCTTACAGGAGCAACGCCTCCTGCAAAGCGCAAAGATGAATGGGCCCTGAATCGAATTATTGTGGCAACACCTCAAGTGGTTCGAAACGATGCCATGAAAGGTACATTGGACTTATCCGATATCACACTCCTTGTAGTCGATGAGGCGCATCGTGCCACAGGTAATGCTGCTGTAGCGCAACTAGGCGACCTACTGATGGCTGCGAACCCTGATGCTCTGATTCTCGGAGCAACAGCATCTCCTGGATGGAACGAAGCCGGAGTAGAGGAAGTATGTGAACGACTTCATCTCTCAGGGATACATGCACGTGGATCGACAGAAACGATGTTGCAGCCATATGCATCGAATCTTGAGGTTGAGGAAATCAAAGTCCCTGTTCCGCAGGAACTCAAAGATCTCGCAAGGCCCCTAGAGGGGTGGTTGGAAACCATAGTACAGAGGGAACGGCGATTGGGGCATTATGTCCGAAGTGGAACAATCACCGTGGGAGGATTGAACGAAGCAATGCGCAGGGTACAAGCCGCTATTGCTAGAGAAGAAAGAATTGCGTACAGGAGCGCGGCAGATATCGGTGTATCTATCCGCCTACTAACACTAAGCAATCTGCTAGTTTCTCAAGGCGTTGCGGCTGCTCGTGAATCTCTGAGTCGAATGAAGAGTCGCGCAGACACGAGAGGGAAAGAAGCACGATCAATTAACGAATTCATTTCAGATCAACGAATTCGCTTCCTCTCCGACCGATTAGATTCAATGGAAGAGATTCACAGTAAGGTATCCTTCACACGCCGTGTGGTGCGCGATGAAGTACGACGTAACCCTGATGGGAGAACTATCGTATTCGCAAACTACCGAGACACGGTATCGGCCATAGTCGGTCATCTGGAGGACCTGCCAGGAGTTCGAGTCACGCCCTTCATCGGACAAACAGATCGTGCTGGACAGTCAGGGATGAATCAGGCCGAACAGATTGCACGCTTAGACTCATTCAGGTCGGGTGAATACAATGTTCTTGTCGCCACCTCCGTTGGAGAAGAAGGTCTAGACATACCCCGTGCAGATCTAGTGCTGTTCTATGAGCCAGTTGGAAGTGAAATCCGAACGATACAGCGGAGGGGGCGGACGGGGCGTCAAGACGAGGGTAAGGTGTATGTCCTAATTGCAGAAGGTACACGCGACGAAGGTACACAAGCATCAGCCCATCGAAGAGAGGAACGGATGTTGATTGCAATCCAACGAGTTCGGAGGAGGAGGCGGAGCTTCAGCCCAGACCTCGCTCAACTTGATCCATTTGAAGTGAAAATGGAAGAAGGAGTAGGCAAAGCCGAACAATTTGTTCTTGATGAGCGTGTTCGATTAACACGGACAATAGAAACAGTAGATGAAACGCCGGTCAACGAAGTAACTGACGCGCCTGAAAAGAACACGCTAGTCGATATCCCTCTCGAACAACGGCGACCTCAAGGTCAAAGCGGATTGGAAGCATGGACTAAGGACTCAGGTGGCGACAAGGCCTGATATTCATGACCCGATGACCTTGACCCTGGTCCGAAGTTGGGCGAGACGCGTATTCAAGTGGCCAAAAGAATAAGCCAGCATGTCAGTGAAATGAATAACTGGAATACGAGTCTCTAGGCCACTGATTCTTGATGCCTTGACTTGGTACACATCTAGGACCGCGTGAGAAAGGTTGCAGATACTGACGAGTAATTCGGCACCCTCATCAACTGCCTCGGAAAGGACTCCAGCCGCTTGTTTCAATGCAGTAGATTCCTCAGAAAGCAAACTGGGGACACCCACACTCTGAGTCCTACTATCTAGAGAGATTGGAGTCCCTCCAACCGCATCTATCACATTTTCAAGATAATTTGGAAGGAATACGTCATCTAATCCACATGCTCCTTTGCGTTGGATATTCGGCCCATAGTAGCCTGAGATCTTGAAATCAAGAGGATTGACTACCTTCTCCTCGAGCTTTTCCAAGCCGATATCTTCGACTATTACATGCATGAGGTGTCGGACTTCCGTGCCACCTGAAAACTGCATATCACATGTGGAATCCAATGTACGATTGACGTCTGCGAGCAAATCGGGGTTACGGCGGAGTTCATCCAAATCCTCACACAAGTTACCTGCAGTCGCTGCACAAGGTGTCAGAATTTCCAACCCTAATGCCTCTGCCATTGCGAATGTCCTAGCATTCAATGTTAATTGTAAACGACGGTTTGCTTGACGGATTATTCCTGCACCACAACTAGTGGCACCATCAAGAGGTATGAGATCAATTCCAAGTGAGCGGGCAATCAATGGGATAGTATCCTCGATTTCCATGGCGCTACTGTGAGCTACGTTTCCAGGATGGTATGCATAGGTACTAGCCATCAGAAACCACTCCCAATCTCATTGTAAATCGCGACAACCTCGTGATGATTTTTGACCGGCGTGTTGAATTGTTTCGGCATCTTACCCACTCCAGCGGGTGGAGCCACCATACCTAGAAGGCCATTGAAGACGCGCCCACCAGTTCGAGTGAATCCGAGAATCATCCTAGCAGATATTCCCGAAAACAAGTTGCCAATCAATCCGATTGGACCCAATACCTGCCGGTAAATTACAGCATCATTCACCTTGCCACTCATTTTGACACTCCAACAATACCACCAGACATGCTTGCCATGACGCGAATCAGAAAAAGCACCATCTCTCAAAACTGATGTTTTTGCATCAAGCATGTGACTTGAGATTCTCATCCCTAGTTGGCCATTTCTTGAAATCGATGAAAGGTCTGTTTCAGCCTTTATTCCACCCATAGATGAAAGCGAAGACATGTGTTCAGCCCGATTCGCCTCAGAGGTACGTGGATCCGTAACCCTAGACCACATTGAGATAATGTTAGATGGGCCAACGTATGATGGATTGTAGGGCATGACATCTGAAAAAGAATCCACGAGAATAGAACTAGTAAAGTCACGAATCGAGTGTATTTCGGTAGCCTCACTCGAAGCCAAGGAACCAATGACTCCTTGAGAGAACTCTCTGCCATCTCGAGTAGCACCATGGAACCAAGGTTTGAGAGATGAACGCCGAATATCATGGATAGAAAGATCGACCACAAGATCTCGAATCACCTCTCCGCCAGGAAGCGGTTCAATGACTATCTTCCAAGAGCCATTAACTGAAGATGCGATATCAGAAATCTTAGTCAGACCAGGTAGAACATTACGTCCATTGACTGAAATTACTGTGCACGGGTCATTTGCTGGCCCATCTCGGAAAGTAAGAGATCCATCTTCTGTTGCTTTCATCGTTCTAAGCACCTGAAGAACTGACATATTCCCCGGTAGAACGCATGCCCATTCATCGGTGCCACGTTCCCCATCCATGCAATCGTAACGGAATACTTGGACATTGACTTGGAGTTCTTCTGACTCAAGATTAGGGATGACAAAACCGTCATCTCCGTCAACGGCGACATCTTCGCCACCTTGGAGCTCCTCTATGATGAGTTCAACCATCTCTGCTTGGAAGGTGCCATTTCCATCCACTGCAGCCATGTGAGCAAGAACCGATTCAGTCCAGATTGCTGAAGGTGCGTCGTAATCCACGTCACAATCAATACGGTCGACTAAACGTGTACCTCCTAGATCCTCAAAGCGCTTATCCCATTCCTTACCAGACTCACAAAAGAGTTCGTAACTCGTATCTCCAAGTGCACAGACACTGAAATGAGTATGACCAAGAGATGGGGCGCCATCCGAATTCGCAGCGACCCAGAGTGCCTCAGCATTGTCAGGCTGCTCACCCTCACCCCATGTAGAACAAACAATCAGGACTCGAGACATCCCTGATAGAGTGGACACATCGAATCCATCCATATCGTGCACGTTAGCGTCTAGGCCATATGCAGAGGCACGCTTGCCAATCTTTGCAGCCAAACCCTCAGCATTACCACTCTGTGAACCGAATAGAATGTGTAACGAACGATCACCTTCATGCATGAAAACCTGAGTATCGCTTCCTCCTTGAGTTACAGCCTTCGAACCTGCATCATCTGATGTAGGGGCAGGGGCAGCTGATGCTTGTAACGAACCCCCTGATGAAACGAAATCTGCGATAGATGCGACTTTGTCGTCCTGAAATAGCCCTTCTCCATCTACAGCAGCCATTCGAGGAAGGGCCATTTCAGCCCAACTGGCTGCAGGTTTGTCATAATCGACATCACAGTCGACCCTATCCAATAGCCTCTTGCCACCTAATTCCTCAAAGCGCTTATCCCATTCCTTTCCGGATTCGCAAAACAATTCATAGCTCGTATCTCCTAGAGCACAAACCGAGAAGTTTGTTGAACTCAAATTAGGAGCAGAGTCTCCATTAGCAGCATTCCAGAGATCTTCTGCATTATCTGGTTGCTCTCCTTCACCCCATGTAGAACAGACAATGAGAACGCGCTTCATTCCAGAAAGAGCAGCAGCATCGACCTCACCCATATCATGGACTGTGGATTCCAAACCATAGGAAGAGGCTTGTTTTCCAATCTTAGAGGCTAAATCCTCTGAATTCCCGCTTTGAGATCCAAATAAGATGTTTAGAGTGCGATCACCAGCAGTCAAAAACTGAACCAAATCATCTGACATATCTTTGCACCCTATCAGATGAACTAAAGCAACAGAATGGGATTATTGAATATAGCGGGATAGGGTTCGGTGAAGGACCTGCTCAGAGGTCCATTCCATCCATCATACCCTCATGGCCGAGACTGACGCCCTTAGATGAGATTACATCATCGATTCTCAGAATCATAGTAGCGGTCTCAGTCGCACTCTGAATCGCTTGCTCGACCACTCTGACAGGCTCCACAACATTCGCATCCTTCATGTCCATGACCCCACCTTCGAATACATTCACGCCAAACGTTGACTTCCCTTCAGCGTGTGCTTTACGGACATCAATGATGGTATTCACAGGATCAAGCCCCGCATTCTCAGCAAGTGTTCGCGGAATGACCTCTAGGGCACCTGCGAATGCCTCAATCGCCATCTGTTCACGTCCACCTACACCTTCAGCGAAAGTTCGCAAATCTCGACTGAGCGCAGCAAGAACACTGCCACCACCGGTCAAAACCGCGCCATCCTCATGGGCAACGCTGACAACCCCGATTGCATCATCGAAAGCACGACGGATTTCATCCACAACGTGATCAGTTCCTCCGCGAAGAAGGACACTTACACTCTTTGCTTCATCACAGCCAGTAAGGAATACCATGTCTGACTCACCAATTTTGCGTTCCTCGACCTTGTCACAACGGCCTAGATCATCTGCACCTAAGTCATCGATATTCGTGACTATTCGCCCACCAGTTGCCTTCGATAGAGCTTCCATATCCGACTTCTTGGCGCGACGAATTGCAAAGATGCCGGCCTTAGACATGTAATGTTGAGCCAGATCATCAATCCCCTTCTGACAAATGACTACATTGGCACCGGATGCAAGGATAGTATCCACGAGACCCTTGAGATAACCTTCTTCCTCATCGAGGAATTGAGCCAACATATTCGGATCAGTGATCTGAATCTTTGCATCAACCTCGGTCTTCTTGACCTCAATTGCAGAGTTGATGAGAGCGACTTGGGCGCCATTTATGGAGCGAGGCATTCCACTATGGACGCGTTCCTTGTCGAGAATAATCCCGTCAACAAGAGTACTATCCTTGATTGAACCACCTTGTTTCTTCTCGACCTTGACATCGTCGAGATTAACCATTATCTCTCCATCCTCTTGCGTGGCAACCTTGAGAACAGCATCCACACAAATCTCTGCGAGGAAGGCCTTGACTGCCCCCGCACTCTTTCCGGTAAGAGCCGTCTTCGCTACTTCATGGAGCATCTCTGGACTTACCGATATAGAGTGATTTTCAAGCAGTTCGAGGCAACGCTCAGCCGCAATCCTGAACCCTTCACAAATGATGGTAGGGTGAACATTCTGCTCAATTAGATCCTCCGATCTCTTGAGTAATTCTCCAGCAAGTACGACTGCAGATGTTGTTCCATCGAAACAGTGTGCCTCCTGGGTCTTAGCAACCTCGATAATCATCTTGGCCGCTGGATGTTCAATATCCATCTCCTTCAGAATTGTAGCTCCATCGTTGGTGATGATGACATCACCCATGGAATCAACTAGCATCTTATCCATGCCTTTTGGGCCAAGCGTCGTACGCACCGCATCGGCCACAGCCTTAGCGGCTGCGATGTTGTTACTCTGTGCAGTCTTACCACGACTGCGGGTCGTCCCCTCTTTGAGAATGAAGATTGGTTGCTGTCCCGACTGCATGATTATCGCTCCATCCGACATCCCGCCGACCAAGCATTGCCCCTTAAGGGCACGGGAAGGCGGGAAGGCTACTAAGAGACCCTAGAAGACTAAATTTGACCGCTCGCTCGTGCGGCATCAATCTGTTCTTGTGTCCATCCGCTGGCAATCAGTTGCTCATCTGTGAATGCAGGCGATGTAGCGGGTTGATTGTGCCCACCAGTCACATACTCAGAAGCGGCCCTCTCCAACTCACTTTGTCGGAGATAGCCATTCCCATCCGCATCATAACCTCCGGCAAAGGAAAGGAAGGCAGCGCCATCTTGAATCCCATTCTGGCTGATTACTTTTGCAAATACACTGTTACTAAATTCCAGTGGGACGTTGATTTCTGGCGGTGGTGCCACGGCCTGCACAGCAGGAGCAGG
>DAYJ01000067.1:3598-5909 GCA_002506875.1 Euryarchaeota archaeon UBA40 | reverse complement strand
CAATGAAAGCCATGCTTCACTGAGAGATCATGTCTTGGTCAGTACTCCGGAAATTGAAGAAAAAATCTCCACAGTTCGTTCCACTCCGGGGGTTCTTGGTGCCCGATTGATGGGGGGGGGTTTTGGTGGAATGCTACTCGCAGTGGTGGAAAGTGACGATGTACTTCCTGAGGCCTTGTGTCCAGTTCCGTCAGGTCATGCCCATTCTGAAAAGTGAGCGAAGACGTTCCAAGCGTTCTGGAGTACCCATGTCGTGGAATTGTGTATCGTCGTGATGTGCTGCGATTAGTCCAGATAGTTGAGGGTAGACAACTTCCTCCCAACTCCAGCGTCCTTCTCGCCCATATTCCATTACAATGCGCCGGTCTACTAAGCTAGTACCTGCTTCATACCCGTTGAGTCCAACTCGGTTTTTCCCTGATTTATCATATCGAATAACTCGTCCATTACGATGTTCTAGATTGACGTCATTGTGCGCCTCCGTTACTGTCATCGTCAATAGGCATCGTTCCGTTGAGTGAGTTGTGAGAAGGGGTTCAAGGTCAATGGTATGGAGATCATCTCCCCACATTATGAGGAATTCTGTCTCTAGTAGGTGACGCGCATTCCAAATTGCTCCACCAGTGCCGAGAGGTTCGGGTTCTCTGTGGAATGTGATGTCTACTGTATGGTGTTCGTAACCGTCGAATGCATCTCCTAGATGTCCAATTAGGATGAGGGCACGGTCTACGCCTTGTTCTGATACATGATCCAGAATTCGGGTTAGGATGGGTTTACCCTCGATGTCAATCAATGCCTTTGGAGTCGTTGTTGCTATGTCTCCTAGACGTGTAGCCATACCCCCTGCGAGAATGACCAATTGAGGCAGATTTGCCATGCGGAGCCCTCAGAAGAAACTGGCTACGACATCGGTGTTTGTGAGGTAGAACAACAGCCCTGCACCTGCCATCATCATCATCCATGCGCCGATGAGTTTGATCATTCCTGTTGCACGCCGTAGGAAACCAATCGCCTGCTGTCGTCCAAATCCTACGAGAGAAACGACAGCGACCATTAGGATTAGTAGACCAGCCATGAGCGATCCAAGGCCGAATGGAACTGCGCTGGCGGATTCTATTGTTGCCAGGTAGCCGATGAATGGTAACACTGCGGCAGCGGTACAATCGATGCTGGCTGCCGCGTATCCTATTCCGTAAAGGTACATGTTGCGGCGTGGCGTGAATGTATCGTCCATCTCTGTGGTAGAGAACCGATCCACGATTTTCTGTACCCAAGACATCAGGTGGCTGGTTCCGCCAGTGAGCATGAAGAATCCGAGAATGAGTAGGAGGGCGGCGATGAAAATCGCGATGTCATGGATGATTCCTGAAGTCGCGAAACTTCGCCCCATGATCCATGCTATGATGCCTATGAAAGCAAAGAATGTCCACATCCCTAGTCCTGAAAGGACGCCAATAACCACTGGTCCTGGCATCTTTCCCTTCAGCTTCCCTGACTCGATCAATTCGTCTTCTCTTGCACCAAGCGTGAGGTAGTATGAGATGAAGCCAGGGAGAACTGGGAACGCGCACGGCGAGAAGTAAACGAGAATCGAAAGCATCGCGCCGAGGAAGATGATACCAAGCATCGAAGTGTCCACCTCCTGTACGCCGAAAGAACGGAGTTCTGCCATGTCAGCGACGGTGCCTGTCATCGCAGTTTCAATCGCGTTGTCGAAGGCGCCCCATCCTTGAGCCGGCGTCGACGATGACTCGCTTGCAATGATGTACCCTTCTGTGTCGATGACCATTACTACGGGGATGACACCAGTACCTCCTGGCGTAAAGAGTCGATTCGGGTCCTGTTGTGTCCCGTTCACAGTAGCGGCGGTTTCACTCCCAATTCCAGTCGCATATGTTGGGACAGTATATTCTCCCCCAGAGTTGTTGAGATACTCGATACTCTCAGAATAGTATGACCCATAGGCTATGACTACAAGTTCTCGCTGGTCGCTTAACGAATGCCAATTGTCCATTTCTGCTTCGATGCGTGCTTGTACGCCGTGACAGTTGGAACAGTCATGTGCCATCATGTCGAGAACGATTACCTTGCCACGATGTTCACTAAGTTGGAACCATCCTGTCTCATTTGTCAAGCCGTCTTCAATATTAGTCCGATTCAAGGTCTGGAATTCTAGTTCATCTATCGGTATTGACTCTCCCGTTTGAGCGAATAAACTCGACGACATCCCGAAAACAGAGAGGCCAGCATATGCTATGATCGAGAACAGGACAAGTCCGATGGCGAGGGCCTTGTAGGTCTCAGACCGTCC
>DAYJ01000067.1:0-3220 GCA_002506875.1 Euryarchaeota archaeon UBA40 | reverse complement strand
GCTCATGTCCTCCGGAGAACCAGCCTTTGGCCTCGACATATCCTCCTCCATGCATCATCTGTGACGGTATTCGTCTATGAATGCCACCGCGGCAAGAGCATATTACTCCCGTCACCTTCAAGCCGAATCGCTAGGTCGGCCTGATTACTAGGACTCGTGGTCTAGGGGTTATGACGTCGCCTTCACATGGCGAAGATCGCCAGTTCAAATCTGGCCGAGTCCATCCTCAATGCAGTTCAATGATGAACACTGATTGAGGGATGATTTCACCTTCTGGCTAAATATTACTATATAGATTATATCGGTTCTCTATCCTAAGTACAATTCTTTACCCATGTTTAATGATCGATTTAATCATCGTACTTGCCGTCCTTATTGCGGCATATATGGCTTGGAATATCGGTGCAAATGATGTTGCTAATGCTATGGGGACAAGTGTTGGCTCTGGTGCCCTTACTTTACGCCGTGCAATTATCGTAGCGGCTGTTTTCGAATTCTTGGGGGCAGTCCTTTTCGGAAGTCATGTTACTGACACAATCCGTAAAGGCGTTCTTGATTTTGGAGACGATGAAACTCTTAGACAATATTCCAACCAATTGATGTATGGATTCATGGCGGCTCTACTGGCTGCTGCGATTTGGCTAACAGTGGCCACCAAGTGGGGTTTACCTGTATCAACAACCCACTCCATTGTAGGCGGCGTTATTGGAATGGGGCTGTACATTCGGCCGAGTTCAGTTAATTGGGGCAAGGTGCTAGAGATCGTTCTATCTTGGGTAGCTTCACCATTACTTGGTGCCATTCTCGCGTTCCTTTCTTTCTGGGTGATTAAACGGGTTATTATGGAGCATGAGGATCCAGTGAGAAGGACACGTAATGTTGCTCCAATATTGGCGTTGCCAACTTTCTTCGTATTGGGTTTAGCTCTCCAATTCAAAGGTCTAAAGGGGTTTTACAGCAATCTCGATTCATCAGGTTATATCATCAAAGAAAATTGGTTACCTGCCAAAAATGGGACCTCATTTAATCCATTAGTTGAAGGTGCTTGGATCCCGATCAACGCTCTTTTGGTATCTTTAGGAATTGGAATTATTGCAAGTTTAATTCTGTATTTTGTTCTTAGGAGATATGAATTCAAAGAAGAGGGATATGCCGGTGTTGAGCGCGTATTCATCTGGCTTCAAGTCATCACTGCATGTTACGTGGCATTTGCTCATGGTGCTAACGATGTTGCAAATGCAATTGGGCCTATGGCTGCGATATATCAAATTGCAAATGATGGCTATATTGCTGCTGAAGCAACAGTTCCGATTGGCCTCTTACTCCTAGGTGGCGCCGGAATTACCGTTGGAGTAGCAACTTGGGGCTACAAGGTGATGGATACAATTGGGAAGAAAATAACTCACATTACTCCTTCTCGTGGGTTTGCTGCTGAATTCGGCGCAGCTACAACTGTACTCATATTCTCAATGCCTTTCCTTGCAGTTCCCATTTCTACAACACACACTTTGGTGGGTGCTGTAGTAGGAGTAGGTCTCGCAGGTGGTGCATCTGCCGTAGATTTCAGAGTATTTGCCAAAATCGCGGCATCATGGGTTGCCAGTTTACCTGTTGCTGGTGTAGGTGCCGTAGTTTTCTATATCCTCTTTGGATTGAATGTAACCAATGTTCTATTCGTCTCTATTATTTCGATTGGCATGGTCATCTATGTGATGACTAGGCCGGAGTATGACGGTGCTGAATCATCTGCTCCAATAGTTGTCTCTGAGATGCCAATGGGAGAATCTAATCCGGATGCTGCTAAATCAGTGTTCCAAGTTTTCCATGAGCACGCGGCTGCGGTTGAAGTCACAGTAGGCCATATGCTAGCGGCAGTAACTGATGCAGTATCTGATAACGATCCCTCAGCATCGATTAAAGCAACTCAAGATGCGGAGTTAGATGCTGATGCCATTAAGGCTGAAATTCGTAATATGTTGGGAACCGGTGTCCGCCTTGCTGTCAATAAAACAGTATTCCTCCACATGCTTGCTCGCCAAGATCGAATTGCAGATTATGCGCAGAATGTGGCTGAGCAACTTTCGTTCCGTGAATTGTATAGGGATGAAGAGGCTCGTAGCCGCTTGCTAGCAATGGCTGAGATGGTATCTGAAACAGTTTCAAAGTATGAAGAAACAGTTGGCGTATTACGTGAATTTGCTAATTCGGGCTTTGCGAAGAAGAAGAGTGGCGCTCTACGCGAACTCATTCGTGAGGTCAATCTCCTCGAACACCAGGCAGATGAAGCGGAGGTTGCTGCTGCATCCCATGTTTTCAGTGGGGGCGACGATGAACCACTTGCTGCAATGCATATGTATCGGGTACTCCAGCGACTTGATGATGTTGCCAACGCTTGTGAAAAGGCAGCAAACGCCTTCCTACCAATTGTTTACAATTGATGGACCATGGAAATGAAGCGATGATAGAACTTGTAGCGATCGCTGTGACGACGATTTTGGTCGCCGCCTTAACGGTCCCTGCGGGATTCGGTTTGTCGACCATGCTCACCCCCCTGGTTCTCTTGCTAATGGGGCCTCATGAAGCTGTAGCTGTAATCGCTATAGTCCATGGTGCGCACAATGCAGGTAAATTTGCGGCATTGAAGGAGCATGTTGATTTCTCTGCCTTCAAGAGGTATGGCATTTGGCTTGTTATCGGCTCAATATTCGGTGCCCTGTTGCAAAATCAATTCCCACAAGATCCCTTGTTAGCAATCATCGGTGTATTCCTTGTGATTCTTCCATTACTCACTATGAGCGAGAATTGGACCGGGTATCGTATTCCGGAGGTGAATGATCGGTTCGGTGGTTTTGGGTCAGGATTTATGGGTGGATTATCTGGGCATCAAGGCGCATTGCGAGCTATGTTTCTAACACGTAGATTGCCAGATAAGATGGCCTATGCGGCAACTGCTAGCATACTTGCATTATGTGTGGATATATCGCGAATCCCGGTTTATCTGATATTCCGATATGAGGACATAATCCAGTATTCAATGCTTACATTAGTACTTGTTTTCTCAGCACTTGTAGGTGTCAGATTAGGTAAGAAATGGCTCACATCTCTAAAGTCCGAATGGATCCAAAAAGGTGTAATGTTCAGTATTGTTGTTAGTGGCATATTCTTCATTTACGAATCAAATATCATTCTTTAAATTGAAAATTTAGAGTTCTAATGCCGG
>DAYJ01000030.1 GCA_002506875.1 Euryarchaeota archaeon UBA40 | reverse complement strand
CAATGCTGGGTAGCCACGCTCCAACGGATAAGAGCTGAAAGCATCTAAGCTCGAAGCCGGCCGAAAGACGAGGCATCATAGGGAGCTCGTAGAAGACGAGTTTGATAGAATGCGGGTGTAAGCACCGAGGCAACGAGGTGTTCAGCCCAGCATCACTAACTTCCCGGTATGCATCCTTTTTTTCCAACACCGCTCCTGTGTGAGCCTCTGTTCAACAGCGATATGCCGATCATATTCCATCGAAGATTGTTCACGACCATAGCGAAGGGGTCTACCCGGTCCCATTCCGAACCCGGAAGTCAAGCCCTTCTGCGTCGTTTACGGTACTGTGGTGCGAAAGCCCACGGGAAATTGCGTCGTTGTGGCTTTCTTCGATACTTCGACTCTGGTCGCCTTCGGGCGGCCAGAGTCACCTCTCCGCACGGACCGATTCACTCGAATCGGTCCAACCCTAAACTATCCGGGCGGCAGCCTCAAAGACATTCGATATGACCCCAAGGTGTTCCCATGGCGATTCAGACAGGCGACGTAATGGGTCATTCCTTGGTGGGGGTTCAGCTTGCTGCGATTGGCGACGTTCTGTTCGCACCTTATGGCGTGGATAAGGCAGAGCTTGATACAATAGCTTCAGGTTTCAATCTTGAACCTGTTAGACTAACCATCGGAGGTTCATCTCTTGTTGGTTCTTTGATGGCAGGGACTAGGAAAGGTATCGCAGTTGCAGACATTGCATCTAAGGAAGACATCGATCGTTTACTCAGCTATACTGATGGCGTTGTCGTGATGGAGAGTGGTGTTAATGCTGCTGGAAATCTAATCTCAGCAACAGAGAAGGGTGCAGTGGTTAGTAAATCAGTGCCTCAGCCAGGTGTCGATGCAATATCCGAGGTTCTTGGCGTCCCCGCAGTCCGTACAACTATTGCAGGTATGCACAATGTGGGGAGCCTTATTGTCGGGAACTCACATGGAGCTCTTGTTCATCCTGATGTGACGGAAGAGGAAGTAGATGTTGTTGAGAAAGTTCTAGGTGTACGTGCAATGGTTGGAACTGTTTGCTTCGGATCCCCTGAGGTTGGTAGTGGCTGTGTTGCTACTGATTCCTATGCTTTTGTTGGAGATGGTACCACTGGACCTGAACTTAATCGGATTGAAGATGCTCTAGGTCTCATCTGAGTATTCATCCGATCTTAACGGTACCTTCATGGTTCGATTCTGTCGTGGCATGGGCATGGGCGAATTATTGTATTCTGGGAAAGTGAAGCAGGTCTGGAGCACCGAGGATCCAAATGTCATAGAATTCCGATACACAGATCAGATTTCTGTCTTCGATCAGATTATCCCTTCACTCGTTCCCCGCAAGGGTGAATCACTCAACAGATCCTCATGTCACTGGTTGAAGATGGTCGAAGATTCCGGTATTTGTGATACTCACCTCATCGAGATGACTGCACCCGATCGTGTGCGTGCAAGACGATTTGAGGTCATTCGGGAGCCCGGTGCGATTCCTCAGGATATGGAGAACGTATTTGTTCCACTCGAGGTTATTTGTCGACACCATCTTGCGGGATCAGGATGGCGTCGATACAAGAGAGGCGATGCCACAGCAGAGGATTTTGGTTTCCCCGCAGGAACAGAACTCAATGAAGGAGTCAAACTCCCAAATCCATACGTCGAGGTGTCGACGAAGTTCGAGGCTTTCGATCGTTTATTGGGTCGGGAAGAGGCTCTTCAGATTTCGAATCTTCGTGAGGAGGAATTTGATGCCATCCTTGAGATAGTTGTCAAGATTGATGAATTAATCCAATCAGAGGTTGGAAAACGTGGGCTCATTCATGTTGATGGTAAGAAGGAGTTTGCTCTGGGCCCAGGGCGAGTTCCAGTACTCGTGGATAGCTTCGGTACTTTGGATGAAGATCGATGGTGGGATGCAGCCGCATATGGCGATGGAGAGATAGTTCAGCTATCGAAGGAGTTTGTACGTGCGCATTACATTGAGACCGGTCATCACAAAGCGTTGTATGAAGCAAGAAACACAGAGTCGGAAGAGCCACCCATACCGGCTCTTCCACAGAGTGTCATCGATGATACTGCATCACTCTATGCCTCAATGTTTGAACGCCTGACAGGTGAATCATTCTAATCAGCGGTGTTCTCGAAGAAGGATTCCAGTACCTCTTCGTTCAGCTGCTCTCAGATGGAGCACGAGAAGTCGAACAAGATCTGTGACTGCACCATCGAATGGTTCGTCCTTATGGATTCGCCAACCACCTCCTTGTAAGGAGGTGCGCAAATCAACTACTTCTGTAGCTGAGAGTGCTCCTCGAAGAATCATTCCTCCATCACCGGTGTTACATGGGTGGTCATCGTATCGATGGTTGAGTGCAAAGAGAAGTTCAGTCACACGTTGATTGTCTTCCGTTGGGAGTACATTTTGAATCATGTATTCAAGAGATGTCTCCTCATTTGGCATCCTTCCGAATGCTTCCCTAGAGATGCGTGTTTCATCGAGTGGAGGACGTAGACGTCCTGTATCATCTTGGTCAATTAACAGAACGAATAGGAGGTTGGCTGCATCTAGGGTTGATTTACCCACATGGTGAGCCCAGCGTCTTTCAATTGATGTAGGAGCAAGAGATGGTTCGGTAGGTTCAGACGCACACCAATCGGCGAATTTCAATGGGTCCACGTCGAGGATAGGGTCGAGAGTGACAAAGACAGCACACATTTGCTCATCTCCTTCTGCTTGAACGCTGTTCCTTACGATATTCAAGTTCGATGATTTTACGTTCAAATGGATCTGTAACGCCTTCTAAGCGTCTTTCAAGTTCAGTAGGTTCAGCAGTTGCCACTTCAACGATTTCTTCAACCTCATCTATGATCTGTATTTCATCTTCGGTTTCTTCTGGGGTGCGGTTTGAGGAGGTATTTTCGTTCTCCTCATCGGAACCTTCGAGCTGAATCGAATCATCTTCATCCTCTTCTTCCATATTCATATTTGATTCTTTGACTACTCCCTT
>DAYJ01000125.1 GCA_002506875.1 Euryarchaeota archaeon UBA40 | reverse complement strand
GTCTCAATTCGTGAGCATCCTCTAACTCTACCAATCGTGCCTTTGCCGCATGTCCTCCGCGGGAGTGTTTGTTCTCCTCGGCATCAGCCAGCCAGCCGACTATATGTCCGCCAGCCACAATTCTGTGTGCACAGGGGCTTCGTGACTTTGGTTTGTAACTCGAGATGATTCCACATTCGAAATCAACCACTTCGTTCAGCGCACTTCCATCGAATGTGCGATCGATAGGGTCTCCATGGGGTAGGTCAAACATTTCATCACCTCAACAAATTGGCAAGATCGCCTCGTGTTCTCCTGACTTCGTGAGCACAACGCCCAAGTCGTCTTGCGGAATCAGTCTTCATCCAGAGCAATGTGTCATCCCCTGTCCTTGAAGCGATGACCGCCCCTTGATCAGACTCAATCCACCATTCTTGTAGCTGCCCGATTCCCGATTCACGTGCTAGACGTTCGGCTGTAGTCCATGAAGGGATAGAGGATCTTCCATCTTTGGAAGGAGTAATCATTGTACCGTCTAGTTTCTCCATCCATGATTCGACCACACCTGGGAGGTGGGTATAAGCGCGAACGACGTTCTCAATCATGCTATTCAAAGAGGTTCAGGTTGCATTCGACTTCAAGAACTTGCCCCTGAAAGGGGTCACAGATAGTGTTTCGAGGGTTTCTTCTCTGGTGCCGTGAATCTGAATTGGAATCATTCTCCAATTGGAGGAATCTAACTCATCACATCTAATTTAGATAAGTGTATTTTCCAATTGCAAAATCTAATTTCTAATTGATTAATTGAACGATTCGTTGAAGCCATGAAGCCACTACCGTGATTCGTGCCCAGTGCTTTCGAAGTCACTCCCTGTTCCCGTTGTTCTCGTGATTCCATCCTACATCAGATATACAGCGGGCAGCATCTCTGTGGTAGTCACCTCGTCGAATTGATTCACAAACGTGTATCGAAGACATTACGACGCCAACTCCCCCTTCCAAAGAATGCGCTTTCGACTCTCGGGCGACCATATCGGGTGCTTGTAGCGGTGAGCGGTGGCAAGGATTCTGCACTTATGTTGCATTTACTTCATCGGATTCTTGGTAAGCGACGTGATGTAGAGATTATTGCCGGAGTGGTCGACGAGGGTATCGAAGGATACCGTGCACCGTCGGTAGATTGTGCACAATCCCTTTGCGATCATTTAGGCATCCGTCTCGAGAGAATATCGTATCCAGATCTTTCTTTTCCAAAGATGGATAATCTTGTCCAATCCCTTCCTCAGGTAGGTGAATCGAATGATGAGGTGAATGGTATGATGCCGTGTAGTTTCTGTGGAGTATTTCGCCGCCAAGGCCTGAATGCACTTGCTGAAAGGGTAGGAGCAGATGTCATGGCTTTGGGGCACAATCTCGATGATGTTGCTCAATCTATTCTCATGAATCTTCAGAAGGGGGAGGTTGATCGAACAATTCGACTAGCTCCACACACTGAACAGAAGATTGACGGGTTAACGCCAAGAATTGTACCTCTTCGCTGGATTCCAGAACAGGAGATACACGCTGCTGCAATTCAACTAGATCTACCCATTCATCATGGAAACTGCCCTCATGCTGGTGGAGCTCTTCGACAGAGGAGTCGTTTGATAGTTGCTGAAATTGAACGGGATGTTCCAGGCAGCCGTCATGGGTTACTACAATCCATGGATCGAATCAAGGAACTTGCTCGTGAATCTAATGTTTCAAACAATGAGTCAATCCGTTCCTGTGAGAATTGTGGCCAGCCGACGAACCGCCCTATTTGTCAAGCTTGTACTATGCGAGAATGGTTCATGGATTGAGCCATTTCAATTAATTCATTAACAGCAATTTGCTTCAAGGGGCATGGTATTTTCACAGACGAATTAGGATAGTAATTATCCCCAATCATATGGTCAGTAATTTATGGAGGATTCATCTTCGGATGAAAAATTTGGCTTCGCACCACCTGAGCAGATAGGTATGCCTTTCCTGCATCATGCTCTTTGGATAATTATCTCGATTACTTTCATGGGTGTTGGCGATATTCTTGCGACTTGGCATGATAGCGGATTCCGACAGAATGAAGCCACAATATTGAGTAAATCTTCAGATTGGGATTATGTGGAAAAAAGAGATTCGTGTAGTGATGATGAAAATTGCAGGCATTGGACAGAAATACGCTGCTTAGCAAACGTCGAAATTTACCATATTTTAGGTGAGACAAATCATACTTCTCAAATTGATGATTGGGTCCTATATACCGAAAGAAAATCTAGCAATAGCGAAGGAAAATGCAATCAGTTTGTTGAAAATGATCCACCTTACGTCAATTGGAATATCACAATATGGTATGACACAGAAAACCCTACCCAAACATACCAAGAGATGCCTGACAGTTGGTATGAACTCATCTTCCTTCTCGGAGGGACTAGTTTGCTCTTTGCGATTCTTATGGGGATCCTAACTATTGTTTTTCTAACATTGCGCAAACTTGGCATTGCATCTTGAATACAAATTTATTCAATTAAATCTGGACCTTTCTGATTCCATGCCTCTTCTGAAATAGGAAAAGGTCGCCCAATTAGTCCTGAGACAATAATATACGGCCCGAGTCCAAAACACATGAGAAGTCCCCCACCGATTAACGGAAGGAATCCTTTTCCAAAGTTCCATCCGGAATCATCGGAATAGAGATTCACCGACCCATCTTCATCTTCATATTCATTCAGTGGAATATTCCAAAGAATCAAACCTGAAAAAGAGATAATGATGCCAAGAATAACGAAAAAGATTCTCCAAAACGGGATATCCGTCATTTTCATACCTCAAAAAAATCATTCAATAGGGCGTTGTATTGCCTTTATCTCAAGGAATTCATCCAAACCTTCGACACCGAGTTCTCGACCGTTTCCTGATTGTTTGTAGCCTCCAAACGGTGCACTGACATTGAATGGCCCACCGTTGATACTGACCTGACCAGTGCGCATACCCTTTGCGAACGCCATCGCTCGTTCGGCATCCCCGGACCAGACGCCGCCAGAAAGCCCGTAGATTGAATCGTTTGCTAGGGCAAGCGCCTCTTCTTCAGATTCGTATGTTGTAATTGTCATTACAGGACCGAAAACCTCCTCTTTCCAGATCGTCATTTCAGGAGTGACGTCAGCAAAGGCAGTTGGCTGAACGAAGAAACCGGTTTCGATGCCATCAGGCATCCCGGTACCTCCTGCAATCAGTGTCGCACCTTGATCAATAGCCGATTGTATGTAACTGCGGACACTAGCTTGCTGTTTCGCAGATACCATTGGTCCACAGCGTGTACTCTCAGCTAGTGGGTCACCAGGAGTGTAGCCTTCTACACGCTTTTTGACTAACTCTAGAATTTCCTCTTTGTGTGCTACGGGGATAATGAGTCGAGTTAGTGCAGAACAGGTCTGGCCTGAGTTTTGGTAGCAGGCACCAATCGAAGATTTTGCAGCACGGATTACATCGGCGTCGTCGAGTATTACATTCGCGGACTTCCCTCCAAGTTCAAGGGTCACGCGCTTCACTGTAGGTGCAGCCGCTTGAGAGACACGGATGCCTGCACCGGTGGAACCGGTGAACGAAACCATGTCGACATCTGGATGTCCCGAGAGAATCTCTCCGACCTCACTACCGTGTCCGCTGACTAGGTTGAATACCCCGGGTGGGAGGCCAATGTCATGGAGAATATCAGCGAGTAAGAATGCGTTTAGTGGAGCCTCTTTGGATGGCTTGAGTACCATGGTGCAGCCGGCAGCAAGTGCAGGAGCTACCTTGCCGACAATCTGGTGGAGCGGAAAGTTCCACGGGGTGATGAAAGCACAAACTCCTACAGGTTCCTTCGTGATAATCGAGTTTCGAACTTCGTGCTCCCATTCGTAGGATTCAAGCATTTTCGCGTAAGATCTTGCAACTACGCGTGGAGTACCAACCATCGCCATACGGCTGTAGCCAATTGGCGTCCCAACTTCCGCAGTTATTGTCTGTGCTAACTCCTCGGTGAGTTCCTTGAGAGCCAACGAAAGGTCGTTGAGAGCAGACATACGGGTTTCGATGCTACTGTTAGCCCATTC
>DAYJ01000123.1 GCA_002506875.1 Euryarchaeota archaeon UBA40 | reverse complement strand
TTTTCTTTGCACCTCTGCCAGAACTTACCAGTAACAAAGGCAGGAATCCAGAAACACAGCAACAAGCGAAGAGTTCAGTATCTTCGCTAGATGGTTCTCTAATCTCATCATCTCCAGTCGTTGAAGTCAAAGACCCATCAGTATCATCCGAAGGGGGGACGACTAATACAAGAATAGCGAAAATCCAGCAAATCAATGACAATGTCCAGCCAACAGCAATACGATTTCCGCCCACTGGTGGCTGTGCCATACCAATTGCATTACACCGGCGTATATCAGAATTGAGCCTAGAGAATCATAATATCGCCAATCGAATTGAAGACCGAGGTTTGATAGGTCAACGGGCACAAATAATTCCATGGAGCCGTCCACCCTCGCTCTCCCGGTTCTGATTAACGGAGTCAAGGCGCTTGCAAGTGCTTACGATGGCTATGAGAAAGGCCGTTTCATGAAATCGGATCAGGCGGTTCGAGAGGAGATTCGTAGACGAGCAGACATGATGCGTAGCCATATTGAACGTATTATGGAAAGACATCATCGAGATGGAAATCGTGAGCAAAGAGATGAATGCGATTCCACTTTGACATCGGTTCATGGAATGAGCGATGATGCAACCATGGCAGTCACTGGTTCTCCAAACTCTATTCATGACGGCGTCGGAAAACTCAGTCGTAAGGGCCGGAAGCGAATTGTGGAGCACGATTTGAAGACCCTGAATCTGCTTGTTGATACGACTCGTATGTTGAATCTTATTCTCAGCGATGATGAGGACGCTCCTACAATGGCGGATATTCATGATCGGATTGGTCGAGCGAGGAATCATTTTCGTGAGCGTAATATGTACATCGATGGATTAGAGAAGAGGTGATTGAAATGAGTAAAAACGCATTCAGATGGAGAAACAGCCCTGCGATTATTGCTAGGTACATGCATGATAGAGAGGTCGCAGATGGCGCCGAAGTGACTCTCAAACCCAATGAGGCCTGTGTTGTAATCGAGGATGGTAAGATTGCAGGTGTCGCTTCTCAGCGTCATATGGAAGTCAACCCAGAGGCTGGGCTTCTCTCCAAGATGTTTGGTCGAGGAAACCCGAAGCGTAGTTTCCTGTTTGCTTTCCTTGGACCACATGAGATGATCATCAAGGTCTCTGCAATTACGAAAGATGGGCGTACTGCAAATGGATTCGTCGTTCTCCGTGCAGTATTCACGAGAGAAACAGTCCCACGTCTTCTCCAAATCCCCGCGAAAGGTACCATGAATATCACAATTGGAGATTTGGTGTCGAGGATTGAGGCAGAGGTCAACGCTACTATCGCACCTCGTGTGCGTGAGACATTGGAGGCGGATCTCAAGGATCAGGGAGCTACAGAGGATCTCATGATGGATATCAAGATGGGCACACGTGGAACCATGGAATCACTAGGGATGACACTTCAATCGAGTTTCATTAACTGGAGCGTTACTGAGGCTGAGAGAGTGCTTCAGATGCGAGCCGATTTGGAAGTTCTCGCTGAGAAGAATGCGATTGTCGACGAGCAGTCATCAATGGAAATGGAACGCTCTCTCCAGGCGAATCTAATGCGAGCCGAGATGGAGGCACGTGCCTCAATGGCTTCCCTCGCTGCGGATGAACGCGCTAAGGCCGAGATGGAACTCGCTCGTATTCGCGCTCAGGGAGATATTGACAATGAACGCTGGGAACAAGTCAAGGCACTACATCAGGACCGTCAGGACCTCCGTCGTACTGAGGAAATTCTCGACGGCGATCATCAGTTGGCCCTTGCCCGGATTGAGGCTGAACGTCAGCGAGTTCTCCAAGAGCCTACGTTCGAAGCTGAGCGCACACGCAAGGAGGCTGCAATGGATATGTTCGATGTGGTACAGCAGCGTAAGAAGGAACGGCTGGCTATGGAGGCAGAGAGAGAGCGTGTACGTGTCGAAGCTCAAGCCAAGGGTTCGGAAGCAATTATCTCTACCTTAACCGAAATCGCCCAATCTAGCAAGGATCCTGAAGTGGCGATGGAAGCATTGCGCCAGTTAGCTGAGATTCGGAAGGCGGATGTTGCTGGCGCTAAGGATGCATATATTGACGATTGAATCTCTAACTACTATCGTTCATCTCTGTCAATATTCTCGAGGAATTCATCAATCATTGATTGACTCCAACCAGCGAATATAGGCTCTTCATCTGCCCCATCGCCATCCTCCACTTCGTCATCCCATCCTTCCACTTCCATTGGATTAAATTCGAGAAGTTCTTCCTCCCCCTCAAACCAAGGATCTTCCTCAATCCTGTGATGGTAATGTGTTTGCATTGCTTTAGCCCATGCAACTGCGGTTGGAGCAGATTTGAAGGCTAATCGAATATCCACAACTGGTTCCAGTGTATCTACTCTATTTTTGGTCTCGATATCGTTTCGGAGAGTGAGGAGATAAGTCACAATCATATCGCCAATTGGTTGAGATTCGTTCATATCGATACATGGTTCAAAGTACACTTCATTTGGGTCCGGATTCATTGCCACTTCCATGCTCCGGTAAGACCGAATATGCATTTTCTGTTCCGAGGATATTTTCAACCGATGTCCGAGGCCAGATTGCCCTTCAACAACGATGTAATCATCCACAACTTGTATTGAATCGGATTCTACATCCATTACAGAATTAAGCAAACGAAGTGAACGAGCGTTTGCGTCTTCGGGGGCTTTTCGATTGCTCTGCCAACAATGACCTAGGGCGAGCAGAAGGTCCCCTAACTCAGTGTCAGACGGGTACATCTTGAGGGTGATTAGAATCCTCCAGAGGTCGAGATCGAGTGGGACATCGATGAGTTCAATCTCATTTCCTCGCATTATGGGCAGGAAGAGTTCTCCCTTCAGGCACGTCAAGGAGCCACGGTTAGACACAACTCTCGTAGTTTCCTTTTCGTCCCCGACGAGCAACCGTTCCCATGAATGGACTACAGGCCCTCCAAGGAAGGAAATCAATCGATTTCGTGCGAGCCAATGGTCTACTTGGAATGGGTGTCCACCATCACTGTATTCCATACTGAGCCAAGCATGAATTGCTGAGAATGGATTTGCAGTCCATGGGCCAGGTATACTGTATAGGCCTTCAACAAGTGTCTTTGATTTTTGCATTGATTGGGTAGTATGATGTGAGCCTTCACTGTAAGGTCCAGAACCAATGGCCCACAAGCATTGAATGAAAGCCTTCCAATCATTGAAACCTGAGCCCAGTCCTCCATTCGTTTCACCAGATGAGATGAGGTATCCGAGATCAAAGAGGGGGACTGCACGGTTTCCTATGTGTCCTTGTTGAACCAGTTCGGATGAGTGGATATCGAAGGTTAGGTGTCCATTAGGAATTGGTAGTTCGGCTATTGATTTCATGCCGAATGCTTTCTTCGTAGCTATTCTCTTAACGAAATCTGCATCTCCTATTTCATCAGCTAAAGCCTCCCATTGCCATCGTTCCTCATCAGTCCATTTGTCTTTCAGATTTAGATTGGGCTGAACTGCATTGACCAGTGGTAGGTTCACC
>DAYJ01000029.1 GCA_002506875.1 Euryarchaeota archaeon UBA40 | reverse complement strand
TTATGGTGTCTACATCCAGGATGCTACAACGAACTCCATCGACATCTTCGGTAACGATATTCTCGCGGATAACCCAATCTACTCTCGCAGTGGAAAGCAGTGGGATATTGATGGCAACACCATTCGTGGTGTTAGCAGTGCATCTAACGCAGGTATCTATGTCCAGAGTGGTCACGGAACAATCACCAACAATGAGTTGATTGATGCTGACGGCGGTATCTCTGTCTATGGAGTCCGTGGCAGCAACGATGTCGATATCAGGGACAACACGATTTCGTTCACCTCTGGCCGAACACCAACAAGTGCGGTTGGAATCAATGTCGACAACTGTGGAACAACTTCTACGATCAACATGAGTGGCAATGATATCTCGACGATCTCGAATGCTCTAGTGACAGACGGCTGCACAGTAGTCGATGAAGGCAGTTCCTTCACCAGCCTTGGTGGAGCAGCAGCTCGAGTTCATACTGTCGAAATCCGTGCTTCGGTCTTCTCGCCGCAGAACATCACCGTATCTGTTGGCGATACTGTTCGCTGGCACGCAACTCAATACAACTCGGACCCGAACAACTACCAGCACAGCACTACTGAGAACACAACAGGTTCACCTGTATGGGACAGTGGTCTAATGAACAACGGTTCGTATTTCGCGCACACCTTCACATCAACTGGTGTGTATGAGTACCATTGCAGTGCTCATCCAGATATGTATGGAACAGTGACAGTAACCACAAGTTCCGGTCCGAGCCTCGCATCTATTGGTGTGAATGTTGCTGGATCTGATGACTGGCTTTCCTTCTCGAACACAAGTATCAGCGGATTCGGCACTGGAATCCAAATGGACGGCGGGGAACTCTACCTCGGTGGAACATCTCAGGCGCGAAGCAGCAGTGGTGTTTTGATTGTGGCAGATGGATATGGTGTTGATGCAGATGATGTCGACATCACTGTCGATGGAGCTACTATCGATGTGGATGACACCAATGGTATTGCTATCAGTTCCGTATCTAGTAGTGGTCTTCATGATCTTGACATCACAGACCTAAGCACTAGTGGTGATCTCGGTCTCCTGACTGACAAGCACAAGGACTTCCGATGGAACGGGGGTACGAGTACTTCTGATACCACGTTGAAGACAATCAATACCGCGTCTGGTTCTATTGAGAACATGACTTGGACCGGCACAGGCGTTCAGATTAATGCAGGTGCTTTCAGCACAGTGACGAGCGTCGGTAACGGCGTCCTCGACTCTCAGAAGTTGGTCGTCTCCAGCAGCGCGATTGTTCACGAAGCAAACCTGTTGAATCTCGATGTCACTCACATGGGTCAAGCGGCCTCTGATGTGGCACTGACCATCAGGTCGACTGAGGACTACAATACTCTCACTGGCGGAACAGTGCCTCTTGTGGCTCACTCCCGTGCGGAGTATGTCAGCCCATCATGGCGCACCCGTGCTGGATCTGTGATTCAGACTGACGGTGACCTCGGTGATTGGTTCGGTGATTACACCGCTGAGTCGAATATCGCTGACGATATGATGCCTGGTTCAACAGCCAAGAACCTCACCTCCGGTGGGGAGATGAGAATCACTTGGGATGCTACGAACGTCTACATCGGCCTTGTTGGTGTGACTTTCACTGCGTCGGACGGAATGATCTACCTAGACACCGTTCCTGGTGGTAGTTCTACAGGCGACAACTGGTATGTTACGCACAACCTTCCATTCCAGGCTGACTTCATGCTCTTCGCAGAGGATGCAACCAGCTGGGGAATCAAGCGTGTGACTCCAACCGGTAACTGGGTTGATGTCACGTCTTCGTGCAATGGTATCTCCTCCTTCGTAGGATTCGGATACCCTGGTGTGACCTCGACGTTCAACTTGAACTCCGAGTTCGCTATTCCATGGGCCTGTATCGGTTCTCCAACTGATGATGTCCGCTGGCTAACAGTGGTTCAGAACGAGAACACTGGGCACGTCCTAGCAGCCTTCCCGCCACAGGTGTGGGATCAGGCTAACGCAACTGCCCAGAACTTCTACGACTTCGGTGGCTTCGACCTCACTGGAACGGATCTTGCAGATGGAACTCTCGACGACTTCCTACTCATCTTCCGAACCTATGCGGGAACGACGACTCCAACCCCTGCTCGTCCTTACGATATTATCGTCAAGGTCCGTGATTCCCAGAACGACTACTGGGACTGGGGAGAGAGGAATAACGTCATGATGTCTACGAATCAGAATGTTGAGATCGATATCCTCCGTGCTAAGCCGGTCATCCAGAACCTGATTGACGTCACCGTCGATGAGGATACAGGAATGACGTCGCTAAGCATGACGGAATTGGCAACCGACTTCCAGACGCAGGACGTAAACCTGTCATGGGAAATTGTTGACTCTGCAGCGAACACGCATACCTACATCACGCCGTATTCCTACGGCCTGAACGGGCAGTCTCTCGAGGTAGCGACTCTCGCCGACCAGTTCGGTGGTCACCGCCTCAAGGCGACCGTGACAGACGCTGACGGCCTGAACGCGACACAGACCTTCTTCTGGAACGTCACCAATGTTAACGACAAGCCAATCATCTGCAACTCGTTGAATGATTACAATAGCAACGACTGCGGTCTCGTCCTCACCGACGACGGCCAGGGTGGAATCAACATCCGTGATGAAGCAGCAATCGATGGTGCGAACGGATTCACCGTTCCAAAGAGCCTTGGTAGCGTCTACAACCAGTCAGGAAGCTTCGTGATTGACATGGCTAACGAGAACTCTCAGTCGGATAACAACCCACACGCGGTTCCGCAGATCTACAACTGGACTGCTGCCGCAGATGGCTGTATCCCATTCGATATCTCCATGGCTGGAACAACAAGCATCCTCATCGCAGAGAACGCAACGAATGAAGCGGGCGGATCCTGTGATATTCTCTTCGGACTCACAGATGGTGTAGATGACGCGGATGACATGACAGTTCAGTTCATCGTCAACCCGATCAACGATGCTCCAGTCATCTCTGGACCTGATTTGCAGGCGGAGAAGTACGTCGAGGTAGCTAATGGTGACAAACTCACTGCTGGTAATGAGGAAAATTGGTACATCACACTCACTGAGGACGATACCAATGTCGACAATCTCACGTTTGATATGTCTCGCATGATGTTCGATATCGACCATCAGCAGGCCGATTACCAGTGGGAAGTTGCTAAGACTGCGAATTGTGATTACGATCATTACTTCTCAATCGCTCTCGATCAGGATACAGAGGAGATGCAAATCACACTCATCCCTGATGCAACGACCACTGCGCCTCGAGATCAGTGGGACTTCCTGCAGGATGCAGATGGCGATGGCGTCCGTGACGGTGGGATTCACCAGATGACACCGGCTAGTGGCTTCTTCTGCACTGTTAACCTATACCTGAACGATACCACTGATGCTCCTAGTTACATCAACTACAGTCAGGCTGGTTATTCCACCTACGATCAGAGAAGTGACCGCGTCACACTCCACATCAAGGTGGAGAACGTTGTCGAGGCACGTCCGGATTACAAGTTCAACACTGATTTCGCATTCGATTATCTCAACGTCGAGGCAGTCATGCCTGGAACACGTGTACCATTCACGGTTGAGGTTACGAACGTCGGTGATGATCCTGCGTTGTATAACTACCCGCACGACGTTCAGGTCCGGTTCACTGCGAACGACAATCCTGCAATCCAGCATCAGGTCACTCTTGAGTGGGATGATGGCGAAGTTCCAGGAGTCGGCGAAACCGTCCTAGTCACTGGTTACATCACGATGAACAGTGGAACCGATATGGTCGCGGCCTTCGCTGAGGTCCGAACTATTGATCCGTTCACGAATGAGTATGTCACTGAAAACTTCCGTCGCCCAGCGTTGGAAGAGCTCAAGTGGGATAATAACAACATGACCTCCCTTGACGAGGACTCGCTAACTCTTCTACCGAAGATGGTGGGACTCAAGGCGGCATCCTCAGTCAGTTCGTTCCTCCCGGGACTACTATCTGTGAGCCTCGTGGGCCTATTCCTTGGCCTGAACCTCATCTCGGCACGCCGTGAAGAGGACGAGGAAGTTTTCGAGACCATTGCTGCAGATGAAGAGGCAGTCAGCCCCGTCATCGCAACGATTCTGCTCGTGGCAATCACAGTGGTTCTTGCTGGAACAATCTATGTCTGGTCAAGTTCGCTTGCGGATGTGTCAGGAAAGGCTTCCCCTCGTGTAACTGCAATCACTGATGTTAGTATCGATGATAACGATGAGAACAACTGGGCTTGGAAGATCACCGTGAACGGTGCGCAGACCGAACTTGCTACGCAAGCGGTCCGTGTGAGTCTCGAGTGGGTGGATTCAGCTGGAGAGCAACAGTTCCGTCTGTTCAATCTCACTGACAAGTATGCCCCTGCGGACTCTTGTCTTACGGATTCAACATTGATTGACAATTCGGGTAACTCTGGCGACAGCACTGGTAACTGTGGTGTCTACGGTCGACTGCCATCGAACAGTAACTCGATGGTGACGTTCAAGGACAGTATCGATTGCACAGGTCCTGACGCTGATTGTAGCACTGGATTCGGTGCTGGCGACATCATCTATATCCTGATGAAGGACCCCGTCACGGGAGAGATGCTCGATTCGATGCTAATCACGGTGCAGTATGTGCCTGGTGGTCAGACGGCAACGCCTCTGATGAGCTACACTGGAACGACCAGCCCAGCGCGACTCTCCTGAGTTTCGCGGCCGGAACTCCGGATCGGGGGCTTTGGCCCCCGGTCCAATCCGGAGGCGATGGGACTAAGTCAGCGTTAGCGAAGCGTACAGCCATGTCAGCAGTCAAGGCGGTCGCCTTCGATTGCGATGGTGTTCTTGCTGACGCGGGTTCATCTTGGGCCGTTATCCACGGCCATTTTGGTACAGGGGATCCATCCCTCCTTCAGGCGTTCCTGAACAAGGAGCTAACCGATGAGGAGTTCATGCGGGAAGATATTCGACTCTGGAAAGATGTTCAACCACGTATCCATCGCGATGAGTTGTTCCGTTGCTACAGCGGTGTTCGACTTATGGATGGTGCACGTGAAGTAGTGTCGGAACTCAAGGAGAGAGGCATCCATGTGGTGATTATCTCTGCAGGTGTTGATCTCTTCGTTTCGACGATTGCTAGAATGTTAAAGGTCGACGATTGGGCAGCGAACGGGTTCGAATATGACGGTCAAGGATACCTTCTAGATGAAGGGATTTGCCGCGTATCGGCGTGGAACAAGGGTGAGATGGTATCGAAACTCCATCGTATCCTTGGTATTCATCCATCTGAGATTGTGAGTGTTGGTGACAATAGCATGGATCTTTCCATGCAGATTGAAGGGTCTCGTTTTATCGGTTTCAATCCCGCCAGAGACGAGGCACATGCTGCATTCAAAGATGCGGGGGTACCTGTAGTTCTAGGTACGGATCTTCGTGCTATCTGGCCTAATTTGTTCCCAGGGGAAACTCTTGGCGCGTAGAGGTGATATGTTTGCTAAGGAACGCCACGCCGTTCATCCTTGTTATCCTCCTCCTCTTACCTGGATGTGTGAGTCCTGATAGTTCAATTGAGGAAACGGATACTGAAACCGTATCACTAGTCGTATGGCACTCCTTTGCTACAGAGAGTAAAGAACTGGCCACGTTCGAGTCACAAATCGTTCGCTTCATGGCCTCTAACCCGGGAGTGGAGGTAGAAACATCGGCTATTCCGTTCAGTGAAGCAGCGCGGCAATTCATGATTGCAGCACAAGGAGGAGAGGCGCCTGATGTGGTCCGTCTTTCTTCGGATCAACTTGGAGAAATTGGCGAAGTGCGTGTTGGAGGGCAATCTCTCTTAGAGGATTTGAGGCCTCATCTTACACCTCTTGAACGTTCGAAGTTCGATGCAAGAGCGCTTAATGCGATGAAATATGGGGGGGATCTTCTCGGTATCCCTGCAAGCCAGGACTGTCTAAGTTTGATTTTCAACCCACTTCTTTTTGATGCAGCTGGAGTCGATCATCCATCGGAGGATTGGACGCTAAACGATATGGTTTCAGCAGCATCTCAATTGACTCAAGGGGATGTGAACGGCCTCGCAATGCCTGTAAAGAACGCTTACTGGTGGTTTGGTTTTCAAGCCGGATATGGTGGTTCCTTATTCGATGAGAATGGGACTCCAACCTTGGATTCTAATGGTTCAGCAGAAGCCATGGATTGGATGATCGATCTTGAGATGGCTCATGGAGTAGTCCAAACCGGGACTCAATCTGAATCGATGAAGACGCAATTCCTCAGTTCCAAGGCAGCAATGGTTGTCGATGGCCCTTGGAACTGGGCCACATATGAGGCGGGTAGGATTCCATTGCAGCAGTCTATACTACCAATTGTGGATTCCACGGGGGAGCGAGTATCTCCTCTCGTTACATACAAGGGTTGGTCGGTTTCGAAGCAATCATCTCAGAAGGAGTGGTCAGTTCGTCTTGCGCTACATCTTTCCTCAAGCGAATCACAACGTGAATTCGCCTTAGAGACCTACACGATGCCTACACATGTCGACGTATACGTTGATCCCGAGGTGGCTCAGAACTCCGTCATATCTGGGTTTCTTGATCAGTTAATGGTGGGATTTCCTGCCCCTACAACAGAAGCGATGTCAATGGTCTATGACCCACTAGGTACCGCATTCGAGAACGTCTACTCAGGTGAATTGGATGCTACTACGGCGTTGGCAGCGGCTGATGCAGCCTTGGAATCGGATTTGGAGGGGAGCGGATGAGACGTTTTCTGATCCTCCTTATTTTTCCGATTCTTCTCGGTATTGTTTCTGCTGGTTCTGTGAATCAGATTGAGTTAGACGGCTCTGTAGGATATCGTCAAGTAGGCATCGAGATGGTACTTTCTGAACCGGCTACGAACGGAACCTACTATGAGATTCGGATGAATGGTTCTGAGTTTTCTAGAACTGAGGATTCTCTACTTCATTCAGTAATTATTGTAGGTGAAACAGCGGATTTGATGCAACCTGAAATGGGTGATTGGTACGATGATTGTCATTATGGTCTAGGCGACGATATCATTGTCCCTATTCATCGTAAATCAGATGGTAGTGGCGTTGTACCAAATGGTACAATATCGATTGGCTGCACCCTCACTGGCATCCCTTCCGGACAAGAATACTACTTCGCAGTACTGACAATCTATTCTAATGGTACTGAGGTAATTTCGCCTGTAATGTTGAGTAGTTCAACAACAGAGGATACGTTGGCAGCTCCTCTCAAGACATCCCCTTATCTCTTTGCTATTGGCTCGATTTCGTTGAGCCTCATCGCACTTCTTTACGGTCTGCGCTGGTTAGATTATAGGGATGGCCGTACCACATCTAAAGGGGCTCATCTCTACATTGCACCTGCTTTACTTTCGCTCGCAGTATTGACCTTCTATCCTGTAATCTACGGTATGTGGCTCGCTCTAACCGATGCAGATCAATCCCGTTTGGGTGAGCATGTCTACGTTGGGCTTGAGAACTTCTTCACAGTATTCTCCACTTCTGGATTTCTTCGTGTGACTGTCTTCACTCTGCTGTGGACCGTAGTCAATGTTGTATCTCACATTGGTTTTGGACTCCTTCTTGCCCTCGCACTCAACAAGAGTGGTTTGCGTGGGAAGACGATGTATCGCACGCTTCTCCTTTTACCGTGGGCAATTCCATCGTACATCACGGTCCTCGTATGGAGGGGCATGTTCGAACCGGCTGGGGCGATAAACGACCTTCTTGGAACGGATCTGAATCTCCTTGCGGATGCGAACGGCGCCCGATTTGCTGTTATTCTAGTCAATATCTGGCTCGGAATTCCATTCATGATGATGTCTATCTCAGGCGCCCTTCAAGCTCTACCAAAGGATATGTACGAGGCAGCAGAGGTCGATGGGATTGGAACTCTTGGTCAGTTTAGGCACCTTACTCTCCCGAATCTGAGAAGTGCCCTTGTCCCCTTGTCTCTGCTCGGATTCATCTGGACGTTCAATATGTTCAATGTCATCTACCTCATGACTGACGGCGGTCCGAATCTGGATTTTGATGGCCCTGGTTCGACGGACATCCTAATCACATATGTGTACGATGTTGCTTTCCGTGATGGTGCATATGGCGTTGCTGCTGCTTGGTCAGTAGTGATATTCGTCATGCTTGTCGTCTTTTCTTGGACATACATGAAGCGGACAAATGCTACGGAGGCAGTCGCATGAGTTCTATGGATTCTATACCTCGTGCGTCAAAGTCAGATCTTGCTCGACGATGGTACGTTCCACAAGAGATTCAGAGCCTTCGGGCATACTACGCAGTTGTTATCTTCGTAGCATCGCTATCAGTAGCCCTTTCCACTATGAGGGGAAATGAAGACGCAATATATTCGTCAATGTGTATCGTTCTCGTCCATCTTGTAGTCCTTCTCTTGTTGAGGCAGTTGGATCATGGAACGAAGAATATCCGTGATGGGATCTTCGCAATATCTGGAATCGGCTTATTCCTCTCAATTCTCCATCATTTGGATGGACCCGGTCTCTGGATAGATATCTGGTTTACGACTTGGACAGCTGTTCCTTTCCTTCTTGTTCCTGTTGCTGGGTCAATGCCGATGGTAACTCTCTGGGTGTCCGGTCGATTGACAGTCAAGGCGGCTGAACTTGGCCTTAGAATGAATAGGGTGATGGCTGAGAAGCACAGCCATGCGTTGCATCACCTAGTTCTCCTCCATGCAGTGGCTATAGTTGCCCTTCCTCTTCTTTGGATTCTGGATGTCGCTGTATCTCCTGGGAACTCCTTAGGGGGGGGATTCATGGATGAGGTCACTGGGGAGCACTTCGAGAAACTGGTATCTTCAGAGTCGTTCTGGTTATGGACTCGAAATTCGTTCATCGTTTCTATCGGAACTACCCTTCTGGGCCTGGCCCTAGCAATTCCTGCTGGATATGCTTTCAGTCGCTTTCGCTTTCGTGGGCGTGATCCAGCGATGTTTGCCTTCCTCCTTGTCCAAATGTTCCCTGGCGTCATTATTCTTGTTCCCTACTTCCTTGTAATGAAGGCACTCGGGCTGCTGAACACTTCCCTCGGCCTGATTCTGGCCTATTCAGTCACAGCCCTACCTCTTTGCGTCTGGATGCTGAAGGGTTTCTTTGACACAGTCCCAAGGGAGCTTGAAGAGGCCGCTCTCGTAGATGGCTGCAGTCAGACACAGGTTTTCTGGCGAATCGTTCTACCTCTCTCTTTACCCGCAGTTGCAGTCACCGCGTTGTTCTCATTTCTTGCAGCATGGAATGAATTCCTCCTCGCTCTCACTTTCAACACGAGTGAAGAGATGTACACTCTGCCAGTCGGCCTTGCTTCCCTCATATCCTCTACTGGCCAAGCATGGGGTGACTTCGCAGCAGCCTCTTTGTTGGTTAGTTTGCCAGTGGTTGTTCTGTTCATCGCGTTCCAACGCTTCTTAATCGAAGGTTTGAGTGCGGGTGGAGTGAAGGGGTGATCAAATGGTGAATGTAATCTACAGAGGAGTAACGAAACGGTATGATAATGGCTTCATGGCCGTCGATAATCTAGATCTCGAGATTGATGAT
>DAYJ01000080.1 GCA_002506875.1 Euryarchaeota archaeon UBA40 | reverse complement strand
CGAGGGAGTATTACGGGCCATGCCCATAGACGTACCACTTCCAGAACCGGACTCCCAAGGATATGATAGGTGCGAGGTCTCGTTGAATACCGTGGCATCTGCTGCCTGCTGGAGTTCAAGTTTGAGCGCCGCAGGGAGGGATACCGAGTCGTTGGATCCAACAGTTGTCTGACCCGATATCGTCGCTGTGATTACGAGAGCAGCGAGATACGAACCTGCAAGAGATGGATGACTCCCATCTGGAGAGTAAAGAGCACTAAATGTCGCTCCTGAAACAAGAGGATTCGACCCATTCGCAACGATGCCATCGTGAATATGAGCGAAGGCGAGCCCCACAGGCGCAATCCAAGCTTGATGACCCTGAGCCGTGATATTGTCACGGTAGTCGATGTACCCGGCCTCTAGCCGGTCCTGCATCTGAGTGAAGTTACCGTAGATGGTAGGATTAGTGGCGTCACCGTTGCGTCGACCCCAAGTCATCATTAGAAGTGCCTCTGAGGATTCGTCCTCGATTGCATCTGCGAGATTTATTGCAGCATCTCGGCTATCAATCCAGTTTGCATTCGCCCTGTAGAAGCCGGGAATCTGACTCTGGTCCTGAAGGACAACATAGTCCCAATCGACACTAGAGTCCCGAAGAGTCGTGTTCCAAGAATTAGCAGAGGTGTTGACATTATTCCAATGGTCATCAAGGGTCAACCCCCCAGAGGTACGTGCAACCGAGTCGTTCACACCAAGGTCCTCAAGAATTACATCAAGAGAATTCTGCTGAGTGTAACTGTTCCCAAAGAGGAGAAGGTTATCGATACCAAGTGAAGTGCTGTTGTTTGTCTCATTGCCAGTTTCATTGCCTGTTTCATTTCCGGCCCCACTACCCGTTGAATTTGCACTATGATTCGCCCAGAATCCGCCGAGATCCGGTTCCGCCCCAGCACTAAGTAGAATTGTGTCCTGAACCGAACCGAAATTGCTCACCTCGATTGGTATGACTAGAGAGGTATTCCCCTCAGTACTCACTAGACCATTGACGCCGGCTCCAGTAGCATCGATATCAGGAAGATGCATAGTACCAACTGAGAGATAGAGTTCGATAGCAGAGGAGGCACCTGTCCGATTGACCCAGATCCACTGGACACCTGAATCAGTAGAATTCGCACCTGCACTCAGTGAAACAACGATGTCGAGAGAGTCAGTGCTGTAAGGGTACACTTGCGGTAGACTGGTAGCCGTCAAGTTAACCACCCATTCCGGACCAGCAGTAGAATCGCCTAATTCGATGGTGAAATCGTAGATTGAACTTGCATTATTCTCGACGCTAAGTGTGACGTTCGAATACTGGCCCGGTGTCATGACAACGAGGTCCTGATTGAGGTCAAGAAGGATGCTGGAATCGGCGGTTACCGTGCCAGTCAACGGCGTGCATGAAGCCATGAGCAAGAGCACACAGGCTAGCAACGGGCTGCGGCGCATTAGAGAAGGGACCGTCGCTTGCGCTATGAAGTCCACGCGAGGGCGGGCAATACTAACAGCGTTCAGAGGAAGTCCTTCATTGCGGCGACACGTGCATCATCAAGCGCTTCCCATGTGAACATGCCATCTACCGGTTCGCGACCGAAATGACCACCTGCTGAGGTGGGCGAGTAGATGGGGTTACGGAGTGCCAAATCACGAATTATGTGACCAGGACGGAATGAGAAATGCTGGCCCACAAGGCGAGCAATCGACTCATCATCTATTTCACCGGTACCAAAGGTATCAACCCGAATTCCTACTGGGGCCGCTATACCAATGGCATAAGCGAGTTGGATTTCACATTCCCGAGCTAGTCCCGCAGCAACGACATGTTTGGCTGCCCAACGTGCAGCGTAAGCTGCTGACCGATCGACTTTGGATGGATCCTTGCCAGAGAAAGCCCCGCCGCCATGGCGGCCTCGGCCGCCATAAGTGTCGACTATGATTTTACGGCCAGTCAATCCAGCATCTGCATAAGGGCCACCTGGATCAACAAATCGGCCAGTACCGTTGACAGTTATCTCGGTCGCGTTGTCAATAAGTTCCACAGGAATAACTGGATCGATCACATGGGCCCGTATTTGATCCATGATGTATGCCTGTTCGGCGTCTTCAGTACCATACTCCGCAATCATGTCACGATGCTGGATTGCGATGACAATGTGAGAACATCTTACAGGACGTCCATCTGAATCGTGTTCAACCGTAACCTGAGACTTCCCATCGGGGCGAGACCAAGGCAACGTACCATCGACACGACGATCATTGAGTGCTCGAGTCAAACCCTGGGATAGCGCAATCGCAAGAGGCATCCATCGCCCCTTGTGACCATGGAACGCTTCGGTCTCATCACAGGCGTAACCAAACATTAGACCCTGATCGCCTGCACCTTGGTCATCGATATCCTGTACCACACCACGATTGATGTGAGCAGACTGGCTCGTGATTAGGACTTGTACCTTACAGGTCTCATGAGAACCAGCATCCATACCAATTTCATGATCAGTGTAGCCAATTGCTACTGCTGCGTCACGAGCTACAGCTTCGAAGTCAGGGACATCCCCCCCATTCGAAATTGTGACCTCTCCTGCGAGAACTATGTGAGAACGTGCGGCTTCACCCTTAACTAGAGTCTCAACGGCGACCTTTGCATTCGGATCAACAGTCAAACAGGCATCGAGGATTGCATCTGAGATCGCGTCACAGAGTTTGTCCGGATGGCCACAAGTTACTGATTCAGATGTAAACAGCCATCCGCCTTCGCTCATGAAGCACGCGACCTAGCAATAGCATTTCAATCGTATGTTTCACCAAGACTACACGAAAAGTGTATTTTCAGCGATATGCATGGAA
>DAYJ01000009.1 GCA_002506875.1 Euryarchaeota archaeon UBA40 | reverse complement strand
GGGTTAGTGATATTCAGTATGACGTTCTCAGATATCGTCGCCCAAATATCCTCCACGTAGATTGTGGCTTCCATGGCTCCATAGAATAGTCCCGAAGAGTTTACTTGAGCGGTCCAGATATCGTCATGGACAACAAGATCGCCTGAGAGGCCCGAATCTGAAAGCTCCAGTATCCCCCAATCCTCCCCATGGAGATCTATTATGACTGAAACTATGTCAGTATCTGGATCTACAATAGTGACTTCGAGATGCACATTGTCCCCCTCACCACGCCATATCCCCTCCCTGTAAGCAACGCCTGTAATCTCAGGGAGGGTATTCTCAGCAGCAGTGATGACGGACGGCCTGAGCACTCTGTCAACTGTCTGAGTTTCCCTAAATATGGATGGATCTTCATCCTCCAGGAGAGGCAGGGGCATCGTACGCTCACAATGAATCAGCAATCCTGCTAAGATCCCTTCATTGACTGTGGAACCAATTGCTTGTCCTCCTCCAGGGTATGTTCCGATCCATTCTGCTGACTTGACCTCATGGCCATCGATATCTTCAATCGAGATATTTTGTACATCAACAGCCATGGAAAATCGGCCATCGTGGACCAAATCTATCCTATCGCCCTGAATGAGCACATCAGGCACCAGTCCAGACTCTCTAGTCACATTTGAAGAAAGAATAGAAACAGCCTCTGGAGGCACTGGGCTGAGAACTCTTGGGGAGCCCGGAGGAAATTCATTGTTGACTTCTCCATTATCCTCGACATAGCGATATCTCACTACCGGAGATTCCCAGTCGATGTAGGGAGACGTGTACATATACGTAAGATTGTGATCGGAATAAAGCTCCTGACCAGGAACGGTGAATGCGGATCCTGAGACATTGAACCAATATTCATCACGAATAACAATCACGTCGTGGTCAACTCCAGAAGAGTTAGTCTGTACACCGTTATCCACGATTTTCCGGACTGATCCAAATGTCCCGGAGGCGGTGCCAGAATAAATGCCATCGAGGATGAATGTATCAGCGATGATTACCCCGTCTAGCTGTTCATTGTAAATCTCCTCAATAGTTCCATTTACCTCAATCTGGATGCCATTCTCATCCTCGATCAAGACATCAAAATCGCCTTCTCCTCTGAATCTCTGATGTTGCTCGACACGCTGATCTCCTTCCCAACGTTCCCTCAATATGAACTCGTCAAGTTCGAAGTTTATCTTATCTGAATCAAACTCAATCAGTGCGGTGGCCATTGCCTCGATCCAGATGTCCTGGAAGACTCGTTCGCCGTCTACATCGGTAGTTTCGTACCTCAATAAGGATATATCGCCCGAGATATCGAGTGATTCCTCCTCATTTGAATTCAAGGCTAATGAGCCGTTTGCCTCGAGTTCTAGGTGCTCCGTTACTATGCCATTTTCTAGTGTTCTTGTAAATTTGGCTTCTCTAACTGTGCCATCGACCGATATACCCTCAAATCCATCATAGAGGGTCATTCGTATTGTTCCTGAACCTTCCAGTTGAAACTCCTGACTAGAAAGGTCAGTTCCATTCCAAGACTCGTTCAACCATGCTCTCTGAATATCCAGATTGACATCGATCTCCCTGTCTTGGTCGTTAAGCATCAATCGTATAGTTCCGTTTCCGAGTTCGTTGGCTTCTAGATTCAAATCTGAGCGTTGCTGCCACCCTCTTCCAGTTACAGATAATGCAGTTTCATCAGCTCCAGAAGTTAACGACCAAGTTGTTTCTCTGGTGATTTCATGGTCCATAACCGGCTGATTCCACATTGTGACTTCGAACGACCTCTCACATGATGCTTCAGTTGTTTCAACCGATATGGAGACAATGTCCCTGAAAGACGGAGCATGGTCCATCTGTATGTCTATGACTCCTCCTGCGGTGAGGAAGGAATACGTTCCAACCTGGATTCCAGCGTTATCCAGATGGGTTGCAATTACATCTACGTTAGAAGGATCCACCGCAAGAGGGAATGACGGATAGAATTGGACTCTGTAAGCATGTTGAGTTTGTTCCCCTGAATCGCTCCAAAAGGTTCCCCAGTCTGCATGTATGATACATTCTCTGGAATCGGATTCATTGCCTTCTTGCTGTGCTACCGCAATTGATGAGAAGGCGAGTGATGCTGTTAGCGCAGCCAGGACGAATGCCTCGGCCTTCCGAGTTGCCATGTTGCCTTTGTCTGCTTTTTCGTATAACAGGCTGTGGGCGTATTGTCTCAAAACAATGGCTCATCCCAATCGTCTTCTTCGCCGGCTTTCTCTCTCCATACGGTCTGAGGGACATCTTCGTATAGGCCCGCATATGGATCTTCATCCTCGTCATCTTTGGATCCCCTGCCAACATACTGGCTTGCGTTCGACTTGAATTTCCAGTAGTGTATTCTCCACTCCCTTCCATCCCAGAGTGTGGTCTCCTCTGATTCAGTAGTCAGGAGATCGTAATCTTGAAGCTGATAAAACAGGTTTCTATCGTTCGGCTCCAACGCATTATCGATAATTCGGTTTGAGAACCCAAAGAATCCAAGTGCATGTTCAGCGATCGATTCGGCGACACTTACCTCCATGTCCATATCGACACGGTTACGAATTGCTTGGGTCAGATCTTGGAGTGTTAGGCCCATGTGTCGTCACCTGCGCAACCCATCGACATGGGGTTCGTTATTTCAACATGGTTCGCGTAAGCGTCGAATACCGGTTGCCACACGGAGCAATTATGGCGGCATCGGCGAGAGTCGGTTTTCTCGGTCTCGAAGAGGACTGGTCACAAGTTCCTGATGTCTCTGTTATCCAATTACCATTCGAAATGACAGTGAGTTATGGAACTGGTACCTCAATGGGCCCTTCAGCAACGTTAGAAGCGTCTTCACAAGTAGAAGCTTACTCGGATTATCTTGCAGATGATTTACCGGCAGGCATGAACATTAGAACTCTAGATGCATGGGAATTTGAAGGTCCGACTCTGATTTCTCATCTTGAGTCGATACAGAGTCATATCGAACAGGGAATGACCCATGGCGAGTTTCCAATCCTGCTTGGAGGGGAGCATGGGCTTCTTCTTCCTGCGCTGAAGGCCTGTGTCGCAGGAGGAGTTTTGGAATCTTTGAATGACCTCACCTTAGTTCAGATAGATGCCCACGCCGATCTTCGTGATGAGCTAAACGGTGAGCGTTTTAGTCATGGAACGGTAGTCAGAAGATGTCTTGATGAGGGACTCAGTCGTGCTATTCAAATTGGAATTCGAGCATATTCCTC
>DAYJ01000082.1:770-7988 GCA_002506875.1 Euryarchaeota archaeon UBA40 | reverse complement strand
CATTTCCATCCAGATAGATTCAGCGACATTGACACAGATTCGTACCTTGATGACTACTTTTCTGAATATCATGGTGTTGAGAGAATAGGAAAATTCGTTTGCCAATCAGATAATGGAGATTAAACCAATGGAATCCATAACTGAACGTCACGTTCAGAATGGCCATGTACAGATTGCCATAATGTTGGCGATTGCAAGTGCTACGATTCTAATGGGTCTATTCGCAATGGGTGTCGGATCATCTGTTCAGTTGGATAAAGTATTGACTCTGAAGATAATCTTGGGTATTTCCGAGGCCGACTCACTGCAGTCTGACATTATCTGGCAACTCAGATTTCCTAGAATTCTAATGGCCATTACATGCGGAGTCGCTCTTGCTACCGCAGGGGCACTTATGCAGGGATGTTTAGGCAACCCCCTAGTATCTCCTCTCACTCTTGGAGTAGCATCCGGTGCATCATTAGGGGCAGCCCTTGCAATTGTATTTGGCTTGCATGTGACAGATTTTCTTGATCCATTATTGAATTCTGGGCCATTAGAAAAATTGGATTTCGGATCCATAGGTATCGTAGTTAATGCGTTCTTTTTCTCGTTAATTGTCGTCGCAATCATCATTCAATTAGGGCGGATGCGCTCCATATCAGCCGAATCTTACATCCTCGTAGGCATTGCAATCACATTCATCTGTGGAGCAATTGTTTCTACAATCCAATATTTCGCATCTGATGCAGAGATTTCTCAACTGACGCATTGGTCCTTTGGTTCATTGTCGAGACCAGATCTTGGTCAGACAATTTGGATTGCTGCATTGATTATTGCTCTGATGCCAGTTGCAATTGTATTTGCTTGGGATCTCAATTCAATGGCTTTAGGAGGCGACGATTTTGCAATTTCAACAGGAGTTGACCCGCAGATTACAAGGGTTGGGATCTTGGTACTCTCTGCAGGAATGACATCCATTGTCATAGCTTTCACTGGTCTGATTGGATTTGTAGGTTTAGCCGCCCCTCACATGACTCGTCTAGTCATAGGGAACGATTATCGCAAATTGTTGCCCTGTTCAGCAGTAACTGGGGCATTTTTGGTATTACTGGCAGACACCATTGGGCGCACTATTTTCGCACCAATAATCATTCCAGTTGGTGTTATGCTATCTGTAATTGGAGGCCCATTCTTCATGTATCTCCTTCTTGCAAATAGGGGGGTATCTCATTGAATTCGATACTTGAGGCGAAGAATTTGAGTTTCAGTTGGGGTGAATCTCCAGTTTTTTCTGAAGTCGGTTTTGATATTCAACCCCGCCAAATTGTCGCTATAGTCGGTGTAAATGGTGCGGGTAAATCAACACTTATGAAATGCCTGAATCGTATACTCGCTCCATCTTCAGGAAGTGTAGTTATCAATTCTGAGGACGTTAGTAAGATGCCTCTTCTTGAATTAGCGAAACAAGTATCCTATGTTCCACAGTCGGTATCTACGAGTTTCCCATTAGATGTTTATGATGTAGTTATGCTTGGAAGAAGACCATACATTTCTTGGCGAATTAGTGATGGAGACAGGGATATTGTGTCTGAGACCATATCGTTGTTTGATTTGGAAGATTTTGCCTTCAGAAGGTTCGATCAGTTGTCGGGAGGAGAGAGGCAACGGGTGATTATTGCAAAGGCTGTTGCCCAAAACCCCTCATTGTTTCTCTTGGATGAACCAACCAGTGATCTTGATCTCAAAAATCAAATTGTTGTGATGAAGTCAATCCGCAAACTTGTCGACAACAAGGACAACAATTGTTCGGCTTTAATCGCAATCCACGATTTGAATATGGCTGCTAGATTTGCAGACTTGATTCTCATGTTGCATGATGGGAAAATGAAAGCATTTGGCCCTCCTGAAGAGGTATTTAGTAAGGAAAATATCTCCGAAGTTTTCGGTGTGACCAGTGAGTTGATATCATCGACTGATAGTGCACCGATGAGGATACATATTCTCGATATCCCCAATGACGAGTCGGCGGGAAATTGAAACTTAAAGTGGTGAAAAAATGACAGAAAAAGAACTAATGATTATTTTTGGAACAGAAACAGGAAATGCAGAAATGGTTGCTGAAGATGCTCAACGAATGGCGCCAGATTATGGTTTGAATGCTACTATGCATGATATGGATGATTTGAGTGTGGATGATCTTTCTGGAGCCACACGTCTCCTAGTAACTTGCAGCACCTGGGGCGATGGTGATCAGCCGATGAATGCTGAAGATTTGTATGAATCTGTGGAGGATGCAGATGGTGGTTCTATGGATGGTGTAAACTTTGCAGTCCTAGCATTAGGGGATACCGCCTACGAAATGTTCTGCGAATCTGGAAAGCAATGGGATGCGGTTCTTGAGGAAAAGGGCGGGAATCGTGTCGCGGAAAGAATCGACCTTGACACAGATTTTGAAGATTTCACAGAAGAGTGGCTTCAGTCTGCATTGGAAGCATTCCAGAATGTGTGATGATCCTCATTTCTTGGGTGAATTGAATGACTGAAAAATCAGATGACATACCTCGTCATGCTCCTCCTAAGGGTGCGAGTACAAGGCAACAGGAGTTGTTGTATGATCCAGATGTGGCTACCTCCTCACACGCTGAACAAGCTAGGACTCTTATTGAGAGAGTAGGTACTGCAACACTGTGCACGATTTCACATGGCCATGAGGGTCATCCTTACGGTTCATTTGTTACATTCGCAATGGATGGCGAGTCTCCTATCTTTTTGATAAGTCGACTAGCAGAACACACAAAGAATCTGCTTCAGAATTCTAAATCCTCACTTTTGGTTGCAGAAGGGGGAGATGGTAACCCACTTGCTTTGGGTCGGGTGACATTAGTTGGAATTTGTGAACAAGTTTCGGATGATGAACGGCCCCGCTTGAAGGAAATCTTTGTTCAACGGCATCCGGATTCAAAATTCTATGTCGATTTCGGTGATTTCCTATTTTTCCGTCTCAAGGTAGATTCGGTACGGTATATCGGAGGTTTTGGTCGTATGTCGTGGTTCGGAGATGTGGATTGGGCAGAGGCTGAACCAGATCCATTGTATTCGTCTGCAGACGGGATAATCGAACACATGAATGATGATCATCAGGATGCTATGCTATTGATTTGCCACACTATGTCGAAGGCAACTGATGCTACAGAACCTGTGATGACGGGTGTGGACCGGTATGGGTTTGAGATGTCGGTGATGACAGCGGATGGTAGACGTCCCATCCGAGTTGCGTTTGAGGATACATGCGATAATCCAGATGACGTTAGAAGTGCCATGGTCAATTTGGTGAAAATCGCACGTTCAAAGGTATGACCGGCCGATGGTGATGACTAAATCAGTTGTCTGATTCGTAGAATTTAGGCTAGCCATAAACTCTAGTTAGGCATGATTTCAGGTTCGTGGTTTTATGTCTAAATCTGTGATCCATCTCGAGAATGCATCGATAGGTTTCTCACCCGATAACCCACTGATCAAAAATCTAAATCTGGACGTCAATCAGGGTGAGATAGTAGCTATTGCAGGCCCATCTGGTATTGGTAAGACAACACTTCTCCGTACGATTGCAGGCCTCGTTCCAATGCTTGATGGAGAAATGACCCTCTTTGGTCGAAATAGCAAGGCATCTCGTGGTGAACTTGGATACATCCCTCAAAGGCTTGGCCTCATCCGGCATGCATCTGTCTACCACAATGTGTTACTGGGGGCCTTGACAAGTACTGCTGGCGCCTGGTTCCCGTTTTCATTTGAGGCCAGACGTCGTACATTAGAATCGATTGATGCAATGGGTATTAGTGAGAAAAAAAGAACTCCAATTCGACTTTTATCTGGGGGTCAACAGAGGCGCGTTGCAACCGCAAGGACACTGGCTCAACAACCGTCGATCATTCTTGCTGATGAATTCCTTGGAGAATTAGATGAAGAAACAATGGAAAGCGTCCTATCCAAGGTCACCAATTATGTTCGTACAAATAATGCGACGTTAATCGTAGTGGAACACGATATATCGCGTGCTAAGAGGATGGCGGACCACCTTCTTATTCTCGATGATGGCCAATTAAATCCATTTGTCGATCAACCAATTGCTATGCAGATTTCCATGCGTTTAGATAAGGAGTTGGACATATGAGCGACTCTGGTTCTAAAGAATCTAAATCGAGAGATGTAGATGGTGATCAAGTAACCTCAGGCGATTCAATTGAATCTAAAGTGGATTTTATTGCCATTGCCTCTAGATTCTGGTACTCTTCTCGTTGGTTTCTCCTGTTTATCGGCTTGTTAGTTGTAGCTTTTCGAGTAACAAACAGCATGGATCCCAACTGGGGGCGATTAGCGAATACGAATAACAATCTGGTTACCTTCTTCCAAGAATCTCTGTGGCCTCCTGACTGGAGTGTTATTGAAGCACAAGCATACCCTCCTTGTTTGGCGGCTCCAGGCCTATCTTTCACCTGCTCAACAGCATGGTTGGGTATGATTGAGACTCTCAAAATTGCATTCGTTGCAACTATTCTAGGTATGACGATATCGTTCCCATTGTCATTGCTCGCTTCCCGTAATCTTAGCCCTAATTGGGTTAGTTACCCTGCTCGTTTCTTACTCGCAGGGTCTCGAAGTTTGCCAAGTATAATTTGGGCTCTTTTCTTCGTTATCGTGATAGGTTTCGGGCCATTATCCGGAATATTAGCTATGACTGTCTATACGATCGGGTATCTCGGTAAACTACAGTACGAAACCATCGAAGGTATCGATCGCGGACCTTTGGAAGCATCCAAGGCGATGGGACATGGATGGTTCGAGCGTTCTTTTGGTGTAATTCTCCCTGAGTCCGCCAATGGTCTGATCTCGCAAGTGATCTTCATGTTTGAATACAATTTCAGACATGGAACTGTGATTGGAATCGTTGGTGCAGGTGGAATCGGATATTACATCAATCTCTATCTCAAATTCCTACAATATGACAAGGTAATCGCTTACCTGATTATTATCTTCATTGTAGTATTGATTCTAGATGTGGTCTCCATTTATGCTCGATCTTTGTTTACCGAGGATGGCGATGTAAGGCGCCCATCTTGGTGGTCAATTTTGCTTCCGCCTTCTATGCTGAGGAATAAAGAGGATTGAGGCAGGTCTAGAGTTACCACTAACCTCTCTTCTGAAATTACAAAAATCGGGTTCACTCAATCTTTCGGACGTTGATTGCGTTCGGTCCCTTAGGGCCTTCGCCGACATCGAATTCTACTGAGTCACCGTCTCTGATAGTTCCCTCGACTTGGCTCTTGTGGACGAATAGATCGTCTCCTTCCTCTTGTTCGATGAAACCGAACCCCTTTGTCTGATTGAACCACTTTACTGTTCCTTGTGCCATAGTTCGTTGGCGCTTCGACATAATACTTGAACAGGACTGGAGAAATTACACGATTACCCCCGAAAGTAACCAATTCTGAATGATGCGGCGTATTGATTTCTCAAGCCAAGAATCACCATTCTCATCTAATTCTCTTCAGGGTCTTCTGCTTTGATTCGTATTCCACCGTCCTTGTAGTGGACATAGATATGGTGTGGAATCTTCTCAGTAAGAGCAGCCAGTGCATCGTACACTTCATCCTCATCAACTTTGAATGCCTTGGCAGCCTTCTTAGTAGACCATGGATTGTTGACGAAGTCGTTGTCCTCCAAGCAAATCCACTTGAAAATTCGCTTCTCGAACTTGGTCAAGTCCGCCATCGCCATGTAGACGGGATGACGGCCTCCTGCATGAACATCGCGGCTTAATTTCCAGTTTCGATCATCCGATCGATTGCTTCGTCAACTTCGATTCCTCCATCGAGAAGATCACACAATGCATGAAGAAATGGAGTTGAAATTCCGAGCATAGCAGCTCTAGACAGAAACATTCGGGCAGCGCGTACACCTTCAGCGACCATATGCATCTTCGCAAGGGCCTCTTCAAGACTGAGTCCCGAGCCAATCATCTCACCTAGGGTTCGATTACGGCTACTTGGGCTTGTGGAAGTAACATAGAGGTCTCCAATACCTGCCGCTGAACTAGATGTCTCTGGTTTCGCACCTAGTGCCGGAAGAAGACGCTGTCCTTCTTGGAAACCAGCGGTTACTAATGCCGCTTTGAGGTTGTCACCAGAGGAATTCCCCAGTCCGTCGACTATCCCACAAGCAAGCGCTATCGGATTCTTGAATGCGCCCCAGAGTTCGGCACCTAAGGGGTCATCTGCGGGATGTAACTTGAGTGTCTTCGTTGTAAGGCGGTCAGCCATTCTGCGGGCCATTGTTCTATCATGGGCTGCGATTAGAGCGATGGTACTTACTCCGCGAGCCACCTCTGGAGCAATTGTTGGCCCAGTCATCACAAAGATGGGGTTGGCGCACTTTGCTGCTGCCAGTTTCTTTTCCATCACCGCACTGATGAATGGCTCCTCCTCAGTTTCCGGAGCTAGCCCCTTCGCTAAATCGAGTATGGCATGTGAGGGTCTCAGATGCGGAATTACATCATCAAGGACACTTAGGACAACTCCTGAGGGGAGAGAGAGTACGAGAATTTCGGATGCATCACAAATTGTGGCGAGATCCATTGTAGCCTCTACATTTTCAAGGACTTCTCCTGGAAGGTATTTCTCGTTAATTCCAGTCGATGTAATCGAGGCATAGACCTCCTCTTCTATGGTCCAACCCATTACTGAATGACCAGTGCCTCCCCATACCTTAGCGAGTGCAGTGCCCCAGTTCCCCAGACCGACGATGCCTATGCGCGCCATCGAGCAGGTCCGGTTTCAAGGGGTCTTGACCGTTGGGGATGTAGTTGGGGTCAGGGGACCAATTCCGGCAGGACTGTAAGGGCACGGTGAGAAACAGTATCATGGCGCGCCCTCAACGAAGTGTGCTCGCTCAACATTGGGATCTTGACCCAGATATCGTCTTTCTCAATCACGGTTCTTTTGGTGCAGCTCCCCGGGCAGTCATTGAGGAACAGCGTCGTTGGCAGAATCTGATGGAATCTGAACCGGTCCGCTTCTTTGAAGAGATTCTACCATCGGCTCTGATTGATACACGTCATGCACTTGCTCAGATGTTAGCATGTGATGCCGATGATATCGCCTTAGTCGAAAATGCGACAAGTGGTGTCAACACTGTACTTCGATCCCTTCACTTTGCTCCAGGTGATGAGATTCTCGTTCC
>DAYJ01000082.1:0-395 GCA_002506875.1 Euryarchaeota archaeon UBA40 | reverse complement strand
GGGGTGCATCTGTCGTTACCGTACGGATACCTTTCCCTCTAGAGGGCCCTGAGGTTGTGATAGATCAGATGCTAGCCGCTGTAACTGATCGCACGGTCCTTGCAATGATTGACACAGTTACGAGTCCAACGGGACTTCGGATGCCGTTCGAGGATCTGACGTCAGCTTTGGAGGGTCGTGGAGTACAGGTCCTCTTGGACGCGGCTCATGGTATTGGTATGCTCCCCCTTTCTCTTGGAGAACTTGGTGCATCGTATGTTACGAGTAATGCGCACAAGTGGCTATGTGCTCCAAAGGGTGCTGCCTTCCTGTATGTACGAAAGGATCGACAACAGGACATCCATCCTCTGACGATTAGTCATGGTATGACATTCCCACTTGGAGATACAACTCGC
>DAYJ01000070.1 GCA_002506875.1 Euryarchaeota archaeon UBA40 | reverse complement strand
AGACGCAAGGTGTTCTCTCTATTTTGAAGTCTGAGATGCAAGATCTTGGGGGTAATATCCGTGCTGTTATTGTTACAGATTTTGAGAAGACATCCTCGATGGCTCTAGTTGAGGGAGTTCTCGATGAGGAGGCGGGAGGTGCAGTTGCAGTTTTCCGTAATCTCGTTGAGGATGAATCAACCGATTTACTGAATCCGATACTGATGACTGGTAGCACAGTCCTCGTTGATGATGATCTTGCTCCAGTATTCATTGAAATGGCTGAGAAATGGGTTGAATCTAGGGGGCTAGACATCAAAATATTCGAGGTTATGGAAGGCAAGTACCATGATATCCGTGGTTCAGGGCCGGATTGGGTGCCGCGCAATTATATCGAGATGATTACAGAGATGTTTCAGCACGGTATTACCAATTGTATTGTTGGTACACGTGGCCTACTTGGAGAGGGTTGGGACGCTTCAAGAATCAATGTCTTGATCGATTTGACTAACGTTACAACAGATATGAGTATCAACCAACTCCGAGGCCGTTCAATTAGGTTGGATAAGCATTGGCCGGAAAAGGTTGCAAACAACTGGGACATCATCTGTATAGCCGAAGAGTTCGCAAAGGGTTTCGATGATTATGATCGGTTCAAGAAAAAGCATTCCAACCTTTACGGAGTATGTGATGATAGTGCGATAGAGAAGGGTGTGGGGCATGTCCATCCTGCGTTCAAGGATATTCCTGAATTAGGTATTAGCGAGGGCATGACGATCTTCAACGATGACATGTTTGACCGCGCGAGAAATCGTCAAAAAGCTCGAGATGCGTGGAAGATTGGTACACCTTTCGATGCTGAGCCTCGTAGTGCAATCGAACTTCTTCCTCCTCCCAATAGCAAAGAATTCCCTTTGACGGGAGATGTGGCTTGGACAGAAGCTACCTTAGTTCATGCAATAGGGACAGTTGTCCTAAAGTCCCTCCAGAAGGCGGGTCATCTGCCCGATTCTGCCGAAGTTGATGGAGGTGACAGGGGGGGTGGATGGGTTAGGTTCCATCTGGAGAACTGTACTGAGGATGAATCAGAAATCTTCTGCACTGCAATGAAAGAGGTCCTTGGCCCGTTGGACCGTCCACGATATGTAATTCCAAGATCCAGTCGGTTCCTTGATCCGATTCTTATCCAGACATTCCTTTCGAAGTACTTTCCCTTCCTCTTTGATCCTAAAGAGGGAGTATCCGAGCGAATCGAGCATGTGATGCTCCATGCTGTGCCCAAAATAATGTCTAGTCAGCGAGTATATGCGGATATCTTCCAGATTTACTGGAATATGCATGTAAGTCCAGGGGAGGTCATGTATGGTCATACTAAAGCAGCGAAGGAAGAGATTGCTGCAGCAAAGGCTGCTGGCCTTTCACCTGATTGGGGTGTCCAAGAGAAGAGCGTTTACCTCTGATTAGGAACATTCAGGGCAGACGACCGAGGTCCCTTTGTGGTCATAGCAGAAAGTTCGTCGACACTTGAAGCAACGAAAATCTGTATTGTTAACCGTCACGTTGCATCCTGGATGTTCACACTTTGGCATGCTTGATGGAAGCGGCTCAGATTCTAATGAATCAGGAGATGAAACTCCTAGGTTTTCTTCCATCGCGTTTGCGAATACTGCCATCATATCCATCTGGTTAATGTTGACTCGTTCCTCGTTTTGTACGGGACTTTGCATCATAGTATCAGATAGTGGTGGCATCGGCGGCATTGGGGTTACATCCAACTGCAAAGTTAGGCGAACATGTTCTGATTGAATGAATGACTGTGCCTGTGTAGGCGTGAGGCCGAACACGTGCGTGATACGATCTTTGATTGCATTTTCATCTTTCTGGAGCGAGTGTAGATTGAGTCGGTCAATGACCGAATTGTAGCTCCTTTCACGAGATGTTCCCCCAGCAGTTCTTCTAGCCCTAGATTGGACATAGTTTGTCCCAGAACTCCCCATTCCTCCCTGTATTTCTTTAGCAGTTTGAGCCAATCTTTTGAATTCATTTAATGCCTCAGAAAAAGTTCCTTTCTTTCTAGCAGTAATTAGGAGAACTGAGGGGCCAATAATTGCAAAAAATAGAATTATAAAATCGCCAAATTCAATTCCATCCCATCCTGGTATTAGAACGGATTTTTGTGGGTCATATTGGTCATAATAAACAACGGCTTGGTCACCATCTTCGGGCTCTGAATACTCATAGACTACTCCCTGGGAGTAGCCATACTCATCCAATGCTACGTCGAGCACGCATTGTGCTACGTGATTGTCGATATTGTCCTCGTCTGCATTACAGGCACTCATGAAGTAGTCTACCGTGAATTCATGTTCTTCACCCCACCCGCTATTGTAGTTGAACCAGTCAACAATTTGCTGCAAATCGTTAGTACTGTCCCAATTGGTGACATCGAATAATTCCAATGTAATTTCCCGATTCACATACCATCGGTATTCTACATTAGTCCATCCTAAGTTGGTCACATCATTCTGATAGGTGTCGCCTTCAACGATGTATGTGTATACAACATCTTCCTGACAATGGGTTTCTTCGCCATTATAATCACAGAAGTTATCGTAATCTACGATAATTCCCGTTGTGCTATCCCAATCTGATGTAGATAATTGAGCCATTGAGCTGGTTACAATTATGACGATAAAGACCATTCCAATTATTGACGAAATGATTGCGCCAGGCCAATGTAACCAAATTGGCATTTCCTCGCCATCATCACTCATCTTTCCCACTTCTTAGATTGCGCCGGCGTGGACTCCTCACGCCGACGCGGCCGGTTTCACGGGCCACGCAATCGTAGATTGCTGCCGTCATCACCCGTAGGTTCCGGTGGAGCCAAATCATGTTCTTGAACGGAGCAAAATGAATGTTTCACCGTATTTTCACCGCTCGAATGGGAAGGTCCGGCGTTCCAGAGATGTCGCCGTCGGCTTCAATTTTGAATCCTAGCCGTTCTGCTAGCAGCAGATGCCCGTGTGACCACGGATGCTTGCACCGTCCACCTGCCTCCTTAGCATGGATGCCTCGAGCCTCTAATGGATCTCCCCAGCCTTCAGTATCGTCGAATTGTGGTGAAAATCTGACCCATGCATGGCCTTTGCTTGTGACATTTTGCCCTAATCTAACAGCACCAATTCGTCTTGATAATTTAGGGAAGGCCGCAGCAGGAATTGCTCGGGGCACCATCAACAGTGCTCCTGTATCGTCACTCCATATCGCACACGGTCCTATGTCTGCTTGGTCCATTGCATCGATAATATGTCCTATACGTTCAACGAGTTTGTCCGGTTTTGCTTTTATCCAGAATAGGAGCACGTTGCGATCTCTCGTTCCAGGAACTTGGGAACTGACCTCTAAATGGATACTAGTAGGTCCATCGTTGTCATTTCTCTTTTCACGATGATTTCTGCTTGATTTCATTTGGGGGAATCTTGGCATTGTGAAGCCCCATCTTGGGAGGCGGGCGGACTTTTTGTGACGAGGTATAGTGTTAGCCCAGTTCCTCAATGGTTGTCGTAACTGTGTATCATCAATTCGCGTGCAAACCCATCCGGTGCTGCCGTGTAGCGTTTTAGGAAGTCGTATGATTCGGCGTGTGTCAGCTGTAACTAGTGGATCTACGGGATGGCCTGCTTCTATTACGCGATTCAAGAGTTCTTTGCGGTCGGCACGAACACTTTCCTCGCGTAACTTAGGTTCAGGTATGGAAAACAACCCTCTGTTTCCGTCTCTATAGAATATATGGAACCCCTTGCCTCCGGAAAAAGATACGTGTGAGAAGATTCGTTCAGGTTCTTTTTCTGTCATCCAATCCATCAATTCACAAGCCGCTTTCCTTGCTGCTTCAAGACGTCGTTGGGAGAATGGTCTCATGTCTATGTCGAATACAATCCAGTGATCTAATAGAATTGGATGAGGTCTTGATTTGTCACGAATTCTTGGTAGTTTTGTCGGGTCAAGCCAGGCTGCTGTGGATACATACATATCCATAGGGTATCGTTTTCCACATGCTTTCAGATATGTTCTGTGATCTTTAACCCGTCTTTTTGCAGTCATCCAACGTCCAGTCATTGTACGCCACCGGTATTGGTGTCGTCCCGGTTTGTCTAACCATTCGAAGTCCGGTGCCGTTTGTTCCGCGAACTCCTTGAGGTCTTCCCAGTCCCATTCTGGACGGGCCCCCATGGCTCCGCATTCTCTCCTCCCAATTTGATTCATCGCCGGTGTGCTCAAATCAGAAAACAGACACGCATTACCAGATGGAACCGTTAGTCGTTGTGAATCACAAGACCTACGAGACGGCGCAAGCCGATGCAGCGGTCGAACTTGCGAAGGCGATACGTAATGCTCAACGGGCAGGTGTACACATGATTTCAGCTGTCTCTGCCTTCGATCTTAGTGCTGTGGTTGCAGGTTCACCTGGGCTCGCCGTATGGTCTCAGCATCTTGACCCTGTAGGATTCGGTTCAAACACAGGTCATCTCGCACCTGCTACGGCCATCGCTAGAGGTGCTGTTGGTTCATTGCTCAACCATTCTGAATGTCGTGTGTCCATTGAACACATCGAGAGTGTTATCTCCATGCTACCGGATGACTTCACAATCTGTGTCTGTGCAGCAACCGTCGAAGAAGCAACCCGCATCGCCCATTTTAGTCCGGATTTCATTGCGATTGAGCCACCTGAGCTTATCGGTGGTGACATCAGTGTCACTACTGCTGACCCATCTATCGTTTCTGATACTGTTGAGGCAGTTTATGCAGTTAATCCAGAAGTTCGAGTTCTCTGCGGAGCCGGTGTGAAGAACGGAGATGATGTTGCTGCAGCTATCGATTTAGGTGCGCATGGAGTGTTGCTCGCGAGCGGCGTTACTAAGGCGAGCGATCCTACAGCGGTTCTACAAGATTTGATCCAATCTTTGTGATATCTACTCTGATCTCAGGAAAATCGCCCGAGGATGGGTCCGAGGAGGGTGTAAATCAGAATCCAGAGGGCGAGGACCAGTACCGTTGCACCCCAGAGACGTGGCCGTGCACCCGTGCTTAATCGGCCAAGAAGGACAGAGAAGCGACCTCCTATGCTTGCCAGGCTTCTCAGAATCAGGACGATGATTCCTGCAAGGAGAAGATGCAACAGAAGCATACCGATGCCGATGCCGATGCCAACTATTCCTGTCCAGATCGGTGCCGCCACTGTTTGTGGGATGAGGAGCGGCTGAATCATCCAAGCAATCCAACCGAACCAAGCACCGATGTGAGCGTCCTCAGTGAAGGTGTCTATGTCTCGCCACGCAGTGTATGAATCCGGCAGCTTTTCGTGGATGAATGAAGATATTCTGCGGATTTCGAATACTTCTCCGGATTTGAGCATCTGGATAGCCATGCTAACCATCCAGATTGCTAATACTGCCTCGACAAAGGGCCACGGGCCTCCACGTAAGGCAGTAGCGCTGAGTGCTACCGGAGTAGCAATTATTGCAAATCCGAGGCTTCCCGCCCCCATCGTCCCGAACAGTCCAGCACCAGGGATCTGTGGGGTCTCCGGGGGTTCGACACGTCTCCTTGGAAGAGCGAAGAATACGAGTGGAATGACGGCACCAGTGGCGAATAATAGGCCCAGTAAGTCGAGTGGATTTCGGCCTCCTCCAGTGGCTGCACTTTCAACCTCTGAGACGATACCATCAGCGTCGAGAGCACCTGGATTCCAATGAGAAATGAAGCCGGCTTTATCAATCACAAGAACTGCATCAGATGCTCCTGATGGCAGCATAGATGCTACCGCAGCTCCAGATTCGTCGATTAGGATTGGCCAAGAACCGTTGACGTTTCCTGAATGTTCATCAAGATCTACTGCCCGTACTCCTTCTCCGGTTGCGAGTTGCGCGTATGCAACATCCGTAGTCCTGCCCATTGCATCGAGGAAGTCTTTTCGTTGCTGGTCAGCATTGGGTGAATCTACCTCAAATACCCCGAGAACAAGTGCGTCGTTACCTGCTAGTAGATCGTTTAATCGGATTGAATCTCCTCCATGTGTGAGTAGATTGAACGCAGGTGCAGGGGCCTCGTCTCGAGTATCTCCAATCTCAATCCCCGGGAGGTGAGTTGCGGGTGCAGCGAGGGCTATGGCCATGATTAACATCGCCAGATACGCGGGCCATGGTAGTAGGCCTATGCGAAGTGATGCGCCGAGCCATCCGATAGTGGCCAGAGGGATTAGGAGTAGGAGGAATCCTGTGCCGGCGAGAGGTTCAGGTGGACCTTCTACCATTGTTCGGTGAACAATTACAACATGACATTCTTCGTTGGGATCAATGTCTGTCATCGTCATGCATATGCTTACCATGTGAATGCCGGGTTCTAGGGTCCCGTTGACAGACCAAACCCATACTGATTGGTTCCCTTCTCCAACTCGCATGCTCTGTGGGTCCTCAAAATGGCTCAATCGCTGTTCCTCCTGCCAGTTTCCATGGACTGTTTCTGCCCAAGAGTTGTAGACGCCAGCGACTTCGACCACTGTAAGATCAATGCTTGAGTCCCCCCATACGGTTCCAGGGATGAATTCCACTCTTGCAGCACTATTCTGATCCACTTTTAGGTCCAGTTCAGGGGTCAACGTCTGCCCATTCAATTCGATTCTGGATGCGGTATCATATCGGTCAAAGTAGAGTTGTCCATCGATTATACAGTTATGTTCGACATCAATCTCGAGCGTGATGACGTCTCCTTGGCTTAATGTGAAGTTCACATTCCAACCTGAGGTGACGAACTCCTCAGGTTGCGTCCAGTCGAACTCCATTGCAACCCGTTTCGTCGTGTTTTCGAATACCTGTGCTCCGCCCGCAAGGACTCGGACTGTGAACTGTGTCTGCGCATCGGCAGGGGTGCCCGGAACTGGATTAGTCAGTCGACAGGTTGGTCCATCGAGGCTTAATCCTGCGAATAGACGGACAGTTAGGTTTCCTTCGAACTTTGTCGCATGTTCGACAGGAGCGGAATTTACGCTCAGAAGCTGATTCGTCAGTCGGTTAAATCCGAAGGCAGGAGGTTGGCCCGAGTCCAGCGGGTAGATGAGATCCATCGAGGTCTCGTTTTGTAGGAACAGGTTTCGGTTAAGTGGGTGGAAAATACTTGTCCCTTCGCCTTCCGGGATTTCCATTGTGTTTGGCTTGGCGGTGACGGAACCTGCAAGCATAGTTAGAACGAGCACGACGAGCAGAATCGCCGATACACGAGAGTGTCTCGCGTCGTTCATGCACCGTTCATGTGGACCGAGTTGTTCAATCCCTCGCAGAATTATCAGGCGAGGAGGAGAAGCACGTAGGTTGCTAACGAGCCAAGAAGAGTCGATGCGAGATTGACCTGTCCCTTGGTCATCAAGCCTTGGTTTTCGAACATGGCGCCAAGGATTGAATCGATCTGACAACCAAACCATCCTATCAGAACTATCACGAGGAAAACTCTCCATGCCTGGTCGGAGAATCCACTTCCGAAGAATCCGATTAGTGGGACTGCAGTCATTGCAATCAGAAGTGATCCCCCAAGTGCTGCAACTTGACCAGTAGGTGAAATCCCTCCGTTAGTCCCCGCAGGTACGATGCGACCGTTGATGATCATACGTACGCGTGGGTCTAGGACTCCAAACTCTGAAGCCATCGTGTCTGAGGATGCGACAGCAACTGCTGCAACAAAGGGTGCTGCTAACATTACTGGCTCACCTGTAAGTAAAGCAAGTAGGGCAATCATTCCCGGAGCGCCTCCGTTTGCAATCACATTAGTCCAGTTTCTCGCTCCATCCCTTGCTTCAGCCAGTCCCATCAACGCTTTCTCATCATATGAGAATCGGGTTGCAAGAGAACCGGTTACAAGAAAAATTAGCAATATGGCGAGCCAAGTCCAATGGCCGCCAATACCAACGATGATGCCGAGAACGCCTGCTGCAAGAATACCACTCTTGTCGAGAAAACCGCGTGCTCCGGCGATGCTGCCGAGGAATAGGACTAGGCCCATAGTCACAAGGCCATTAGAGTCCGTGAGCGCCTCAATCATGTGTCCTCGACATGAACGGTTCCCGTTAGCCGCATCAAGCCATCGCTCAATTAAGGACTGGAATTGTAGTTCCTTCCTTACCTTTGTTTTCGTCGTTTACACCCCTCATCAGTGCATCTCCAAGGAGTAGAACCCCGATCACAAGTAGGAGTGTCGCACATATACTTGCAAGGATAGCGTGACCTTCTGAGCCACCAAGATGCAGGACTATCGTTGGCACGAATACGGCTGTTCCGTTCCATAAACCGTGACTAAGTATCGCACACATTAGTGCGATTCCAATACTCGATGGTGGCCGAATCCCACCAGTAATTTCCTCCATCTTTGGTATGGCGATTTGTTGCACACGCGCCTCCAATGTCTGGTGGAAGGTGGAAGCGAGTGTAGTTGATTCAGTAGGAGTTACTTCACGAGGGTGAATTTCCTGCCCTGTGTTCGGATCAAATAGCAACCATGTCTGGCCAGGGTCATCTGGTTTTTCATCTTCGGATTCTCCGGCTTCGCGCCGTTCCCCTGCAAGGGAACCGATGGCATAACCAGTCAGCCCAGTCCAGAATGCATGTCCGGGGATAGATCCGATTCCTCTAATCAGAACTGTGAGGGCGAATCCAGTGAATCCAGCTTCAAATGAGAGTAGAATATACTGTAGGTTTTCGATGAGTGCGAAGCCTAAACCCACCGTGAATCCAATCTGAAATCCTCGCTTACCTCCATCCATTTGGTGCATGAATAGGGCTACGGCAAGGCCCTTACAGATCTCTTCTCCGATTGGTGCACTGATGACTGCAGTGAGGTTCAGCATTGCTTCTTGATTTGAGACATCGAATCCAAGGATACTGGCTATCAGGGGGAATGCGAAACTATTGATCACAATTGCAGGGAATCCAGCCATCATTCCTAGAAAGAGCCAAGATTCTGCATCGCGTTGTCGAGTCAAAATTCCAAGTCGTTCCTTCGAGATGGCCCACCATGCCATTACTGGAATTGAGAAACCAAGTATGAAGAAGGGAATTCCGATGATGATTGCAACTAAGAATAGAATTTCCGTGGCTATACCTGTCCAGAGTCCAATAGATATTGTCAGCGAGGTGGTGATTAGGACTGCGAAGATTGCCCAAAGTGATCTGGATCGAGGGATGTCCAATGAAGAGGCATCTCTCACAATGTGGCGCCGAAATCGTGTTGGCTCAGGAGTCCATAATGTCTCATTGGGTCCAATGGCATGATAATGTCCTCCATTGGGGTCATGGATTGCGACGCGTACATCGACAATTTTCGGCCTTTGGATATGTGCGATTAATGCGAGGAAAGGGACGCTGAAAATGATTCCACAAGCGGTGAGATACGGTTCACCTTCTATCACGCCCATCACCCCAATTGTCAGGAATTGGACGAGGAGGAAGGCGAGTATGACGATGCCAAGAGTTCGCCCGTATACTGACCAAGGCTTGGAAATACGACCAATTCGCAGATCTTCTTGGGGCTTGGTAATCCTCGTTACAGGCATGGGCCTGTATATTCGACCATCAGGGCCCTGGATGGGTTGCATCAATTGAAACTCCTGATGCCGCTCAGTCCGCCCATCAATCCGTACGGCTGAGGACCTTCATCATCGCGGCAAGCCCCTCTCAGGGTTGCCGGTTCATGGCTCTGACGCTTAGATTAGGCCCATTCAAGGTGTGCATCTACATACTTCGGTACGGCTTTCTTGCCCCAGAATAGGTAGTAAATTCCGATCGTGATTATTGTCAAAAGAAATACCTTGACCCAGACGCCAAAGAGTCCCATCCCGGTACCAGTGTATCGAATTGGTCGCCCGTCTATTCGGACGTTTCTCGCCCACTTGCTGAATACCATTGTCTTCGCCCAAGGATATCCAAATCCAACGGTAATTGCCGTTAATAGGAAGGCTAAGATCTTGGTGAAGAATAGTCCAAAGCTTGCAGTTTGAATTGCCCACCCGCCGGTAGAGGGTGCAACTGGTGTCACATTGGCAACCACCGGTGCAGCGGGTGCTACGGCCATCGGTTGAGGCATGGGTTCAGGTACAGGCATTACTGCAGTGAAATCTGGGTAATGCTGTTGCGTGTACGAGAGTGCCATCGCCGCATCATGGCCTTGTTGGACTAATCCGTCATAGTACTGTTGTGCGCTAGTCATGAGTTCAGGTTGGGGCTACATCGTATAGCAGTTTTCCACCTTATTCCTGATGTCGAAAGTGGCGATTAGAGTCCCACATTATTTTCGTTACGAGCCGAGAAATATTCAGTCATATCTACACACGCAAGCATCTTCTTTTCTCTCTGCTAAGTATTCGTTTGAATCGTCTTAGGTTATTTAATTATTCAAATGTATAGAATATGGGTATTATAGTGATTTATCAATCAATTTACTAGCGAATCATTGATACACTTGTTTGCTAGGACGAGTTAACATGGACGACTACAGCAAACTCGAGTACATCTGGTTAGATGGATACGAACCTACCCAGAACATGCGTAGCAAAACAATGGTCAGGAAAAACTTCGGCGGCACAGTTGAAGAATGCCCTATTTGGATGTTTGATGGTTCTTCAACTCGACAGGCAGATGGCAGTGACTCCGATTGCTTGCTCAAACCAGTGAACATATTCCCTGATCCACAGCGAATAAATGGCTACTTGGTCATGTGTGAAGTGATGAATCCGGATGGAACTCCTCACGAAAGTAATGGCCGAGCTACCATAGATGATGATGACAACGATTTCTGGTTTGGATATGAGCAAGAATATTTCATCATGGATGTAGAAACTCAACTCCCTCTCGGTTTCCCGGTGGGAGGCTATCCTGGGCCTCAGGGGCTGTATTATTGCTCAGTGGGCGGTAAGAATACACATGGTCGTTCTTTAGTTGAAGATCATGCAGATTTGTGCCTTCAGGCCGGCATCAATTTTGAAGGTATCAATCAGGAAGTTGCTTGTGGCCAGTGGGAATTTCAGATATTTGCTAAGGGTGCCAAGCAGGCTGGTGACGAGCTGTGGGTTGCAAGGTACTTGCTTGATCGCCTAACAGAAAGTTATGGTTACTACATTGAGTACCATCCAAAACCCATCAAGGGAGACTGGAACGGTTCTGGAATGCATGCAAATTTT
>DAYJ01000086.1:23117-45496 GCA_002506875.1 Euryarchaeota archaeon UBA40 | reverse complement strand
CCCATGCCGCCCATATCAGGCATATCAGGACCGGAATCCGGTTGGGGTTCATCAGCTACCAATGTCTCGGTTGTGAGCACTAGTCCTGCGATTGAGCCTGCAGACTGAAGGGCGTTTCTCGTGACCTTGACCGGATCAATTACACCGGCTTCGAGCATGTCGACGTATTCATTGGTTCGAGCGTTGTATCCAAAGGATGCTGAATCATTGGAGATAATTGTGTTAACAACTACGCTGGCTTCCTGACCTGCATTGTCACTAATCTGGCGAACGGGGGCTGAAAGTGCGTCATATACTGCAGAGATTCCGATTGCTCGATCCCCTGAATTGTTGGCTTTCAACTCATCAAGAACGGTGCGAGCACGGAGAAGAGCTACTCCTCCACCAACTACAACGCCTTCGGCCATAGCAGCCCGTGTTGCATTCAATGCATCATCCACACGTGCCTTCTTCTCTTTCATCTCAGTCTCAGTTGCAGCACCGATACGGAGAACGGCGACGCCGCCAGTCATCTTTCCAATGCGCTTCTGCATTTTCTCAGTATCCCACTTTGATGTTGCAACTTTCTCTTGGCTACGAAGTAGTTCAACACGCTCGCTAATCTGATCTTTGTCGCCTTCTCCACCTACGAAAGTGGTCTTATTCTTGGCAAGGATGACTTTCTCAGCACCTCCAAGTGACATTGGACCTTGGGTTTTGATGTCAGCGCTGCGATCTTTGGCAAGGACGGAAGCCCCTGTGAGAATTGCAATATCCTCCAATAATTCACCCTGTTCGTCTCCAAAACCAGGGGCTTTGATTGCTGCTGCTTTGACGATTTTACTTGCAACATTCAGAACTAAAGTGGCAAGTGCCTCACCCTCGAGATCCTTTGCAATAATTAGCAAGGGTCGCTTTTGTTGCATACTCGCTTCAAGGCTTGGTAGTAGATCTTGTGCACTGTTGATCGTTTGATCTGTAATGAGTATCATTGGATTCTCAAGAACTGCTTCTTTGCGCTCACGATCTGTAATGAAGTAAGGGGAAATGTAGCCCTTGTCGACTTCCATCCCTTCGACTACCTTGAGATCTGTTTCAGCAGACTTTGCTTCTTCGACTGTGATTACACCTTCCTGACCCACTGCCTCGACGGCTTCTGCAATCAGTTCGCCAATCGATGAGTCATTGTTTGCAGCAATTGTTGCGACTTGACGAATTGTACTTGAGTCCTCAACAGGTTCTGCCATCCCCTTCAAACGCTCGACTACTGCCTCGATTGCTTCATCGAAACCAGCTTTGAGTTCAACTGGACTTCCGCCTGCGGTCACATTTCGTAGTCCTGTGTGACACAAAGCTTGAGCCAAAATAGACGCAGTAGATGTGCCATCACCAGCATTATCCTGTGTCTTGCTGGCAACCTCTTGGACTAGTTTTGCACCCATATTTGCAAAGGGGTCGGATAATTCAATATCCTTCGCAATAGTAACGCCGTCATTGATAATCGTTGGACTGCCCCACGATTTTTCTAGGACTACTGTTCTGGCTGCGGGGCCAAGAGTCACCTTAACTGCGTTCGCAACTGCATCAATGCCATCGAGTAATTTTCTTCGTGCATCTTCACCATACAACATTTGTTTCGCCATACTTGTCATCTCCACATTTGTTTCATTCGTTGACCTTCGCTTGAAGATCTTCAGACTTGATTAGAAGGTATTCAACACCGAGCCACTCAATCTTCGTGCCACTGTATTGTCGATAGATTACGCGGTCGCCTGCGTTTACATTCTCGGCGTCGGAGCCTACAGCAACCACAAGACCGACTGTCATCTTCTCGCGTGCTTCCTCTGGTAAAAGTAGACCAGAATGTGTTTTCTCGGGTGCAGCCTCCATCTGAAGAAGCACCATCTCTCCCATTGGCTCGATTCCAATTCCCATAACAATCACTCCGGTTCTGTTGGGTGTCTTTCTTAAACCTCATCCTGTCGATTTTACAGCATCGAGCCAAGATGTTGACCAGTATAGGAATTCTTGGATTTAGCAACCTGTTCAGGGGTGCCTTCTGCAACAATTTCGCCTCCTCCATCTCCCCCATCTGGACCAAGATCGATTATCCAATCAGAGGATTTGATCACGTCCATATTGTGTTCAATCACAAGGACTGTGTGGCCATTATTACGAAGTCTGAGAAGAACACCGATTAATTGGTGAACATCGGCCATTGAGAGTCCTGTTGTCGGTTCATCAAGAATGTAGAATGTGTGTTTCTTTGGTGGCCGGTGGAGTTCGGTAGCGAGTTTGACTCGTTGTGCTTCTCCTCCTGATAATGTGGTTGCTGGTTGACCTAAACGAATGTAGCCCAGGCCAACATCAACAAGGGTTTTGAGAATACGGTGAATTTTCCTCTGATTTGAGAAAAAGGTTGCAGCATCCTCGATTGTCATCTGAAGAACATCGTGGATGGAGTGGGCTTTCCAAAGCACTTCTTGTGTTTCTCGAGTATACCTCGTACCTTTGCAAACCTCACATTCAATCCAGACATCGGGAAGGAAATTCATCTCGAGTTTGATTGAGCCCCCGCCTTTGCAGGCTTCACAACGGCCACCACGAACATTGAATGAGAATGTGCCCGGAGTGTATCCTCTCTCCTTTGAAAGAGGTGCTTCAGAGAATAATGCGCGAATTAAATCGAAGGCTCCTGTGTAAGTTGCTGCATTCGAACGAGGGGTGCGGCCTATGGGTGTCTGATCGATTACGATTGCCTTATCCACATTTTCGATTCCATTGATGCTTTGATGTCGTCCTGGGGTTGCATCAGAACGATGTAGGGTACGGAGTAATGCTGGAGCAAGTATACCAGTAACTAGTGAGGACTTTCCAGAACCAGATACTCCTGTAATCGATATGAAGCAGCCCAAAGGTAGGCGGACATTGATCTCAGCTAGATTATTCTGAGCAGCGCCATTGATTGTGACCCAATTATCACCTGGATTAGTGCGTGATTCAGGAAGAGGAATTTTCATCCTACCACTGAGATATGCTCCTGTTAGGCTTGTTTCACTCTCAAGTACTTCATTGAGAGAGCCGTTGGCTACAACTTGCCCCCCTTCACGGCCCGCTCCTGGGCCTAGATCCACTATCCAATCTGCTTGACGGAGGGTCTCTTCGTCGTGTTCGACAACGAGGAGGGTGTTTCCGATGTTTGTGAGTTCGCGTAATGTGGAAAGAAGGCGGGCATTATCCCTTGCATGTAAACCAATACTAGGTTCATCGAGCACGTACATTACACCAGTCAGTCGCGTTCCAATCTGACTCGCAAGACGGATTCTCTGACTTTCTCCACCACTCAGAGTATTCGCCCGGCGATCCATTGTGAGGTAATCCAGGCCAACGAGCGCAAGGAAACGGAGACGGTTCTCGATTTCTTTGATTACTTCTCGCCCGATATGGAGATCGCGATCTGTGAGTTGTTGAGTGGCATCCAGCACCGCGCCCTCTGGTGCATCCTTCTCTAATTCAAGCCAAATTGGATCTATCACTTCACTTCGCCATTGTTGAACGACTGCAAGGGCTTCAAGAACAGAACAGGAGGAAAGTTGTGGTAGTGTAACATCACCTACAGTCACCATAGAAGTGGCTCGATTCAATTTCTTACCTTCACATTCACTACACGGTTCGTCATTCATGTAAGTCGCTAAACGAGAGCGCGTTTTCTCTGAAGACGTGTCTGTCAATTGTCTTTTGAGACGTGGGAGGATGCCTTCCCAAGCCTTTGAGGATGAGAATGAGGAACCTCGTTCGGATTCATAATGGAAATGAATCACTGTCGAACCGCTACCATGAGCAAGGATGTCTTGTGCATCGTCATCTAATTCACCATATGGAATTGTGGAATCAATTCCATAGTGCTCACAAACTTGAATCATTTGAGAACGATACCAATTAGAATGCATAGAAAGCCGGAATGGTATAACACATCCATCCTCAACAGAAAGTTGTGAATCTATGATGAGTTCTTCGCTGAAAGTTCGTTGCACGCCCAAGCCCTGACATCCAGGACATGCTCCTAATGGATTATTGAAAGAGAATATTCGTGGACTCATCTCAGGGAGAAAGGCCCCGTGTGTTGGACAGGCGAACTCTTCAGAATAGGGCATCACAGTACCTGGTTCGGTCTCGCTAGATCTAGGGCTCTCTACTGCCGTAGGATCTTGTATTCCACTCAAGGATTCGATTGCAACAGCGCCACCACCGAGGCGTAATCCAGCATCTACCGCTTCTGTAAGGCGTTGGCGATTTGTCCTAAATAGACGTAGTCGATCAAGGCGGACATCGATGCTGTGGCGGAGGTTCTTCTCAAGATCTGGTGCTTCTTCGAATTCAGCATCACGGCCATTAATTCGGCCAGAAGTATATCCTTGCTCGATCAAGGTTCGAATAAGGTCAGAATGTGTACCTTTTCGATCTCTAATTACAGGCGACCAAATAGCAATTGCATGGCCTTCAAATCTCCACATCACATCATCAACAATTTCTTGTACGGTTCTCCTCGCAACTTCTATGCCGCACTCTGGACAATGGGGGCGCCCAATTCGTGCCCAAAGTAGACGTAAATAATCCATAATTTCCGTAACCGTCGCAACAGTAGAACGTGGATTGTGGGACCCTTGTTTTTGATCAATACTAATCGCAGGTGAAAGGCCGTCGATGCTATCGCAATCTGGCTTTTTCATCTGACCAAGAAACTGGCGTGCATAGGAGCTCAGGCTCTCTACATACCTTCGTTGACCCTCCGCATACAATGTATCGAAAGCGAGGCTTGATTTTCCGGATCCTGATACACCTGAAATGACAACGAATTGATCACGGGGGATATCGACATCGACATCTTTCAAATTGTGAGTCCGCGCCCCTCGAACTCGAATCCAGGATCCTTTTGGTATTTCGGGCGGTGAATCATCGCCCATACTCTTCTTCCCCCTGCGGATGTTCTTGAACTGTGTCAAGATAAATCTGGACTCATCAAGCCCTCATTAATCTCAACTGGACAGGTTGAAATCCCGAGAATTGGATAAAATGGGCAATACCCCATCATGGCTGTAAATGTCAGAAATATCGCCAAACCAAAGGCGAATATCTCAAGAATTAGTTCAAAAACACCCAAAAAACCTGTCAATTCAGCGAACGCGATGGAAATTCCGGCCGAACCTCTGATGATCCGATCCAACCGTCCAACATTCGACATTGAGAAGGAATTACATGGAATCCGATATAGTCCCTCGTTCAGAGGAACAGAATAGGCGGGGACTATGTCGGCAGAGATTTGGGGTGATTTGTGGTCCTCAAATCGAAGTGCATTTGCCCGTCGTTACATGGCTACAGCCATTGAAAAAGAGACATTGGTCTGCTTGGCTGCAGACCTTCGAACGATGGCTGATATTCGGACTCTAATCACTGAAGTAGGACCCTCTATCGCATGTCTCAAGCTTCACGTCGATATTGTCAATGATTGGAATATTGAAGGATGGATGGAAATTTGTGAGGTGGCAAAGGATCTCGGGGTAGCAATTTGGGAGGATCGTAAATTTGCAGATATTGGAAGAGTAAGTCGGCAACAGATGGCAGGTGCCTTTGATATCCGTTCATGGGCAGATATCGTCACTGCGCATCTAATATCTGGTCCAGATATTGTGCAGGGCTTACAAAATGGATGGAGTGACGTAGGTAGAGAGGGAGGGGTTCTTCTTCTAGCTCAAATGTCGAGTCGGGGTAATTTACTCAATGAAGAATACACGACAACTGTAGTCAAACATGGGAATGAAATCGAAGGTGTTCTAGGCTATATTGGGAATGGAAGTGAGCCAAATGCAATACGAGCACTCAGAGATATTGTTGGATCTACTCGAATGATTTGGACGCCTGGAATTAATCTCAATGTAGGTGATGGAGTTGCAGGGCAAAGATATGGGCACCCTCGTGAAGCTGTGCTTGCTGGAGCAGATTGTTTGATTGTAGGTTCGGGAATTCACCAGAGTCAAAACCGGGGAGAAATGGCTGCGGAATATGCACGAATTTCATGGCAGGCATTACTCGATAGGTGAGTGAATGGATGTTGTCGATCTAATTGGTTGGTTACTTGTTCTCATTCTATTCGTGGTGCTAATCATTGGTCTTCTTTGGATGAGGGGGCGTTCATTACGATTGGAACAGATGTTGAATGAGGGTGATGTGGAAATTTTGAATGTTGGAAATACGCAATCAGAAGTACTGAATCACTTGCCAGTTGGAAGTAGAATTATCCCTTACACACCCTATATTGCAGAAACTGAGAGTGTTAATTCGATGATCCAAGAACGTGGGATGGAAGTGAATTAAGGCATCAATTCCATTATGGTGTCTTGTTGAAAATATACTGCTGCTCCAATACCACTGAGTATAGCAATCAAGAAAAGAACACGAGGCCAGCGGCGTTTTTTGCGTTTCGATTGAATTGGATTGATTGGCATTAGAGGCTCGGGTGGTGGTGGGAGATTTGTTGGAATCGGTAATGGGGCTAACTCATCTACAGGTACGACTTCGTCTCCGTCAATTGAACGTAAATCCGGATAGAGAGCATCAAGATCTAGGAGGCCAGGCGCCTCAGGCACAGGACCCATTATCTGGTCCCAAGAATCTTCAATGTCAGACATAGTGAATGGTACTTGTAAAATAGCAACTGCACCTGCACTGTAAGCAACATCTTCGGCCATAGAACGCCGAATTCTTGAACAAATGTATACTAAACGTGCATTGGGATCAGATTCTCGAATCTCGAGGCCTACAAGATGTCCATTCAAGGGCCCAGCAACATCCAATGAAAGGAATACTACTGTTGGTGATTCTCTTCGCATCTTCACATAAGTGTCTACAGCTCGATCGCCGTTGGGTTGATCTTCGATCGTGTGGCCACGGCGGCGAAGTAAATCTGTAATGCGTCGATGCGCGTTGCGTTCATTCACGACAATGAGTGCGCTCGGCAATTCAGTCGTCATGGTTCTGAAGGGTAAGGGTGCGCACATGAATGACGCGGTCATTCCTCTTCTGAAGTGGCATCTGTATGAACAATCTCGCTTGGAGCGGTTGCTGGATCTGTGAAAGTCTTCTGAAGTTCTTCTTGGCGTTTCATTTCTGCCTCAATGGCGGCCTGTTGTTCTGGAGCTTTAACAAAAATCATTCGAAGTTCGGAAAGAGTTCCGCGCAACAAATTCGCCTCTAATTCTGACAGGTTGCCGTTAGTCTTCTCACCAATTGCGTCGATTGCGTCGATTGCTGCTTTCGCTTCTCCAAGATTGAAATGGATTTGGCCTTCATGATCTGGAATTCCACCCATGTTCACAAGTGCCGTTCTTTGAAGCATCTGAATCAAACCGAAAAGACGCTCGGATTTTTCATCCTCGAATGGTGAATTCATCTGAACATCTCCTCCAACAACCAATCGGGATCAAAGGGGTGTAGATCCTCATAACCTTGGCCGACTCCAACCATTACAATTGGTCGTCCAGTAATATGGGCGATGGAAAGAGCTGCTCCTCCTTTGGCGGTATCGAGTTTACACAGAAAGAAGCCGTCAAAATCGAGCATTTTCTGGAAAACCACGGCTTGTTCAATCGCATCATTTCCAGCCAATGCGTCAGCAACAAATAGGACGAGGTGTGGATCAGATACGCGGTGTACTTTGCGAAGTTCCTCCATTAGATTCGTCTTATTTTGCATCCGACCGGCTGTATCGACGATGACGACATCGGCACCCCGTGCTTTTGCAGAATCAATGGCGTCACGAGCGATTGCTGCTGGATCACCTCCCCGCTGACTTCTCACGCATCGAACGTTTAGGCGATCTGCATGCATCTGAAGTTGGTCGATTGCGCCGGCTCGAAATGTATCAGCGGCGGCGAGGACCACTTCGTGTCCATCCTGTGTAAATCGATGAGCCATCTTAGCAACACTGGTTGTTTTACCAACTCCATTCACACCTACAACCATGAGAACAACAGGGCCATCTTCAGATTTTGAAAGGCGATTTACGGTCTCGTCAAGATCCCAATACCCTGCACGTAAAAGAGACCTTAGGGCTCTTTTCAGACTGGCTTCGAGAACCTTGGCGAGGTTTGCTCCCTTACGAAGGCGGCTGCCAATTAATTCCACCCTGAGAAGGTTAAGCACCGTATCTATGGCATCTATCCCCATATCGGCTTCAAGAAGAATCATTTCCATTTCTTCAAGTAAAGATTCCAAAGCTGCGGAATCCTTGATCACCCGGCCTCCTGTTTCTACAATGCCCCCTCCAAGGTCAATCTCGAGAGTTGCTCCAGATTCAAGATCTACTTTGCTAGAGCCAATAGAGGCACGTGGTGCATCCTGAACAGAAACAAGATTGCGACCTGTTGTCGAACGAAGAACGTGAAGGTCGACTCGGCTTCCTTTTGGCCGGGCGCTTTCGGATATATCGCGAGCGATTCGTCGCTCAGGCAGAGATTTTTCGGGCACTAAAGATTCGGAATTATCATCACCCCAATCCTCCCATTCATCATCGACCTCTGCTTCAATGGGTTCTGATTTGGGAGGTGTTTTTGGCTCTTCAGAATATTGTTCAATTATCTCTTCTTTTTTCGAAAGGGCGGCCTTGGCCTCTGTGGTATCTTCTTCCGCAGTCAAGGCGTCCTCATCGAGTGAATCGCCTAAATCCTTGATACGGGATCGGAATATGTCAAACAGTCCCATCGAATCCCTCAATCATCCAAAGTGAGTTCGCTACCAATTCCACGGCGGCGGCGGCGAGGGCGTTCTGTATTCTCTTGTTCCGATTCAGGTAATGCTTCATCCTGGGTAGCAGGTGTAGAAGTGGGCTTGGATTCTTCCGGGGGTGTCGCTTCATCCATAGCGGCCACTCCTTGATTGAATGTTTCAGCGAGTTCTCTGACTGTTGCTTCTGCAGAGTCAAATTCCTTTTTCAATGAATCAATGAGGGTGCTAATCTCAATCTGTCGTTCTTCGATTAAATCGGCTGCTTGCACCCGCGTCATTTCTGCTTGAACTGCGGTGCCAATGTCAACAACCGCGCCAGAATCCCCTGGGATGTCTACCATAAGTTGTACACCACTACCAAGTGGAAGCATTGCACCAACCATCCCCTCATTTGGAATGGCACGTACTGCTCGGACAACTTGGCCCTGTTCAATATGGATTGACTCTAATCGTGTCAACTGCTCCTCGATTCGTTCCATTTTCTGACGATGGATATCGACCATCCGCGCGATACGCTGGAGCTCTTCACGGCCCGTCATGAATTCTTCGAGTTGTCCGCCCTGCATCAAGCCGTCGATTGAAATTTCAATCCACTGCACCAAACAATCGGATAAATTCAGAGAAGGGGCCCGTAAGATGCTCCCAATATTAGAACCGCTGTCGAAGCGAGGGCGATGAGTATATTGTCATCTATTGGTCCGAACTCATATCGTTCAACGAATGAAGAGATGGCTCCCGCTATTAATCCCCAAAATGGAATTGGAATTGTGGCGGCTGCACCTACAAACCAACCCATTGGGAGGCTGACTATTGCCATTGCAACATTTCCCCATGCACTCTTTGTTCGGCGAGCAAAGAGTTTGTTTCTCACGACACCTGTAACTCCATCACCAAAAGCCATGAACAGGGATGGAAGAACTGCTAGCCATGGATCATCAAATAATATCCAAAGAAGGAATATGGAAAGCCCCAACATGAACGAGAATGAAGAATCGTTCATGTTTTTTGGACTCTGCATCCAATGCATCCTACCGCCAAATTTGTGCATGTATGCAGTGAAGCCGCCTAGAGCAAATCCACCAAGAAGAGGTAGCCATGGTTGAGTAAAGACAAATGGTATGATGAGAATTACAACACCAGCAGCCAACATATGGACTATTTTTCGATTGTAGTATACCGCAACCATTGGTTCCATACCTCTACCAATCCAACGATCATATGTCCAACGGGTCCCGTAAATCACCAACAATACCCAGATGGCCATGCCTACCGCCCAGACAATCTCGATGAGCAACATTACTCATCGCAACCATCACAGTCACTTCAAGATGCGAGATGAGATGAGATTCAATCGGTAAAGAAAAGGGGTGTTTGATTCTGAGAGGAGGTATGGCCCTTGCTGCAGTACTACTCTGTGGTGGTAAAGGAAGTCGGATGTTGGATGGAGGAATAACAACTCACAAACCACTTCTAGAGATTGGGGGGAGGCCGGCAACTCGATTTGTTGTTGAACGGTTATTGGGTGGAAATCTAGAATTTGCACAAATTCTCATTGTTGTGCCACCTGGACGTGAAAGTGAATATGAGGATGCATTGAAGGGGTTGAATTGTCAAATTATCACTCAAAATCATGCACTAGGAACGGGGGATGCGGTTTACAATTCACTAGAGTATTTGTTAGCGCCCGTTAAACAAGTATACGTTTCATTTGGAACACAACCACTAGTAAGAAAAGAAACTGTAGAAGGTGTATTGGATATACATATGCGAAGGGGATTAGACTTTACATTGGCTACTGTTGTTATGGATAATCCGTATGCACCCTTAATTCGTGATTCAGATGGAAATGTTGTCGGATCTGTGGAAACCCATCTTGAGAATGCGATTATGCCGGATTATGGGGAAACTAATATTGGAGCTTATTGGGCTAGTAAGAATGCATTGAATCAAGTATTGTGCGGGTTGTATGATTCGTTGTATATGGTTGATGAAAATAGATACAATACCAATTCAGGAGAATTGGGTTATCCAAATGAAATGGTTCGTGGTTGTCTTGCAGTTGGATTGGGTGTTGAGGGGGTACCAATTGCAAATGAAATTGAAATGATTGGGATTAAAACTCCCGAAACCCTAGAAAAAATTCGTGAAATATTAGGTTGAAGTATATCCTCATTCATGGTAAAGAATAACTATTCCTGCGTATAATTGAGAATATGGGAACCGACAATCCATGGGGTGAAGAGGAATCTTCTGCAGACATGAATTATGATCCAAGTGGTGTGGCAAATTCAACACCAATAATTCCGCCACCACCGAGTGAAATGCCGCCACCGCCGCCAAATGAAATGCCACCACCACCAATTAGTCGGCCAAAATCTGCTGCTCCACCACCATTAGAATCTCCTAATACGCCTTCTAATTCTCCGGTACCAGCGCCAGTAGATTCAGTTGGGAGTATGGCGCCGCAATCTACACCACCTCAACCAAAAGAGTCCCCATTTCCAATCAAAGAGATTCTAGAGAAGATATACAGTTCAATGACGTCATCAAAGGGAATGATTACTGTATTGATTTCATTGGGTTTCTTGATGCTGGTTCTTTCTGAAGCGTATTCTAATTCTGCAAATTATACGAATGCGCCAGATGTTCCCTCGTCTTCTGATTTTGATCTCGATGATGATGGATTAAGTTCTGCAGAAAGTGAAAATTACAATAATGCACTAGATGATTATGCTGATGATTTAGATGAATATAATGACCGTATGAATGACCATACAGGTAAAGCGATTTTTTGGGGTAATGTGAGTTCAGCGTTTATCGTGGGTGGCCTAGTTGGGTTGACTTTCAGTTCTAAGGCAGTAGAAATGTCAAATGCTGTGCGATTGACACTACTTATTGGGACGATATACATGCTTGGTGGAATGATGGGGTATGAATTACCTGGAGTAGATGCTGCCGTCGGATTTGGTTTCGGGGGATGATTAGAAATCACGCCACCTTAATGGTGGGCTTTTCCTAAGTGATTATTCTTCACTATCATCAGTCGATGGTGGAGATGATGCAATCGTATCTCGGAATGCGTGGATGACGTTTGGAGAAGAGGATTTACTGGGATCAATTTGTGAAATGCTCTCAATCGTGATGTGTCTACGTAGGACACGATGGCGACTACCAATATGGGAGAAAAGACGGTGTTTCGCATCATCTTCATTGGATGCAACGACATCGATTGTGAAGTCCTGCTTCTTCTTTGATGCAGGGTAATGTCCAACTACACGAAATGCCTTCATGGATTTACGCGAAACCCGACCTAAATAAAACACCGACGGTCGGACTCTAGATGACCCAAAGACATGATGAGGGTTGTATCATCTCATCAGAACATGGTTCCTATTGGGTTGCAGTTGCGCCCAATTCTCCTAATCTTGATGCTTATTGCATCGCCAATTCCACCAAAAGAGTTGGATTCGGTTCAGAATGAAGAGGGGGGACATCGCGTGTGGGCCGTTCAATCTGTAGACGCGTGGACATCAGAGGAAAGAGAAGAATTGGAAGAAAGAGGAATCAGAACTTTGCGCCAACCAACATCTAATCAGTTACTTGTTTGGAGTGAGCAACCCATACCATTAGAGGGATTCGTGTGGAGTGAATGGCATGGATCTTCATGGGATATTCGTGACGACATTTCCCGTCATAGGATTGTGCTTGAACCAAGGCTACCTTTCGATAATGTACAACAAATTATCAAAATGAGTAGTAGTTTGGGGGTTCTCGGTTTTGAGTGGCTTGTCCATCCAGACCTGCCTTTAGGGGTTGAATTTGAAATTATTACACATCCTTCTAACTTGAGGAACCTCAAAGAGATTGAGGGTATTCGAAGTGTTCATCCAGTCTTGGAAACTGAAGGAAGAGATACTGTAGTATCATCAATCATGGAACATGGAGACATTATCCACCACCCTGCTTGGGATTTGGGATTGAATGGAAGTGGCGTAATTATCGCTGTAGCTGATTCTGGATTGGATCTCGATCATTCCTGTTTCCGTAATACATCTGGAAGTGTGGGGGCGCCAGGCCCTAACCATAGAAAAATAATCCACATCAATACCTCAATCGATGACTGGGATGACGATATTACAGATTTTGGACATGGAACACATGTTGCTGGAATTCTGGGGTGTCGTGAAGTGGATGATACTGGTGGACATCCATCGGTTGGAATGGCTTCAATGAGTCATGCCTCAATGCTCCTGATACAAGATGTGGTTGATGGTTCTGATTGGAAGGAGCCTGAGGTAGACTATCTTCTAGCTGAAGCGTTTGAATTTGGCGCAGTCATTCATTCTGATTCATGGGGTGATGTGGATGAATCCTACACACCTCGATCTGCTCTGTTTGATCGTTGGAGTGTGGAAGTTCCTTGGTCCCTTGCATTCATTGCACCAGGAAATAATCGGGCTGCATTCTACGAGCCAGCAAATGCAAGAAATGTGGTAGCTGTTGGGTCTACCACTAGAGATGCTGGGCATGAAGTGGTGTCTTCATCTGCCCGTGGGCCCACTGAAGATGGGTTACGAGGTGTATTTGTCGTCGCGCCGGGTGTGAGTATTGAGTCTGCTCGTTCTGATGGCGAATGGGACTCGTTCAATGATGCTTCAAGATTACGAAGTGGAACTTCGTTTTCCACTCCTGCAGCAGCAAGTTGGAGTGCGGTTGCACAACAAATGGTACAGGAGGGGTGGATATCTGGGGACGTAAATCGAACTAATGTTGTAGTCCATTCTTATGATTCAGGAATGGAATGGAATGTGAGTCTTGCAAATGGATCAGTCCCATCCGGCGCCTTACTTCGTTCATTGATGGTAATTGCAAGTGACGATCTAGGTGGGGGGATGAGTGGTGGTGATGTAATTGGACCTGCGCCCGACATTATCCAAGGTTGGGGGCGCCCCAACATAAGCCGTATTATCGATCTTCAACCTACCACCACCGTACATGATCCGAGTCAAAATATATGGATTCATGATTCCTTTGCTGTTGATGATCAGACGGTGTTCGCAGAACAATGGTTAGGTAGCAATAATGGTACGCCAATTGAGCAAGTTCTCTCTAAACAATGGAATGGTGAGGGGGCTGATGGACCATTTCTTTCATTGAATGAAAATGTTAGTTGGGATTTACCAATAAGAGAAGGGGAGGATGTGTCTATTGCTCTCTCATTCAATCCTCGACCGTTTGGGGATGCTGTAGATAATCTGGACTTGATTGTGTCTTTCGGGGAATATGAAAGAAATTCAAGTGATTTATTGGAAGCTACAGAAGTAGTAAAAATTGATTCTGAAGATTTGGTTGGAATTTCATCCATTCAGGTTTCAGTGGTAGCATCCGCTGTTGGGACAGCTGCTCCTGGTTGGTCAGGAACTGTTGGAAATGGTGGTGATCGTCTGGGGTTTGCGCTTGCTGCATCTGGAGTGTACAGGGATGATGTAGAGATACTGTACGTGCCAGATATTCCATCAATTGAGGATGGGGGTGTAGAGGAAATGAAAACCTGTGAAGGGTGTTGTGGAGATACTTGGGAAGTTCAAATTTCTGAGTCGTGTCCAACTCTAGAGTGTGCTTCGTGTGATGAAGAATTGGATAGAGATGAGATGCAAGATACAACAAACAACACTTCAGTAAATGGAGGAAGTGAGAGTATGATTTGGATCGTGGGTGGTTTGGTGGTGTTCACATTTGCTTTAGCATTGTCAATTGCGATTTTTACAAATAAGAAGATGGTTTTGAGAATTGGTATGATTCCTAAAAATGACAATGAAGAATGATTGGTTCTCATCGATTCTCTGGTTGTTAACTTTGGAATTAATAGGTGGAACATTCATACCCACGTGTGTTGTGCGTCATTCGTCCCCCGGACATGAGATGAATACAATGAGCGAACGACTGTACATCGGAATCGACCTCGGAACCTACCAATCGACCGTCATGTCCTCTGAAGGCGTCATGACGACTATCGAAACAGTAGTTGGAAAGCCAAAAGACCCCGTCGCAAGAAACTTCCTTGGAAGGGATGTTGTCTTCGGTGAAGATGCAATCAAGCATCGCTTGGCTTGCAATCTCTTCCGACCACTCGAACATGGTGTTGCTCAAGATGATGAGGAAAACCTCAGTGCTGCAAAGGCATTCGTTACTCACTTGATTGAGAATTGTGATCCTGAAGAGTATGATGAAGTCCTCGGTGTTATTTGTAGCCCCTCCCATATCAGTTTCACAGACAAGACGAACCTTGTTTCGATTCTACGTGGTCTCGTGAATGGTATCATGGTTGTTTCAGAACCTTTCGCAGTTGCTTTCGGACTTGACCAAATTGCTGGAAGTATTGTGGTTGATATCGGTGCTGGAACTACTGACATTGCACGAATCTATGGTACATTCCCAACAGATGAGGATCAGGTCACTATCGAAGAAGCGGGCGATTGGCTCGATCATCGTTTGATGGATTTGATCAACAAGAAATATGCTGGCGCCCAATTAACACAATCAATGGTTCGACGCTGGAAAGAAGAGGGCTCCTATGTTAGTGATGACTCTCGTGAATTTATGGTGGATCTTTCAGTTGATGGAAAGAAGCAGACTGTGGACATTGGTGATCTTGTCCGCTTGGCTTGTAATGAGCTTGTACCTCACATTGTAGAAGGTGTGAAGCATATTGTCGCTGGAGCGGATCCTGAGTATCAGAGCGTTCTACGAAACAATATCATCCTTGCAGGCGGGGGTTCCTTGATTGAAGGGGTTGCTGACCGTGTCGCTCAACACCTCGCCGACATAGGCGATGTAACTGTATGGTGTGCTGAAGACCCAGTTGTTCGTGTTGCAGATGGTGCACTAAAACTCGCTGGCGCTATGCCTGATGAGATGTATACATCCATCGAATGACGGCTGCTTGATACAACCCTCAAACACGGCAGGTAAACCCTGTCGAGTCAGAGAAGGTTCAAGTGCAGTGGAATAGCGATTCCACCTGATTGGTCATGACGACTCAAGATGCACCACAACCAAGTGGAACGGATCGGGAGGGTTTGATAGGAATGCTCCAATCTTACGGCCAAGACCAACTAGTCAAGGAAGTAATGACTGCATGGGAAGATCTCTCTTCAATTAATGAGGAGGTTGCGAGTTTGCGTCAGCAGAATCGCGTACTCGAGTTGGATCTTCAGGAACGTGATGACATAGGCGCGCCCGACCGAGCTAGATTGATTCGAATGGAAGAAGATCTTCGGGCCCGTGAAGCTAGAATTATCCATCTTGAACGAATGGTAGAAGATGGAAAAAAAGAAATTGAGGAATTATCAGTAGGAACTGGGGCTTTGCGTGTCGAATCTCTTGAGGATAATAATACTCAATTGTTACATGAGGTTGAAGAGAAAACCGGCTTACTTGTAGAGATGGAGGCGAAGGTTGCCACTCTTGTTGATGCTTTGGAAAAGGCTGCTGAAGCTGGACTTACTTCAGTAACTGCAGAAGAGGTTCGAACTTTGAATCAAGAGCTTGAGGGGGCTCATCGAGAGCTTGAAAATGAACGATCTGAAAAATCGTCCTTAGAGGATGAACGGGATAGGTTGCGTGAATTGGTTGAACAGGTCAGAAATCATCTAGAGATTCGTGATGATCGCATAGGTGAGTTAGAAGAGCAACTGCAACGAGTTATGTCTGGCCCTCGTAGTGTGTCTGCTGAACATGAATATCTAAGTGAACAAATTGAGGAATTGAAGCGTCGATTAGTCGACCGTAATAGAGAGTATGAGGCATTACGTCGCCGAGAACGACGACTACATAGGGAAGTTTTCGACCGTGATGAGAGAATTGCTCAACTACAATTGACAATGCAAGATATTGAGGCTGGCTTATCTGATAGAACTGCGGAATTGAAATCTCTAGAAGAATCCCATGATCAAATCATTGGGGAGCTTAACGTTCTAAGGAAATCTGAAGCAACAAGAGAGGTTGTGAATAAGGCATTCAGAGATTCATTGAATGTCGTGCGCGCTCACGAACAAATCCAACAAAGAAGAGAAGATGCGGGTCTACCGACTGGGCTAGAACCAATAGAGGAGAAGATGAGAGATGTTCCGTCTCCTGGTGGAAGTGCTCCACCCGCCCTAAGAGACATTGATGATGAATGATTGTTGATTTGATCAAGATGGAAGAAATATTACTCAATCTGTGCTGTATGATTTTTTTGTCCGTTGCAGTCATCACAGCGATTTTCAAGGGTTGGTTCAAAGAAGCGTTGGCAATTTTATTTTGGTGAATTGTGAGTAATATGCAAATTGAAACTGCTGCTGCATGGGCTGAAATTCTTGGATTAATTACAATTCTTGGGGCTGCGATTTATTCATGGTTTCAGATTAAAGAATTGAAAAAGGCAAGACAGAGTGCTGCTGCTTTATCTTTAGCAGAATTGTTTCAATCTCCTGAATTTGCTGGAGGATTGTACATCGTTTCCTATCAACCTGAGAATTTGAATAATCTTGATGAATTCAAAGAATATCATGGTGAAAAATGGCAAGAAGCATTTGCTGTTATGACGACGTGGGAAAGTTTGGGCGCGCTTGTATTTCGTGGAGATGTGAAATTCAAACTTGTCTATGACTTGTTTTCTGGATTGATTCAACACCACCATAAATTGTGTTTGAAGTTAATCGATTCTGATAGAAAGAATGGAGGAGATACTCGATTTGAGTGGTTTACATGGTTAGCTGAAAGATTAGAAGAATTCGATGATGGGGGGGCTGCTCCACAAGCTGCACATCTCGAATATAAGGATTGGAAACCGTTTGTATAATTGGTAAAAGATGCTATTCTCGCATCGTTTGAATATATTCTCGCATTACATTCTCGAGTTCTGATGCATCATCATATTCCTCAGTAAGATTTCCTGTTACGATCCAATCTGCGCCCGCACGCACACTCTTTTGGGCAAGTTCACCTGTCCTCATCCCTCCACCTACAATCAAAACCAATTCAGGTATTGCCTCTCTAACAGCACGAACAATTGTTGGATTCACTGGGCGATCAACACCACTACCCGCCTCAAGATAGACCATTTTGAAACCTAGCATTTTAGCTGCAAGAGCATATGCAACCGCCGTCTCAACATCATCACTTTCGATTAAATTTGCTTCCCCTACAGCACCAACCTTCCCACCTGGTGCAAATACAATGTACCCCATTGGAATTGCTTCTATACCCATTTTTTCGACGATTGGAGCACCAATAACTTGCTCTCCGATCACAAATTGAAGATTGCGACTATTCATGAGAGACATGTATGTAATTGCGTCCGCGGCTGGAGAAAGTGCCCTAGCGCCTGCTGGGAATAGTAGCACGGGAACATCCCATATTTCTTCATTTGATTCTGAATCTTGGGTGGTATTCCATCGACAGAGTTCGATTGCTTCTTTGATGGCCACAACCGTGTCGTGGACAGGGGTTCCGTCAATTGCAGTTGATCCTCCAACCAAAATTGCCTGAGTGCCTGCAATTATGCTTGCAATTGCGCGCTTTGCAGCAATTTCGGGTGTCTGATCGTCGGGATCAATAACAACAATGTGGGCTCCTCCCCCTTTGGTTTGGAGGTGGTGGAAGACGGGGGTTGTGATATCCTGTGTCATCACTCTGAATCTTTGAAGATAGCCTATGGTAATAATGGAGAATTCGTGAATCGATTGAATCGTTCATTTGCTCGTTGAATAATGTCATCAATGTAGAATGGGGTGTTTTCTAATCCAAAGGATGTGCGTCGTTCAAGAATGGTTGTGGATTTGATTGGTTTCTTCCGCCAGGTTTCAATTGTACCATCTGCCCTTGTCCCTTTATGATCTGCATCTAATTCATCAGATGCTGAAATAGTACCGTGCCATTGAATAAAATCTGAATAATCAATATTGAATATCTTATTCCACGTAATTATGCCTTGATGGATTGTTGCACCTCTAAGCATGCCTTTGTTCTCTGAGTCGATTTCTAAACGGCTTCGAGTTTGTAACGTCGCCCCATTTTTTGCAAGAATAATTGCAAGATGTTTTTCCAACCATTCAGATCTCAAAGAAAAAGGTGTTTTGTTACTTAGAGAAACTGATGGGGGGAGGGGGGATATTTGTAATTCATTCAAAATGTTTGGAGTGTGTAATAACCCACACGATTCATTTGGAAATCCAAATTCTGCTTTTTCTGTTGTAATAAATAATTCACGTTCTGAATTTAATTGAATTATTCTAGCTAAGATTAGTGATTCTAAATTGGCATTTGCAATGAATACATCAACATGCATCAAGACACCACACGGATGATTGAAAGTGCATGAACTGGACAAAGAGGGATGCAATGATTACAATGAGTACATTTTGATTCATTGACTACTGCTAAACGATCCTTCAGTTGAAGAGCGTTTATCGGACAAAATGCAACACAAGCTGCACATCCAAAACATCGATCATCATCAACATCGAATTCATGCTCTGGAATCCGTGCCATTGAATCGCGGAAGTTCTCTTATCGAATGAATCCATCCACTACCCGCACCCCCCTGTTTCCATTCCAGGATAGTTTTGTAATTTCCAAGAAGGAAAATCAATGAAAAAGAATAATGAAAATCAATGCACAATCGAACTATTAGAATTAGGGTTATTCATTATTGAGTTTGGAAATGTGATCGTGATTATCTGAAATAAATGAGTTTCTTAATTTCCAATGGAAACAAACGGGCCCCCCTCCATACTTTGATTGAGTTCAAAGAGAAGTAGAACTTCATGGTGTTCTATACTCCAGGGAGAACCACAAGCTATCCTTCAGATAAAGTGGATACAGGTATCCGTTTCCATTTTCTTGGAGGAGCCCAAGAAGTCGGTAATGTTGGATGTGTAATTGAAGATAAAACTGGGACACGTGTTTTGGTTGATTACGGACTTTCACCAGGGGACCCTCCATCATATCCTGATGAATGTCCATCTATTGATGCTACAATTATCACACATAGTCACTTAGATCATATCGGAATGGTTCCTTGGATTTCTGCAAATCATGGCTGTCCAATTTTTTCAACCGATCTTACTGGAGCGCTTGCTCCAATGATGTGGCATGATACATACAAAATCTCGAAAATCGAAGGGCATCCTCTTCCATGGGATAAGCGAGATATTGAAGAAACCGCAGAAGTGTGGAAATCTGTTCAATTTAATGAGAAACAAAAAATTGGTGAATGGTCTTGGCAACTTCACCCAGCTGGCCACGTTCCAGGAGCTGCAATGATCGAATTCGAATTACCAGAATATCGTGTACTTTGGACAGGAGATATCGACGTTCGAGATAGTCCTAATGTTCGGGGGGCAAAGCCAGTATCTGCAGATGTGTTGGTGATGGAGGGCACTTATGGTGGTCGAGAACACCCTGATAGGAAAGAGGAGGAAACACGCTTTATTCAAAAAATTAAGGAAGTGGTCTCTCGCGGGGGAATTGCGATTGTGCCTGCATTTGCTTCAGGTAGAGGACAAGACATTCTCCGGCTACTATACCGGGCAGATCCCAACCTTCGCGTTCATTATGATGGGATGGGCAAGCGTGTGACTAAACATTGGCTAGACCACCCACACCACATTACAGATGCCGAAGAATGGAATCGAATATGGCGATGGGTACGTAGAGTTGGCAGTAAATCAGACAGGAAAAAAGCCCTTCACGGAGATGTCATAGTTACAACCAGTGGAATGCTCAAAGGTGGACCAGTTCTTTGGTATCTTAATCGATTAAAGGAGGATCGAGATTCTGCAGTTCTTATCACAGGATACCAGGCTGAAGGGACTGGGGGTGAGATGTTACTTGAGAATGGAAGCCTCCCAATCTATGGAACAATAACAAAAATTGCATGCGAAGTTGAACGATATTATCTCTCTAATCATTGTGGGCACAATCATCTCGTTGAATTTGCGAAGAATACAGGAGCTAAACACGTCGTATTATTCCATCTTCCAGAAGAAGCAATCGAGCCGTTACGCACATCTATCGAAGCAAATGGGCAAACCGTCCATATTCCTGAGAATTCCAAATCCCTCTACATCCCAATTTAACCCCTAAAAATGCGAAGTGATTGAATAGAGAACCCCCTCTGGTAATACCATGGCAGCGAAGAAGCCCACAAAGTCCCGAGATGGGAAGAGCCGCCGAAAGCGCCGGAAGATGAAGCTTTCACTCCGTTCCAGATCTGTCAAAAAGACCCAAGACCACAGAGAATCTGCAGGGTGGTCTAAAATTCAAGATCCAAAGAAGGACGACGACGGGCCCAAACAACCAGAAATTGTTCAACACCAATGCACATATTGTGGTGCAATGAATCGGATTCCTAAGCCGAAGCGTGCACGCTATCAAGTTGAATGTGCGAACCCAGATTGTGGGCACGTCGATACAATCGAATGACTAACCCCAGAGCCCGAACATTCCAAGTGTTCGTCGCAAAGCAGCCAACAATAGCACAATTGCAAGAAGCCACCTCACAGTATATTGGGATGAATGATTGGAACCAAACCTTGCACCAATGAAGCCCCCCACAACTACACACATAACAAACGGTCCAAGTATGGATATATCGAGGTCAAGCCCACCTCGAACTACAACCCCCATTAATCCTGCAAATGAATTTGCCCAGATGAATACTGCAGAAGTAGCGGCCACTGTTTTTGCAGTCCCCCAACCTCTCAAAATAAGAAGTGGGGAGAGGAAAATACCTCCCCCAACACCAATAATTCCACTTATTCCTCCAATACCAACTCCCGTACTCATTGCAACAGATTTCATCGGCAGCTCAACCTCATCTTCACGATCCACCCCAACTCCTTGCATAATTCGAATTGCAGCCCAGATAAGGACAAAGGAAAGTAACGTGTCATAAGTTACATCATTTACAACCATTAATCCCCCCACGAATGCTGCTGGAATACTCGTTACAATAAACGGTAAAGTGAGAGTTGAATTATAGTGTCCTGCCCTTCTATAATGGTGAAAAGCAATTCCTGCTACGATCAGATTTAGGCACCATGCATGTTGTTTTAACCATTCATTGGACATTGCTGCATAACTTGTGAGAGAAAGAATCGCCAAATATCCTGAAGCACCACCATGGCCAACAGACGCATAGAGAAATGCAACCAAAGTGAGGCCAAGAAGGACCATACCAAACTCAGGCATCACACATCTTCCTCTTCTTCGTGCTTAAGATAGATTCCCGATGCCCTCAAACCAAACCCATCCATAAGATGGATGATGGAAACCCTCATCTCTGTCGAGCGGGCGCAAGAGATACTTGCATCTCATCCATTCAAATGGGCCACTGAAGAGATAGGATTGGAACATGCCCAAGGGCGAATACTTGCTAGAGATATTCTTGCTCGATGTGACGATCCCCCATTTGATAATTCATCTATTGATGGCTGGGCAGTCCAACTTTCCGATTTACCAGAATCAAGAATAGAAATTGGCACGATCTTTGCGGGCGACCAACCAATAACCAAATCCCTCAACCCCACAGAGATCTATCGTATTATGACAGGCGCACCAATTCCATTAGG
>DAYJ01000086.1:14239-22792 GCA_002506875.1 Euryarchaeota archaeon UBA40 | reverse complement strand
GACGCCTTAGTAATGGTCGAAGATGGAATACAGGGATTACCTAGACAGGATTACATTCGTCGAAAGGGTGAGAACATTTCTCTTGGAGAAGTTGCCCTTTCTACAGGAAATATAGTAACATCTTCTTCTTGCGCCCTTGCAGCAACAATAGGGCACAAATCTCTACCTGTTAGGTCAAAACTTCGAATTGCGATTATACCCACTGGGGATGAACTCACAGAACTTGGAAAACCACTAGAACCGGGGAGAATCTATGATTCAAACAGCATTGCTCTTTCAGCTCTTATTCGTAAAGCGGGTGCAGAACCAATCATCATCAAACCAGTACTTGACAATCAAGAATCTTTACACAAAACCCTCGATTATTGTGCTGAAGAAGTGGATTTGATTCTCACATCAGGCGGGGTGAGTATGGGTGAAAAGGACTTCATCAGATCTTCATTGATAGAACGCAATGCTGCAATTTTTTGGAAAGTTCTCATGCGTCCTGGTGGCCCCCCAATATTCGGTCATTGGAATGGAACACCAATATTCGGTTTACCTGGAAACCCTGTATCAAGTCAAACCGTCTTCCACCTTCTTATTGTGCCATGGATCAGTCACCCAGATATATTCCATCGCCGAGTTATTGTAAAAATGGAAGAGGGGTTGAGGGGGGCAGGCAACCGTCTTTGCCTTCGACGCATCCAAATTACATCTAGTGAAACCGGGCTTGTCGGTCGACCATTAACTCACCAAGGGAGTGGAAACGTTCGTTCAATGGTACTCAATGATGCACTAACCCTAATCCCACCAAATACCAATATTGAACCCGGAGAACACGTAGACGCGTTGTGGCTTATTGCCTAAAATTCAATCAAAGTAACGGCGCGAAGCCATCGGTTCCATAAGGGGATTCCATGCATTTCAATTCATGAAGAAGACGATCATGCGACAGTACTGGCGACTTCAACAGTCCCAGACTCTCATTTCCATGGCATTCTGGGTGACAACCCTCACTCTCTTGATATGGCCTTATGTTTCTTGGAGATTTACGGGTGGGAACACCTTCCTAGGGATTTCCACCACATACTATGGCCTTGCCTCTATCGGGGCCCTCGTCGGCTTTTTCGTTTTATTCATCGGTTTTGTTTACGATAGATTTCTCGGTTTATGGAAGGAGCAGCGAACCGTTGACACAGAAAGAAATCCATTTGGTACTTATGCTCTCATTCCAGCCAACGTCTTTGTGATCGGCCATCTAAATGAGATTCTTCGTCGGCAAGCGGCTGATGATGTAAGAATTCAAGACACCTGTGCGTGGGTTGACTCTTGGCTTCAATGGTGTGGGGAACAAGAGATTTGGGTCAGAAGTCAGAAGTTTTGGGATGAGAATCTCCCATCTCCAGTTCCAGATCTCCATTTTTTCCCATCCGGACTTGTTGATGCATCTCGAGATCGAGCCGACTCTATCGCCGAAGACGGCAGCTAACTATCAGGTGCCCCCATGCGTCGTCTTGCCGTAGCAGCATGCTCCTTAGACCCTCCAGGAGGGGGTGCCGAACGGTCTCTTTGTACGTTAGTCAATGGCTTACTTGTACCTGGACCAGCCTTCAAAGAAGAAATTGAGTTTCGTCCGTTAGTGACAGTAGATTACAAAAATTCCGAAAATTTAGAGCCTTGGAAAATCGAATCTTGTCATGCACACTCTGGAGAGTTAACTGGTTTATTGGATGGACAAATCCGGAAACAAATTCTCAAAATTCCGACTGAGTCGGTGTGGTCGGGATTAGCTTGGCGTCTCAGATCAAAGAAAACAGGCCTCTCCGAACCCCATCTGTACCAACATCATCTTCGCCGGACAAATCGCCGTTTTTCAAAAATGGTTAGTAGCTGGTTGGATGAAATGCTAACACCTCCCCAACTTGGAATTACTCAACTTACATGGTCGGCAGGCGCGGCCGATGCCTTTCAACGAAAAGGAATCCCATACTTGATTTTCATTCGAGATGATGTACCATTCCGCTTTCCAGAGATGTTTCGATCGGCGATCGAGGGTGCGATTTGTGTTTGTACGGCTGGTGAAGGATTGGGGCGCCAAGTGGCTGAAATTTTTACAATGCAAAGAAATGCAAACATCCCTTTAGCTATTGATTATGGTAAGCGCTTCACCAATCTTACTCATGTGAAAAAGTGGCGCCAAGAGGGCTTAGTAAATCGTTCAGACAGACAATCTCCTCGTTTTGCTATTGTAGGAGTAACACCCGAAAAAGGCTTCAAAGCCTATGAACGACTATTTCCACACCTCCACAAACATTGGCCTGAAGCCCATTTCGATATTTATGGATCTGGACATTATGTAGAGCGCCTAGGTATTCACCCAAATGCAACGAGTCATGGCCATGTTCCAATTGAGCAAGCATTTGCAGCAGCTGATGTACATGTGATCATAGGTGAAACAGCAGGAACATGGGGGCGAGTCATCAACGAAGCCGGTGTTTTTGGTGTTCCAACAGTTACTTGTGGGCTAGGCTCCCAACCCGAAGCATTAGGCCCAGGGGGCGTCATTGTCCATGATCATCACGATATTATGGAGTTCTCAAAAGTACTCAGAGAGTGCTGGAATAGGCGGGAAGAATTAGGAAAACTCGCATTCGAACATGCAGGTGTGACGGACCATCGTAGAGCGGTATCTATCTTCAGAGCCTTACTTGAGGACCTCACTATATGATGAGATAGAACCGGTCAAATACGCAGGGGTGTAGGACTACTCATGATGCCCATGGATCGAATACCGATGGGTCGAATGCACATCGATGATGAGATGAGGGCGACAACAGCCCGCATCCTCGATTCAGGAGCATGGATTAAGGGGCCTGAATCCAAAGCCTTCGGTTCAGAATGGGCAGAGTACTGTGGCGCCATATCTGGTGTTCCTTGTAGTAATGGTTCAGTGGCATTAATCGCAGCTCTCCAAGTGCTTGGAATTGGGCCCGGAGACGAAGTAATTGTTCCTAGCCATACCTATATCGCGAGTGCAACATGCATCAATCTCGTTCAAGCAACTCCTATTTTTGTAGAGATTGAGGAGGACCACTATACCATTGATCCCGATGCTATCGAGGGTGCCATTACAGATCGGACACGTGCAATTATCGCAGTACACCTTTACGGTCAACCAGTCGATCCTAGAGTTTTTGAAATTGGTCGGACACGCGGTATTCCAGTGATTGAAGATAGTGCACAAGGTCACGGGGGTTCACTTAACGGCAAACGTATCGGTTCTTTCGGGGATATTGCCACATTCTCCTTTTTCCCTAGCAAAAATATGGCCGTAGGGGGTGATGGGGGGGCGATACTTACATCACGTCCCGATCTCAAAGACCACATTCGTATGTTTATTGATCATGGGCGTTCTGACAAGTATCGTAATGAGGTATTAGGAACGAATTTCCGCCTCTCAGAGATACAGTGTGGCATTGGCCGTATCCAACTAAAACATCTCAATGGATGGGTAAATCGTAGAAATCAAATTGCAAATCGCTACCTTTCATCTTTTGAAGACCTCGAAATCGGCCTTCCTAAAATTCGTCCAGGTGCGGTGCATGCATGGCATCAATTCGTATTACGAGTCGCGGACCGTGAAGCATTCATGACACACATGGATTCCAAAGGCATCTCAACAGGGATTCATTATCCAATCCCCTGTCATCTTCAACCAATATACTCTAATCATCCTCAAGGAAAACTAGGCACCCTTCCTTTTACTGAGGAGCTATGCAACCACATTGTATCGATACCGGTCTTCCCGCTTCTTGAGGATGGAGAAGTGGACCGAATTATTGATGCGGTAAGATCCTTCAAAATGTAATTAATTTCTCATTTTACAGATTCGTTCATTTTCATTTAGAAATTGAGACAATTCTTCGATAAGGGCATTCTTATCACCAATTCCCCCCCCTTTCAAAGCGACCTCTAACCTCTCAGAAAACTGATTGATATCTTCTTCAGAATACCCCCTCCGTTGGAGCCCAATCTTGTTTATCCCTGTAATTCGTGCGGGCGACCCCATCACAATCACTGCCGGTGGAACATGAGCAGTTACAGTCGCATTCATCCCAATCATTGCGCCAGATCCAATGTTTATCCATTGGTGGACTAAACTCCCTAACCCAATGTAAGCCGCAGTTCCAACTTTACATCCACCCCCTATGAGTGAATTCGTGGCCATTACGACCCGATTACCTAAGATTGCATCATGAGGTACGTGGGTTCTTGCCATTAGATAGCAATCATCACCAATCGCAGTCTCCATTTCTCTCACTGGGAAATTGATAGTTGTGAATTCTCGAATTGTATTTCTATTTCCGATTTTCACTACTCCATTATCTGGCATAGAATCTCCCTTTGTACCCATTTCTCCAAGCGAACCGATCGAAATAGGACCATATATCCTATTTTCATCTCCAATTACTACTCTATTTTGAATCACAGCACCTGGTCCTATGTGATTTCCATTACCTAATGACACGTCTCCCATGATGGAAACATTCGCTCCAATCACATTCCCTCTGCCAAGTTGAACCGCTGATCCGATTTGTGCGGATGGATGAATTTCGTTCTCATTCATTGTAATCAATCTCTGACAAAATTACTCGGGTAAAAATCCAGTAACACGAAGGGCATCTTCTACTAATTTCATTCCCTCAATACCAACGTCAACACCATTCAAGGTAATACCATTCCTATCTCCTTTTGATCTTAGAATGAAGTCACGAAGCTCCGCAGTCAATGCCGGCTCAGATATTGCAATCTCGACACGCTCGCGCGGGGCGGCTCCAAAACCTCCAAATTCCGCACCCTGCGCGTTATTTGGGTGTGAGTAGAACCAAATCCCTGAATGATCCATATAATCGACATATAGACTTCCATCTCGCCCGATGACCTCAAGTGATCTGACTTTCCCCCGAATTCTACTTCGCCATGAAAGGTGAATTGACGCCATTACCCCTTCACCGCCACTGATATCTGCAGGAAATTCTAACAGTAAATCTGCATGGTCTTCAATTCCCTTGATTTCAGATTCGTTCGCCATTCCTCGTATTGAAACAGGCCTAATCCCTCCCAGAATATCCGTGCATATATCCAAATCATGGATACCTAGGGCTGCGATGACGCCAATATCTTCACGAGGTTCTCTAACAGCCAATCGTTCACTTACAATATGGCGAACCGGCCCCAACTTTCCATTACGAATCATCTCAGCAGCCTTCCTTACCCCTGCATGGTGCCGGAATACATGGCCCACAAGGAGCAAACGCCCCGTCTCTTCTGCAACCTCTTTGATTTCTTCAGCTTCCTTAATGTTCATCGCAAGCGGCTTTTCCACCAATACATCCAATCCTGCACGCATCATTGAGATAGCAAGATTAGCATGACTTGGTGTTGGAGTGGCTATTGTCACCATACTAACCCCAAGGGATGATAGTGATTCAGCATTGGTAACGAATTTACAATCAAATTCAGACGCAATAATTGTCGCGCGCTCCTCATCAGAGTCACAGATCACGACTTCTTCGATGAGCCCCTCGTCCCGCAATGCACAGAACGTTCGCACATGATTCCGTCCCCAGTACCCGGTCCCAATGACACCGACTCCGACCATGTAGTGACCTTAGACCATGCATCATGATGGTTGTGTATGTTTGGACAAGAGATACTCAAGCCCGGCCACTTAACCATTTGAGCCGATATTTTAGCCGCCGCCTAACTTTGTAAGTGAGGATACTGAGGCGAGTTGTTACATTTCTTTTTGTTGTGAAATGATGGGTTGGTGTTGCTGCCCATGTGGCGACTTTACGGTATCCAAACTCATCTAGAAAAACCTCAATTTCGGCGAGTTGTTTAGATGTAGCAGCTTCGATGAATAATTCAGGAGAATCACGTTGCAGCATATCACGTGCACCCTTTAGGACGGGAATTTCCATACCTTCCACGTCAATTTTCATTCCCGTTACGGGTGTAGTAATTCCGAGCACATCATTCTGCTCAGCGATGAGATCATCAAGAGTTCGAATATTGATTGGCCCCTCATCATCTGCAACAATTCTTGCCATCCCTAGGTTGTCAGCGGCATTTTCAGGCATATGTACTCGCCCACGACCAGTGGAAGCACCTAGAGCACAATCGTGGATAGTATAGTCTTCTAAGTTACATTCAAGATTTTCACGTAAGCATACGAGGCTCTCAGGATTAGGCTCAATTGCGATGACGTGTTTAGCGATGAATGTGCCAATGAATACTGCATGGTTACCGATGTTTGCTCCAACATCGAGAACAAGTCCCGCACGCCTCTTACCTTCACGTTTTGCAATCGCCCATTGCATGTATTCCAATAGATCAAGCTCGTAGAAGGCCTCAGTATTCCGTATTACTGATACAATATGGTCCCGCTCCGACGCTCCGACCAATGTAAAATTCCTTCCACAGTATACAAAATCCATGACGGCCGCCTCCATGCACCATGCGTCTTACGTGTGAGTTAGGGTGTAGTATGTATCAACCGTTCCTTCTATGATATCTAGTTATTACATCTGAGTAAATTTTCTGGAATCGTTCACACACTGCCCTCTGGTCAAACAAATCTCGGGCTTGATTTGCAATTGTCTGTGCATCCCATCCTCTTTCAGAAGTAATCAACATCGCATCAATCAACCCTCCAAGATTTCCATTTTCAACAAGAAGCCCCGCATCTGGTCCTATGATTTCCTCCGGGCCCCCACAGCGCATAGCAACAACAGGCCGACCACACATCATTGCTTCTACGAGAACGACTCCAAAAGTTTCGAATTCACTTGGATGAACGAGTGCATGGCATTGTGAGAGTAGTTGGGAAACCCGCTCCCTTTCCACAGTTCCAAGAAATTCCACTCTATCTCCTAATTCCGTTGCTTGTTGAGTAAGTTTAGCTCTCATCGGACCATCGCCGATAATGACAAGATTGTGTTCTGAAGGCATCTTCTTCATCGCATCGATCAATAGATCAACCCGCTTATTCTCCACTAAATTCCCAATACAAATCCACTTGTATGGGCCAGATGGAGTGGGTGTGACAGTGAATTGCCCAGAATCTATCCCGTTAGGAACAATCTGAAACGCATTTTCTGGTAAATTGAACATATCACAGATTATTTTTGCATTAGTTCGACTGACTGAGATATTTTGTTCTGACTCTTTCCATACACTAGAAGCCAATCCCCATTCTCTGCGCCCCACAAGACCGCGTCCGAAGACGGAAGAATGTGCACTGACTACTAGAGGAACACCTTCTTCATTTGCAATCTTTGAAGCAATTACACCTCCCCAGAAACACGCTTGCGCATGAATAATATCAGGAATGCCATGCTCAGCCACATACTCATCGTAGAGGATCCTACCTGCTTGCAGGCGAAGTCGAACATCACGCCGTTCCAGGGCAGCAATTCGCCGAGCAGGCCCGGGTATGCGAATTCGGGTGGTAGAACGTCCAACAATCAATCCATCTTCATTTGTGAAGACGGCTGATTCAGAACGCCCCCCATTTCGATTGAATAACCCATCAACGAACTTCGCATGCAACACTCCAATCTTTAATCCCAAATCTAGGAGATTTTTTGCGAATTCCTGGAAGAAGGAACCTGAAACATCAACCTCATTTTGAGGGTACCATGATGCGAACTGGAGGACATGCATCATTGAGAGCAGGCTGGCCGAGTCTATTCAATCCCTATGAGTATGTAACGCCAATCATCTCAGCGTTTATCTCAAGTTGGTGGGTGCGAGCAACATGAAGTGGACAGCCAAAGGCATGTCCTTTCTCTTCATTCTCGCGGCATTTTCTGGCTGCTTGGGCTCAGAAGAACCCCCCTCACAAGAGTCGCCGGATTCCTATCCATCGATTTGGGATCGTCATACACTTGAGTGGAATACTACAGGAACATACAGCTTGGTTTTGGAACCGGGACCTTATGTGGCTCTCGACGTCCAAGAAACCCTCATCCCAGTTGATACTTCATCTGTTTGGGAAACAGGCCCTAGTTCTGCAGAAGTCCACCTTTCCTATTGGTTGCCGAATAACACAGAGATAGGTGACAAAGTGCCCGTAATCGCCGTCATATCCCCTTACTTCTCCTATGGCCCCCAGGGGTCTGAATCAACGCCCACAAATGTGATTGGTGCGGGACGGGGGGAATTCATTTTCGAGAATTTTGTACCTCATGGTTATGCATTTGCACAAGTTGCAGTATTTGGGACTGAGGAAAGTAGTGGCTGTTTTGATTACCGAGGGGCAGGAGAAGGCCTCGGGATTCATGCTGCTGTGGAATGGCTAGGAACACAGGAATGGAGTAATGGCAATGTCGGACTCTATGGTAAGTCCTACGAGGGAGCAACACAATGGGAGGCTGCCGCAATGGGTAGTGAATATCTGAAGACCATTGTTCCGATTTCAGGTACCACTGCATTACACCCATTACTCTACAAGAATGGGAGTGCGGAAGCTCGATCTCAAGTCATGCACATGAATTATTTCTCAAG
>DAYJ01000086.1:0-13851 GCA_002506875.1 Euryarchaeota archaeon UBA40 | reverse complement strand
CCTGTGACATACATTGGTGGTGAAATGGATCCATACATGGAGAATTATTACGATGAAAGGAGCCATATCGACAAAGCCTTCCAAAATTGGAATGGTAGTGTGTATTGGGTTCAAGGGATGCAAGATTGGAACGTAGATCCACACCAAGTATTTGGCGGCCCACTTGGAACTAATTGGTACCAAGATTACGTGGATGCAGGGTTCGAAGTCCGCGGCATACTTGGTCAATGGGGGCACGATTATCCCGATCAATGGCAAAAGCACGATGACATTGATTCAGGATATGGTGGCGAAGCTTTCGATAACATGACTCGCTGGGATTGGGGGCAAGATCTGTTTGAATGGTTTGAGTACTATCTAATGGAACGTGGACCCAAACCCGACCTAAACGCACAGATTCAGCGAAATGATGGGCAATGGCGTATTGAAGAGAGCTGGCCTCCTCAAGATGCTGAACGCAACTCGATGTCACTATCTGAATGCAGCTATGACGGCGTTTTTGCAGGTGGGGGTGCGCCTGTAGTAGGGGGTGGACAAGTTGTCACAGTTGACTGCCCATCTTTGAGTAATTCAAATCTTCACATCTCTGGCCTTGTTAGTTTACATCTCCTAGCAGTTCCTACATTCGATGGAGGCCAGATTTTCATTGAAATGCAAGACCTTGAGACAGGCCTCCGTATAGGGCATGCAACAATGGATATTCGCTATCACGCAGGCGGCTCAGATCCTCAAACAGTATTCCCTGGACAAACTGTGACAATGATGATGGAATTCCAAGCCATTGACGCCATTTTACCGGCTGGGCACGGCCTTCGATTCATCTTGTCTGAACAAGGCGAGGACTACCTCGCTCCTGCTTGTGGCCCCTCTTGTCAAATCCATGTTTTACCTTCATCCTCAATGCTTGAAATTCCAATTATTGATCGAACTAATACTCCAGCTCTTATTGTGCCTCAAGTAAATGATGATGAAACATCTTGACATAACTTACCGATTGTGATGTTCAGCATGTCTTGAAATAACCATCATGACCGCCCAAGAACATGGAGAGCACCTCCGACCCATCAGTCTTCGAAGAGAGGCCTCTGTACAAATTGGGAATTATTGCTCATGACTATTCTAAAACAGTCCTCACACTTGGCCTCACTCTATGTTTATTGTTGGGATCATTAGGTATCATCTTGACCCCAGACTGGGCAGAATCATTTGGAGAGGGGGAACTCGAATCCACCGAAGCGTTCCGGATTATGGGTGATTCTTTTGGGGATTTAGATGCTGAAAATACAGAGACATTCTTTCTTCTCGTGAATAGTAATCTTGACTATGATGATTTATCCATACGTTCTGCAATCGAATCCACCCTTGCCCCTTTAGAAAATGATCCAACAATATCTGTGACTTATCCTTGGACAGTTGATGCTGCAAATCTTAGCTACTATGTGAGTGAGGATGGGCGTTGGTCTCGGACCCTAGTTCAGATTACTCAACCTAGAACAGAAGCCAAAGCCCTACTAATCGAACATTGGAAGACAATGGCAGATATCGCATCTTCATCAGAGGGAGAATTCGATATTTGGATTACGGGAAATCTTGCGGTTGATTCCACCTTTGATTTGCGATTGAAGGACGATCTAATTCGTTCTGAGCTTGGCGCAGCCCCATTGGTCGGCATTGTACTCCTTATCGTGTTTAGTTCGCTCATTGCATCTGCACTTCCAATGGCTGTGGGTCTACTAACAGTGTTGAGCGCCCTAGGAATCACAGTATGGCTTTCCACCCTCGAAGGTGTTTCAGTCAACAATTTTGCATCCAACATAATCACTTTACTCGGATTAGGTGTATCCATAGATTACTCCTTGTTCATACTTTATCGATATAGAGAGGAACTTGCAGCAGGTCACGATACGCGAACTGCAATTGCAATCTCTACAGCGACCGCTGGTCGCGCAGTATTTTTTTCGGGTTTAACAGTAGCAACAGGCCTTCTCGGACTACTCTTTTTCAAGAATACACAGACACCATCAATGGGAATTGGGGGAACACTGGCAGTCAGCATGGCAATGTTGACTTCTGTAGTTATCCTTCCTGCACTTCTAGCACTTATTGGACCGAGAATTAATTCTCTAAGAATTCCATTTGGTATGAAAGACACAGTATCAGAGGATGGATTTTGGTCTTGGATTGCAACTCAAGTCATGAATCGACCACTAGTAATCCTCGTACCAATTCTCTTCCTTCTTGTTGGTGTAGGGGCGCCATTTCTCCAGGCAGAATATGGAGTAACGAGCATTCGATCACTTCCACCTGATGATATGGCCCGCGAAGGTCTTGAGGAAATGTCATCCGTCTGGGTTGAAAGCTCAGATAATTCCCTATTCTTTATTCTCGACCTCGGAGAAGATGGGGATGCATTGAGTGAAGAGAATCTTCGCAGTACACATGCTTATGCCTCTTCTTTAATGGAATCTGAACACGTAATTTCAATTATTGCACCTGGTTATTTTGACCCCTCTATGAATGCTAGCTCAGTAGTCCAATTTTGGTCAACTCCAGACGATTTTCTCACTCCAGAACAACTTGGTTACCGAGAGTATCTTCGAGCATCTTTCATTAGTCAAAAAACAAGTCACACCTATCTTCTCATTACTCTCGGCGTTGAGTGGAATACTGCAGAAGCACGACATTTCGTAGAAGATATACGATCAGATCGTGACGCAAATAACATCGATCTTATGGGTGTGAAAAAGGAGTCTATTTTCATCGGCGGTCTCGCCGCTTACAACCTTGATTTGTTAGACGCTGTTGTGGAAAACCTCCCCATATCAATGGCATTTATTTTCATCTCTACCTGTATTCTTTTGTTCATTCAAGTTCGCTCGGTCATAATTCCCTTCAAGGCAATTGTCATGAATATTCTCAGCATCACAGCCACTTTCGGAATGTTAGTATTCGTATTCCAAGAGGGAGGTCTTGGTTTGGATGAAATTATGAATTTCACTCCTCAACCAATTGATCCGACAACACCTGTAATGTTATTCTGTATCGTATTTGGCCTTTCAATGGATTATGAGGTTCTCATGCTTTCTCGTATCCATGAAGAATGGGAACGTACTGGTGATAATACGTTGGCTGTTGCATACGGACTCCAGAAAACAGGCCGCTTGGTTACTGCAGCAGCCCTGATTATGGTACTAGTTTTCTCTGCACAGATATTCGCCTCTGTCGCAATCATCAAGCAGTTTGGACTTGGCCTCGCACTCGCCATTTTCTTAGATGCGACCCTCGTTCGCGCTCTTGTAGTTCCTGCGACGATGCGTCTGATGGGCCCCCTCAACTGGTGGGCTCCATCGTTCCTGCGTAACGATAAGAAGAAAGAAACCGATATTTCAGAGGAATAAAATCAGCAGAGATCTGTACCAAGTTCATCCAAGAGCATCAAAAGCTCCCGGTCTTCAGGTAGATGAATCACAGCACTTTGTGCAGCAAAAAATGCAGCCGGATGATTTCGCATCATCAAGTGGGCACGTGCCATATTCGACCAAGGGTGCCCAGGATTGAGTGAACGCTCTGCTTGAACAGCCGCTCTAAACCATGCCATAGCCCGTTCAATCTCACCCCCAGTGAGAATAATTGCACCAATATCATTCCAAGGGTCGCCCAAGGAAGGGTCAGTCTCAATGGCCCTTCGACACCAAGCCATCGCTTCTGAATCATTACCCATTATACTGTATGACCAACCAATCATTGTAGCAGCTTCAGCGGATGGTCGGAGATGAAAAGACGCTCCAAAATGTTCTGCAGCATAGTCAAACATTCCAATGTTCTGAATCACATTCCCCATTCTGAAGAGCCGATCAGCAATTTCAGCATCCATTTCATCTCCATCAAAATCGATTCCCATTTCATTCCAGATTTGATCCATTGCATCGAGCAATCGGGCAGGGCCAGCCCGATCACGTAGGCAAGCATGCTCAGGCACACTCCAATCTGTCTCAAGGATTTCACTCCGATCACGTATGTTGGAAAGATGTCCACGTTTTTCTGAATTTGGAATTAGGCGTCGATGTGTCCGAGGATCCAACGGGTCAGCCATCCACATTGTGATAGAGCGAACGAATAAGCCACCATCTTGCTCAGGTGTCACACATCGGATTGCAGGACTCCCCTCGGGGCCAATAGGAACAAGTCCAACACCCCCCTGTCTTAGCGTTTTGAATAATTTTTTGGGCATTGAATCACACGTGCCGGTGATAAGAATCCGGTCCCATACTTCATTTTCTTGAATCATCTTATCGCAGTCTAACCAAGATGCATCATGGATTATTACACGACATCCTTGGTTAATTGCAAGCAAATCTAAACCCCTCTCTTTCCAGTTAATTTCGAGAAAACGTCGCCGTTCAGGATCGGCTTCAACCACATGAATTTCATTTGCACCCAGTCGGAGTAGAATTTCAGTCCACCAATTCCCCCGGGCCCCGATGAGAAGAACACGGGTATCAGATTCCATTTGCATCATTTGCATAATTTGTGCAGTTTCGTAATGAGAGGGAAGGAGAGCTCCTGCTTCACGACTTGACTTCCACCAAGGCAAGGCAAGGGCCGAAGCCCCGAAACTATCGATAGTTAAGCCAGGTGGTAGTGGCCAGATTGCTAGACTCCGGCTCGACATTTTCAACGCATTACGAACCTTAGAATCACTTAGGATTCCACTATCACATAGACGTTCGATTACTTCTTCTTCGGACGGCAACGTTGCCTCTTGAGAGCATCTTGGGAGTGCAAGAAGGTCGCACTCTTCCATGCCATTTTCATCCCAATCCGAAGACACGTAGCGTATGGCTTCGCGGAAGGTATTGAACACCACAGGTAACTTCTCTATTCTCGATACGATTTCATCTTTGAATTAGGTCAGCCAGTCATCTAAGAAGCACATCAACAGAATCAACAACCAATGTTGGTTGAATCGTCGAATTTGTGAGATCACCTCTCGTTGCTTCACCACTTAGGACTAGAATACTGTGTACATTAGCGGCACAAGCCATCGCAATATCTGTGTAAATTCGGTCACCAATCATCGCAACATTCGATGGATCAATCTTCTCCTCTTTCAATCGTTCAAGAATCATTTCAGGTCTTGGCTTACCTGTGATAATCGTTGGAGTTATTCCAGTGGAGGCTTCGAACATAGCTAATATCGAACCCACATCTGGCAATCCCCCTGTAGGTGATGGACAGACAATATCAGGGTGTGTGGCTACCAGAGGCACTCCTTTGTGTAGAAGTTCGGCAACTTGTTGTAATTCAGAATAAACAAGTTCGTTGTGGTAACCAATGACCACACAATCTACTCCATTGTTTGCGCATTCAAATCCTGCACTTTCCATCATAGATCGCATTCCTTCAGTGCCGAAGCAATGGATTTTCATCCAACCACGTTGCTGGAGCCAGCGAATACAGTCGTGTGTCGAGAGAAGCACATCTTCTTCTCTAGCTTTTATTCCCATTCCGTGCAATTTCTCTACATATTGTTTTACAGAACAACTAGAGTTGTTGGATAGGAAGATTGTAGCAATACTCTTCATCCTACATCGTTGAATGAATTCCAAGGCTCCTGGAATTGGAATTCCTCCTAGGTGGATTGTCCCATCTAAATCTAGTAGGACCATTTTGATGCCTTGTAGACTGGCGTCCATAGGATGCCCTCACAACAAAATGTTCCGAGCGAGCCAAAGAGGATTATGCAATTTTTTCTGTGCCTCTTTTGAGGCTAAAGCATCGGTTAAGGCCTCTTGTAGGGCCGGGCGCTTTGCTGCTTTTCGTACGAAGAGATTCATCAAACGCTTCCTTCGTACAATCCGCTGAATTTTGAATGAATTCGAAAGCTCAGGCCCTAATTCCTCCCATAAGCGTACCATGTATTCATCCGCAACTTCCGCAGGCAAACCCTCAGAATGGACCTCCCGGTCAAATAGGGAAATTGCTAGTTTAGCAGATAGTAAGGCATTCCCAACCCCTTCACCACTAAATGGATCAACCAAACTTGCAGCATCTCCCACACATATTGCTCCAGCCATAGCCGTACGCCGTGGTTGCAACGCAGATCCCTTTCTAGGACTACCAAATGGGAGCTCCCATCCCTTTCCACTACCTTCTACTAAAGTCGCATCTGCAAACCGCTCTTTGAATCGAGGATGCTCGTGAATGAGATAGTGTTGAAGTTTTTTGAGTGATTTCTTGATGCCTGTTTGCTTACGTCTTTCAGCGTTGACCATACCTATTCCAACATTTACAACATTTTCATTTACGGGAAAAATCCACCAATATCCTGGTATTACGTCGTCAACAAAATGGAGTTCAATAGATCCTTCACCATCGCCCACATCTTTGACACCTGTCCAATATTCTCGATATGCTCCACAGTAGTGCTTTTCATCTCGCAATTTCTCAAGATTCAACTCTTCTACAATTTTCTTTGCGACGGGGCAAAGATATCCACCAGCCCCAATCGTTAGTGGAGCCATATGAGTAGAATTACTATCACCTTCAATTGTTACACCAGTAATCTTGAGACTTGTTTCATCATGGTGCACATTAGAAACCGAAGTGCCTTGGACAACTTTTCCACCCGCTTCACGAACTAATTCAGTCGCTTTAAGGAACATCATGTAGTCGAACTGAAGTCGAGGAAGTGCATATCCCGCCTCTCTCTTTGCAACATCATCTTTTGGTAACGGAATAGTCACTTGTTTTCCGTTTGGACTACTAAACATCATCCCAGTCACTCGAAAGTGAGGCGTGTCCTCAATCATTTCCTTCACACCGAGTTCTTTGACATGACGGAGAGATTTACCTCCGACTGCATCTCCACAAATCTTGTCACGTGGCCAAATTGCCTTCTCAATGAGAAGGACCTTGTTTCCAGCGAGCGCTGCATAGCTTGCAGCAGCAGCCCCTCCTGGGCCGCCCCCAACCACAATTACATCGAAGTTTTCCCCATCATCTGGAAGCGGACCAGTATCGATGGGAGCACTCCAATCCAGACCCATGTAACACTCTCTGGAGTGATGGGCCTTCAATCATCCCACTAACCCGATAGGTTCAACGCGCGTGGTGAGTGGTGCGTATTCATGGCCGTTGTGAAGATGGTGACGACACTTCCCGGCGATTGGAAGGAGTTTGAGGTAGGGGAATGGGCGCACACTCTTGTTGAAAATTTAGTTGTAGCATGCATACAGATCGAACGTATTCGTTCGATGTATAGATGGGACGGAGAGGTTACTTCAGAAGATGAATGGCGTCTTATGATGACAACTACCGCTGAAAAGGCCCCAATCCTCGCTAAACTCATAGAGAAGAAAAGTCCCTATGATATCCCTCAAATAACTTGGACCACAGTTGATGCATCTGACTCATATTCAACTTGGACGGAAGAGGTGACTAAATGAATGGATTTGAACTATTCATTGCCGCATCTTTAGGAATAGGTCTTGCAGCAGCTAGCGGTTTCCGCATCTTTATTCCCCCATTTCTTTACGGCGCTGCTGCCCGTTTAGATTACCTCCCATCAGCCATCCCCGCATCTGGATTACAAGATTGGATGGCATCAGATATCGGATTGGTGGTACTTGGATTGGCCACATTAATCGAAATAATCGCATATTATGTGCCTTGGCTAGACAATCTATTGGATACGATCGCTTCACCTGCAGCGATGCTTTCCGGAGCTCTACTAATGAGTTCATCTTTAGGAGATTCAGATCCGATTATTCGATGGGGCCTGAGTATAATTGCGGGAGGTGGGGTGAGTGGTACAGTACAGGTGAGTACAGTAGCATTGCGTGCAATGTCAACAGCGACAACTGGAGGACTTGGGAACCCCATTGTGTCTACTGTTGAAGCGGGTGCATGCATTATCTGTACAATACTAGCAGTTCTCTTACCAATCATCGCACTAATTCTTGTGATTGTTAGCCTTGGATTTACGGGCAGATGGCTCCTGAAACGGAGACAAGAGAAGAGAAAATCTCCTTCACTGGTTGAAATACCCTGAATACTACATGTTTTGCATGTCATGGGATTGGGAATGGGCAAGCCGAATTGAGAGGCGAATTGCAATTGATGAACTGATGGCGAGCCTTGTTGAATTGGTACATGAAATCGAATCCACGCTCGGTGAATCTCCATGGGCAATCGACCCAATTATTCAGGCTGGTTTGAAATCCAGTCCAGAGGGACAGAAGATTCGTGAAATGTTCGAAGAGAAGGGAATTCCGATTGAAGCGATTACACACCTCCAATCTAATGTGATGTGGAACATTGTCTACGACGGCCTTTCCCATTTACTTTCAAAGGAAGGCGAGTCTAGAACTGAGTCCAAGTGCTTCCATGCGTTACAGATGAGGTTTGAGAAAACGGACTCCATCATTCGTTTCATGGGTTACAAGGTTGGGAACAAACAGGAGGATACTAGCCGGCGTGATGTCATTAAGGCCCTTTTCGCATCAGATCGGCTTTCAAAAGAGACCATGGAAAAACTCCTGGACTCCATTGATTCAGAAGATGAGGATTCAGAGTGTCTTGATGGTTTTGAAGTTGGAATGACTGTTATGAAAAAATCTGGAACTGATACTGGATTTACCGGGTGGCCTCCCTTTGCAGGCAAGGACGAGTTTCCCATTATCGAACGTATCGACACTTCTGATTCGACACTCTTACTCAAGTTCAAGGAAACGAGTTGGTGGATCAATGCGTCTTTGGTCGAGCCGTCAGATGTCATTGTAAACTGATTATTCGAATCAAGAATTACAATTCCTCTATCAATAACGTGGACAGATTCGTTCAAGTCCTTCACCCCTTACCCACTATCAAGGCGAGGTTATGACTGACGAAATGAGATTTCCAACACGCGCAGTGCATGAGGGCACCCATCATGCAGATGGAGCAGTAAACACTCCCGTCTACCTATCTTCAACTTACAAGTTGGATGAGGAGCGATATGCGGGTTGGGCAGCAGGAGCTCAACACACACTTCTCTACAGTCGTTTATCCTCAGTTAATTCAGAGGTTGTTTCGAAAAAGATTGCATCGTTAGAGGGTGCGGAGGATGGAGAGATGTTCTCAAGTGGAATGGGCGCGATTACTACTGTCCTCCTCGGACTATTATCACGAGGAGATCACGTAATCGCTTCGCCGGACGTCTATGGGGGAACTTATGGCCTCATGACCGAAGATCTACCAAGGTTTGGAATCGAGGTGACTTTAGCGGACATTAGAGACCCTTCTTCTTTTGAGGCAGCAATCAAGGAAAATACGAAAATGCTCTACTCTGAAACACTAACAAATCCAAATCTCAAGGTTTGCAACCTCCCCGAAATTGCCAGAATCGCTAATGAAAACAACCTCATATCAGTCGTTGACAACACATTTGTCTCACCATGGGCTACACGCCCAATCGAAATGGGACACGATCTTGTTATCCATAGCACCACGAAATATCTGAATGGTCATTCAGATCATATAGGGGGCGCAGTCGTTGGTTCCAAAGATCTCATCGCACAGGTATTTGCAAAGAAAATCCTTTTTGGAACATCCCCTGATCCCCATGCTTGCTTCCTCTTAGAACGAGGCATTCGAACCCTCCATGCACGGATGCCCATTCATGCATCAAATGCTGCAACACTTGCTGAGAGGCTAGAATCTCACTCTGCGATTGAACGGGTGGTTCACCCATCACTCCCCTCACATCCCGATTACGAGATTGCTAAACACGTCATGCCGAATGGAACAGGCATGCTCGGATTTGTTGTTAAGGGTGGAGATAATGCTGCAATGACCTTCATGTCTCAATTGAAAATTATATTCGAGGCAACAAGTCTTGGTGGAGTCGAATCTCTCATCGAGGTTCCCGCCACCTCTTCTCACATGGCAGTTCCTGAAGAAGTCCGAATTGCTGCTGGAATTTCCCCAGGTTTCGTTCGGATGAGTGTCGGCATTGAGGATGTTGAAGACATCTGGAATGATATTCACCAGGCATTAGAAGCTTGATTATTCATCATCTGGCAGATCAGTTTGGAGACTCGCAGCAGCAGCAACCTTACTCATTGCATCGATGTAATCGCCCTTCTTACCATTTCCAGAAATCAAGCTCTCACTAACTTGCCATAGATTTGACACAGCCCTTGCCCAATCGCCACCTTTGTCTCGAGCAACTTGATCGAAGCGCCAGGCTTCGGATCCATCACGGTCATGAGCAACTAACCAAGCCCAACCCATTGCAGCGTCATTGATGACCTTCCTTTTTCGAACCATAGAGACCGTCCTTCCAAGACCATCAGTGTGGCCTTTGCGTACTAAGTCATGCAGTAAATCCAATGGTGAAGGTAGTACTGTATTACTCCAAGGGAACGATTCTAGCTTCGAAGTGGCCTGCCTATCCTTACTCAATCCTTTGAGGAAGGCATTGAATCCCTGCTTACGCTTCATTTGCTTCGCATGAATATCATCAGCCTTTTCGCCCACTATCCCGAACATTTCCTCAAGGATTGTATGGCCCCAATCATCCCAGAGCGCAATCAAAATATCATGTCCTGCACGCATTTCAAGTCGAATAACATCATCTGGTGAATCGAGAGCCACCCCATCTCTACGTACATGTAGTCCAGCATTTATGTTTGAAAGAGCGCATTGGATCGCCTCTTTTTCTAAATCCGTGCCTTCAATTGCAGAAATCCCCTCTTCAAATTCTTCAAACCACATTGTCCCGAGAACGAACCCCTCATCGATTGAATTGGTAACTGCTCCCTTCAATCGTTCAACAACCTCTTTGTCTTTCAAGGTTAGATCGGTCCAAGCTGTGAGTATTTCTTGGCCCGCTTCCTTCATTTCCTCTGAAACCTCCCTGTCATCACCCCATCCTTCTGGGGTCCAAATCCATTCAATTTCAGTCACTGCTGAAATTTTAGGAGGAAGCATACGGAGAGAAATACCTCCGATAAGGCTCTCTTCGAGAGATTGTAGAGAGGCTGCGGATATACCAAGCAAAGTCCCATCATTAAATTCGAAACGAATCCAACCGTCCTTGTTTTGCTTCCGACCTTCAACTTCCTCTACTGTTAGACCGGATGTGAACCAAACACGCCCCTCTTTCTGTAGGTTGATTGGTGCCTGTTTTAGTCCCTCATCAATCCAACCATCAGGAATTAGAGGCTTAGTGCCCGTACATACAATCTCAGCCCGGCTACCAAAGAACCAGATTCCAGCTTTTGCATGGTCCCGCCAAAGCAATAGCCTCAATGGTATATCATGGAAGTTTTGCATTGAAGCAAGATCGGTTGGCGCTGCCATCCCCCGTCGAACGAAACTGTGGCGACCATATGCGGGATTTTGGAAGATTGAGACAGTATCGAACGCTTCTTCATGCGCAGCAGCGAGCGTACCAGCAAGAGCACGAGCGGGCACATCCCCTCGTCGCTTACGCATTCGCCGTTGAAGCCATTTCAGATTGTTTCGTTTATCGGTAACACGCTGCACTTCCTTCTGTGTTTTTTTCAATGGATCACGTCGAGGGAATACACCCTTTGGATGACGAGTAGGTAAGATGGAACTCGGATCTTCAAGCAAGGCATCCAAGTTTTTCCTCAAACGCTTTTGGATTGAATCAGAGGCTTTTTTGATACCCTTCATACGAAGCTTACGCCGCTTATCATCGCCTGGAAATCGAACTTGTCCGGGCCCGGCCATGATGTCGTCAACCCCCCCTCCTGTTTCACATCTACGCGTGATATCTCATACTGTCGAAAACCATCTGTTCATGATTATCCATTTCAGCAGGTAGAATAAGACAATGAATACGCCCACTTTCCATTCCATTCATCTCTTCGATTATTGTCGAGCAAACATGACCTTGGTCGGTCCCTAGATCAGATAGAACGACGACATTCCAAGCACTGACATCCACTTCTTCATTTTCTTCACTCCACCTTTCTGCCATTTGCATGAAGATTTGTCCGGCAACGGACGGACTCATGTGAATCGGGCTTTCAATTCCTAATCCAGTAGGATCTAGATCGAGTAATACCAAGGTATGTAGATTCCGTAACCGGTTGTCAAGTATGTAGCGTAGAGGTGAGGTTGGTAGATAGTCACCATAAGCGTAAGGTAACGTAACTTGACGTCCGAAGCGATAAGATTGCAGTCCACTGGAACTAATGGCTAAAGTCGTTGCAGAAATACCTGGTACAATTGTCACTTGGACCCCATTTTCCCTTGCTCTCAGGAGTAAATCAACATGAGTCGTTGCTTGCATTGGATCACCTACCACCATAATCGCAACCTTCAGCGATTTTGCCATCTCGATAATCTCTCTTGGATTTTCGATTTGAGGCCGCATCGCCCGTTTCCATGGGCCAACAAGATTCTCCAATTCGTTTTCTTGAGCAAGAGGAAGTGTTGCGGTATACCCTTCGAGATACCGCTCATCCATATCTTGTAACATATCGATGGCACGCCGCGTCATTAGGGCAAGGTCGCCCGGTCCGAGCCCGATTAGAAATAATCCACTTGAATCCACCAATCTTCCTCCGTCAGCGTCAAGATGCCGTTAGCACTGGTTAGAGCGGGTCCCATGCGTCATTTGAGCGTGCCGTCGAGCATGACGCAGCAAACTATTGACATTTTGCGGGAATCAGGATGGCTTGATACAGAGCACCGCGTCCGACCTTATGATGATGGACACATCCTCATTCCATTGAATGATAACGCACCCTCAGAACTACCGCCCGCATTTGTCAACTTACCAATTATAGACGCAAAACCAATTCTATCGAAGAGTAGAGAATCTTGGCAGTCACGTTTTACCGAATTGGTAGGAGAGGGTGTGTTAGAGAACACCATTATCACGAAAAGTCATGAAATTCTTGGCGATCTTCTCATCCAACGTTATGATGAGGTGAATGAACAGTATCTTTCAGCTTTCATTCAATCTAAGATGGAGACGCATCCTCGAATTCGTCTTATGTTAATCGATCATGGAGTGAAGGGCGAATTCAGGATAAGAGATTTACAACCCATTGCAGTTCGAACAGATCGATTGATTTGGGGTGAGGATTTGATGGATTTAGAATCAAATCTTCTGGATCCAACAACAGAGGTACCTGAGAACGGATTACGCCTACGTCTTGACCCCTCTCGAGTATACTTCTCTAGCAAGCTACAATATGAACGCCAAAATACAACGAAGGAATTGAGCCTATTTTCTGCTGAATTAGGTCGCCCAATCAATATCTGCGATCCATTTTGTGGTGTTGGCCCAGCGATTGCACCCATGTTGCGACAAGAAGGCTTGGTAGGAGAACTTCTAGTCAATGACCTCAATCCCGATTGCCTTCCGTTTTTGTTTCATAATCTCAAACCTCTGCGTAAATTGAAACCAAATTTCACACCTAATAATTTGGTAGAATCAACCCCCAGCATCTTTGTTGGATGCATGGATGCTACACAAATTCCTACCAAAGCGGATCAATGTGGTCGTTGGGACGCGCTTCTTGTGAATCTTCCACATCAAACTCTGAGTTTATTGCCAGCATTACTTCCACTTCTCCGCCCCGAAGGTCCGATGAGGATTTGTGGATGGACAATCATTCCCGAAAGCGAAGTAATCGGACTTCCTGACAAACTTTCGAAAATAGTTGATTGTAATGTTGAAGATATTGAAGTTCGGGTACGTAAACAGTTCAACGTAACGGATATGCTGACCGCCTTTATTGTACGTCGTTAGGCGCCCCGACCGGGATTTGAACCCGGGTCGCAGCCTCGACAGGGCTGCATGATAGGCCACTACACCATCGGGGC